>NZ_MUMI01000201.1 GCF_002155975.1 Amycolatopsis kentuckyensis
CCGGCGGCGGTGCCGTACCTGGAGGGTGCGCGCGAGGCGCTGCGCGACGGGTACGTCAGCGGCGGCACCCGCCGGAACCTCGACTGGGTCCGCCCGCACGCGGAGCTGTCCCGGATTTCGGCGGACGAGGCACTGCTGCTGGCGGACGCGCAGACGTCCGGTGGCCTGCTGGTGGCCGGGGAGCTGCCGGGCCACCCGGTGATCGGGTCCCTGGAACCGCGGTCGGACCACACGATCGTCGTGGGCTGAGTTTCCCTCCCGGCCGCCCCGGGTACGCGGGGAGGGAAACGATCAGGAGGTGTGCGATGCCCGCTCCGGACCGGACCGATCTCGAGCAGCACCTGTCGGAGACCGAGTACCCCTGCGGCCGCGACGAGCTCCTGCGCCGCGCGGCGGCGGCGGGAGGCGGCGACTCGGTGCTGGGCTCGCTCGGCGGGCTCCCGGACAGCGACCGGTACGACAACTTCGACGCGGTGTGGGAGGCGGTGTCCGCCAAGCACATCGGCGGGGCGCCTAGGTGAGCCGCTCCACGGCGTCGCGGGCTTCCTTGAGGTCCGCGCCGGTGCTGTCGCGGTAGGCCTTGATCGCCTGGATCTTCTTGCCCTGCCGCAGCAACTCGGTGACCTTCGCGAGTTCCGGCTCGCCGATGGACACACCGAGCGCCTCGGCGATCGCGTCGAGCTTCCGTTCCACCCGCGCGAGCCGCCGATCGACCCGGCCGAGCCTGCGGTCCGTGGCCGACGACGCCAGCCCGACGACCGCGACCAGCGTGACGACACCGAGCAAGAGCATCCCGTAGTCCATGCGGGGCATGCTACTTCCGGAAATTGTCGGTGCCGGTGGTTAGGGTGGCGCCATGACCACATTGACCGGCCGTCCCCACACAGCATTGTTGGTCGTCGACGTCCAGAACGGCGTGATGGAGACGGCACACGACCGCGAACCCGTCGTCGCGAACATCGTCGCGCTGGTCGACCGCGCCCGCGCGGCCGGCACCGAGGTGGTGTGGGTCCAGCACACCAGCGACGAGCTGCCACGGGGCAGCCGGACGTGGGAGTACGTGCCGGAGCTGGTGCGCCGGGACACGGAACCGCTGGTGCACAAGAGGTATGGCGACTCGTTCGAGGACACGGAGCTCGAGGAGGTCCTGGCGAGCCGCGGAATCGGTTCGCTGCTGGTGGCGGGCGCGCAGACGGACGCTTGCATCCGGTCGACGCTGCACGGGGCCCTGGCGCGGGGATATGACGTAACACTGGTTTCGGACGCGCACTCGACGGAGGACCTGTCGGCGTACGGCGCGCCACCGCCCGGACAGGTCATCGCGCACACGAACCTGTATTGGAAGTACCAGACAGCGCCAGGGCGAACGGCCGGGACGGTGGAGACGGCCGAGGTGGAGTTCGGGGTGAAGGCGGAGGTCTGAGCTGGGCGGGTACGCCCGGGCCGGGGTCCGGGAGCTGGGTCGCCGGAGGCGCGGGCCGGGGTCCGGGAGCTGGGTCGCCGGGGGCGCGGGCCGGCCCCACTTCGGCGGGTTCGGCGGGCGGTCCACTCGCGACTACCCGTGGGCTGCCGGGGACGAGCCAACCCTGGCCACTCCATCGCCGGGGCCGAGATCACCGCCTCCAATTCCGCCCCCCCTGGTCCTCAGCCGCCGCGCAACGCATCGCGCATGGTTCGGGCCACCCGGGCCATCAGCACCTCCGCCTCCGGCTGGAGGACCGCCGGCACCCTCGACTCCGTCAGCGCCACCACCGCGAACACGCCGCCGTCCGCGTGCTCGACCACGCCCATCTCGTGGCGCAGGTTCAGCAACGTTCCCGTCTTCGACGACCACCGCGCCGCGTCGGACGCGAAGTCGGGGGTCAAGCGGTGGCGGATCATGTTGTTCGCCATCAGCTCACGGACGCCGGCCGCCACCGAGGGGTCGATGTTCGACGGGGTCCACAGCGCCTCCAACAACGCGAGGAGCGCGCGGGCCGATGCCGCGTTCGCGCGGGTGACGTCGAGCTGCGGGAGGCGGTGGCCGCGGCCCGCCGTCGAGGCGCCGATCGCCAGCGCGTGGGCCAGATCCGCCTCGCCCGCGTCGAACCGCTCGGCCGGCGTCTCCACCAGGTCGCGCATGAGGTGGCGGACCGCGATCCCGGGCA
The DNA here is from genome assembly GCF_002155975.1 of Amycolatopsis kentuckyensis. Taxonomy (GTDB): domain Bacteria; phylum Actinomycetota; class Actinomycetes; order Mycobacteriales; family Pseudonocardiaceae; genus Amycolatopsis; species Amycolatopsis kentuckyensis. The sequence goes on from NZ_MUMI01000201.1 coordinate 2,148, forward strand.
GGCCCCACTCCCCCAGCATCCGGGTGATCCGCGGGGGCGGGGTCAGTCCGAACAGGACGTCCGCGGCCGACCCGTCGCTCAGGGACGTGCTCAAGTACACCAGGTCGCCGACGGCGACGCGCGCCGGGTGGCGGAAGCGGGTCAGGCCGATCGGGCCCGGGGTGGTGACGCCGCCGGGTGGGACCTCCAGCTGGGTGGCCGCGTCGAGCTCTCCGCGGCGGATGCGGTCCAGGGTCGCCGCCGCCAGCGGGACCTTGACCAGGGACGCGATCGGGTACTCGCGGTCCGGGTCGATGGCGATTTCGGCGCCCGAGCGCAGGTCGCGGACCAGGAACGAGCCGCGCAGGCCGCCGTCGTCCAGGGCCGCGCGCAGGTCGCGGACCAGTGCCGCGGTCACCGGTCCGCTCCGAGGCACCGGCCGACGGCCGCGCGCAACGTCGTCCGGAGCCGGTCCGCGTCCTCGGCCAGGGTCGCCGCGACGTCGAAGCCGCGCGCGAGGTCCGGCTCGCCGATCGGGCGCCAGCTCAGGCCCAGGTCCTCGGCCTGCGCCGGCGAGCACAGCAGCAGGTCCTCCGATGCGAACACCTCCGCGGCCGCCGACGTCAGCGAATCGGCCACCGCCACCTGGGCCGGGGACAGCCCCACCGCGTCCCGCGCCCGCAGCACCCGGTCGCGGACGTGCGGGACGTCGTCCTCCGGCTGGATCCAGACGCGCCGCCGCGGGCCGGGCGCCCGGCCCGTCCGCAGCGTCTCCAGGTGCACGACCCGGCTCGGCACGGGCGCCACGCCGGCCAGCCCCAGCGGCACCGACCACACGGCTTCCTCGACCGGGACGGCGGTGAGCGCGGCCCGCACTTCACTCGTCCGGGCGAGGGCAGCCCGCTCCCCCGGCCCGGCCTCGCGGAACTCCAGGTGGATCCCCAGCGCCCGGGCTTCGGCAGCGAGCCCGGCGAGCTCCCGCACCCCGCACGTCGCCGGCACGGCCACCCGCACCGGCCGCAGCCGGGCGCGCTGCGCGTCGTGTTCCATCGCCTCGGCCAGCTGCACGAGCCGGCGGGCCGAGGGCAGCACGTCGCGGCCGAACGGCGTGAGCCGGGCCCGGCGGGTCGAGCGGTCGAACAGCCGCTCCCCGAAATGGCGTTCGAGCGCGGCGATGCGCCGGCTCGCGACCGGCTGCGGGATCCGCGCGAGCGCCGCGCCCGCCGTGAAACTCCCCGTTTCGCTCACGCTCACGAACGCCCTGCAGCCGCCGACCAGGTCCACGACCACACCTTATGCCAGATCGGCATCGAACGGCTCAGTTCCGTCTTGGACAGCATGAACGAACGCCGTGAAACTGCGGAAGACGATCAAGCACCCCGGAAGGAAGTCTTCGTGCCGTTCCCCCGAGCCAGGCAGGCCGCGCTCGCCGCGCTGCTCCTCGTCCCGCTGACCGCCTGCACCGCGGAGGCGCCGAAGCCGGCGGCGCCGACGTCGGCCGCAGCGACACCGGCAGCGGCCCCGCAGCCCGACTTCGCTCCGCTCGAACGCAGCTTCGACGCCCGCCTCGGCGTGTACGCCCTCGACACCGGCTCCGGCCGCGAAGTCGTCCACCGCGCCGACGAGCGCTTCGGCTACGCCTCGGCCCACAAGGCGTTCTCCGCCGCCGCCGTCCTCCAGCGCACCAGCATCGAAGACCTCGCGAAGGTGCTGACCTACCGCCGCGCCGACCTGCAGGAGAACTCCCCCGTCACCGAAAAGCACGTCGACACCGGCATTTCGCTGCGCGACGCGATCGACGCGGCGTTGCGCTACAGCGACAACACCGCCGCGAACCTGCTGTTCCAGCAGCTCGGCGGGCCGCCGGGGCTCGCCGCCGCGCTGCGTGCGATCGGTGACACGACCACCCACGTCGACCGGACCGAACCCGCGCTCAACGACCTCGCGCCGGGCGACATCCGCGACACGAGCACCCCGCGCGCGATGGCCGGCACCCTGCGCACCTTCGCCCTCGGCGACGCGCTGCCGCCGGAGAAGCGGACGATGTACACGGACATGATGCGCGCCAACAAGACCGGCGCGAACGTGATCCGGGCGGGCACGCCGGCCGGCTGGGCCGTCGCCGACAAGACCGGCACCGGCGAATACGCCACGCGCAACGACATCGCGGTCGTCTGGCCGCCGGGGCGGGCCCCGATCGTCCTCGCGGTCATGTCCAGCCGCCAGGCCGAGCACGCCGAGCACGACGACCGGCTCATCGCCCAGGCGGCGAAGCTGGTCTTCGACGCCCTGAAGACGAGCTAACCGAAGAGCCGGAGCACCTCCGAGGCGACGTCGTCGAGCCACGCGGCCCGCTGCGCCTCGCCGGCGTCGGCCACCACCCGCAGCACCAGCCGCCGCACTTCCGGTTCGCCGAGGTAGGGCGCGAGGCAGCGTCGCCAGATCGCGTCGAGGGGGTCGCCGAACAGCGTCCGCTCCCGCTCCTCCGGGGTGTCCGAGGTGTTGACCACCAGCAGCCGCCGCAGGGACAGCAGTGACTCGGGTGCGCCGCCGGCGTCGTCGAGGCGGTAGGCGACGCCGGGGACGAGGATCCGGTCGAGCCAGCCGCCGAGGATCGCCGGCGGCTTGCCCCACCAGTTCGGGTGGATCGCGACGAGCCCGCCCGCGGTCCCCAGTTCGTCCCGGTGCCGCCGCACCAGCGGGTCCGGTTCGGCGGCGAGGAACTCCTCCGCCCGGGACCCGCTGGTGTAGGCCTCCTCCGCGGTCAGGACCGGGTCGAAGCCTTCGGCGTACAGGTCGTGGAACCGCACGGGCACCCCGGCCCGCTCCAGGGTGCCGACCACTCGCGCGGCGAGCGCGTGGTTGAAGCTGCCGGGCCGTGGGTGGGCGAGCAGCACCACCACCGGTGCGGTCATCCCGTCATCGCCACCAGGATGCGCCGCTTCCCGGTGAACGGCTCGCGGCCGTGGGCCATCAGCATGTTGTTGATCACCATGACGTCGCCGGCCTGCCACGGGAACGCGTAGCTGACCTCGGCGTAGACCTCCCGGATCTGCTCCAGGTCCGCGACCGGGATCGGGCTGCCGTCGGCGAAGTAGGCGTTGCGCGGCAGATCCTCCTCCGGGTACAGCTCCAGCAGTGCTTCGCTGACCTCTTCGCCGAGGCTGGAGACGTGGAAGAGGTTGGCCTGGTTGAACCACACGGTGTCGCCGGTGTGCGGTTCAACCACGAAGGACGGCCGGACGTGCCGGGTGCGCAGCCCTTCCTCCGTCCACTGGTGCGTCTGGCCGTGGCTCGCGCAGTACTCCTCGACGACCGCGCGGTCCTCGGTCTGGAACGCCTCCTGCCAGGTCAGCCCGAGCCCTTCGCGGAACGCGCGGGTGTAGGTGACGCCGCCCGCGAACCGTTCCCGCAGGTCCTCGGACAGCAGGCGGTACATCGCCCGGCTGTCCGCGATCGGCGTCGCCCCGCCGGTTTCCGCGGCGGTGTCGCACAGGAAGAACAGCCGCGCCGGCCAGCTCGCCGAGTAGGAGTTCTCGTTGTGCATCGGGATCGACTCGGCGGGTGGGTACTCGGTCGAGGTGTAGATGTTGCCCGCCACCGCCGAGCGCGGCGTCGACCGCTCGGTGTAGGTGAGCAGGGCGCCGCCGATCGTCTCGGTGACCGTGTTGAACAGGTCGAGGTCGGCGGGCAGCCCGCGCAGCAGGATCGCGCCGTGGTCGCGCAGGTGTGCCTGCAGCTGCGGCAGCCGGGCTTCCACGGCCGCGAAGTCCGCGGCCGGGAAGACGGCGATCTTCGTGTGCTCGTTGCCCTGCAGCTGCCCCAGCGGCGCTGCCAGATCGGCGGTCATGCTTCCTCCAGTTCGAATCGGACAAGCTTGGTGGCATCGGCGTGCAGCGCGGCCAGGTCGTCGAGATCGGCGAAACCGGCGACGAGGACGTTGACGGCGTAGATCTCCTGGTCGTCGGTGAGCACCTGGCCGGGGGACACGATGGTGACGACGTCGAGGACCTCGGGCAGGTCCGCGACTTCGCCGGTGCCTTCGACGCGCACCAGCCGCCCGGTACCTTCGGCGTAGACGATCAGGTACCCGACCGGCACCGGCAGCCCGGTGCCCCGCGCGGGCGGCGGGGTGCCGAGGGCGAGCGACACGGCTTCGGCGGTGACGTCGATGCCGGTGGCGAGCTTCAGCAGCGCGGGCTGCGCTCCCCCGGCGGGCCGGCCGGCGTTGACCTCGACGACCACCGGCCCGAGCGTCGCGTCATCGATCACCTCGACGTGGGCGCAGGTCTGGTCGAGCCCGAGGGCGAGCACCGCGCCGGCCGCGGCCGACCGGATCGCCGCAGCCCGCTCGCCCGGCAGCCCGAAGGGCGGGCAGACCATGCCGAGCTCGAACTTCCGCTCGTCGATCAGCGGTTTGCCGACCACGGTGACGGTCTCCGCGGCCCCGGCGCGGACCAGCACGTCGACCGCGTACTCCGGCCCGTCGAGCAGGCCCTCGACGAGGAACACCCGCAGCGGGTCGATGCCGCCGGGCAACGGGCGGTGGTAGCGCGCGTCCGCGTTCTCCGGCAGCCGCTTGGCCAGCAAGTGGTACGCGGCCGACAGTTCCTCCACAGTGGACACGGTGCGGACCAGGGTGCTGGCCGCGCCGTTGACGGGCTTGACGATCGCCGGGAGACCGACTCGCTCCGCGATCGCCGCGGCTTCGGCCGGGTCGGCGAACAAGGCGGCCCGCGGCCCCGGCAGCCCCGCTTCGGCGAGCTTCTCCCGAACGGCGAACTTGTTGTGCGCCAGGGTGAACACCGAAGCCGGGCACCGCGCGACACCCAGCGCCTCGGCGATCCGGGCGGTGGTCGCGATGATCCCCTCCGCCGCGGTCAGCACCGCGGCGGGTTCCCGGTCCCGGAGCGCGTTCGCGACGGCGGTGACGTCCCGGACGTCCTCGACGACGACGAACCCGTCCACGACCGGCCCCAGCGCGGCCCGCTCGGCGTCGGCCAGGGGCTCGGTGACGAGTTCGGCCCGCCACCCGGACGCCCGGACGGCAGCCGCGAAGTCACGGATCCAGTGGCCGTGCGTCTCCCGCACGATGAACGCGGTCTTCACGCGACCTCCAGCCGGATCAGCTTGCTCGCTTCGGCGTGCAACGCCGCGAGGTCGTCGTGGTCGGCGAACCCGGCGACGACGAGGTTGACCGCGTACGTCTCCTGCTCGTCGGTGAGCACCTGGCCGGGCGAAACCGTCGTCACGACGTCGACGACTTCGGGCAGCGCGGCGACCTCGTCGAGACCGCCGATGCTCCGCAGGGTGCCGGACCCGGACGCGTAGAGGATCAGCATGGCGAGGGGAATCGGCAGTTTCGCCGGTTCCCGCGCGGGCGGCGGCGCGCCCAGCGCCAGGGCGGTCAGCTCGGCGAACACGTCGATGCCGGTGCGCAGCTTGGCCAGCAGCGGCATGATCGAGCCGGCCGGGCGGCCCGCGTTGACCTCGACGATCGTCGGGCCGCGCCGCTTGTCGTCGATCACCTCGACGTGCGCGACCGTGTTGTCCAGCCCCAGGGCGAGGACCGCCGACGAGGCCGCGGCGGTGATCAGCGCGGTGCGCTCCCCGGTGAGCCCGGCCGGCGGGCAGGACAGCGCCAGCTCGAACTTCCGCTCGTCGATCAACGGCTTGTCGAGGACCTCGACCGGTTCGGCGACGCCGTCGCGGATCAGCACGTCCACCGCGTACTCCGGCCCGTCGAGGAACCCTTCGACGAGGAAGGTCGCGGCCGGGTCGAGTGTCCCCAGCGGGCGGTGGTAACGGGGGTCCGCGGACTCCGGCAGCCGCGCGGCCAGCAGTTCGTACGCCGCCGCGAGTTCCGCCACAGTGAACACCGTGCGCACCAGGTTGCTCCCGGCCCCGTTGACCGGCTTGACGATCGCCGGCAGCCCGACCCGCGCCGCCACGTCCGCGGCTTCCGCCGCCGAAGAGATCATCGCGAACGCGGTCCCGCCCAGCACCTCCCGGACCGCGAACTTGTTCGCACACAACTCGAACACCGACGCCGGGCAGCGCGCGACGCCGAGCAGCTCGGCGACCCGGGCGGTGCTCGCGATCGCCCCGTCCGAACCGGTCAGGACGGCGGCGGGCACCCCGAACCGGGACCGGATGACCTCGGCGACGGCTTCGGCGTCGTAGACGTCGTCGACCGCCACCACCTCGTCGACCAGCGCGGCGAGTGACGCGCGCTCGGCTTCGTCGACCGGCGGGGCCAGGAGCACCGCGCGGTGTCCGGCCGCGTGCACCGCGGCGGCGACCTCGCCGACCCAGTGCCCGCGGGCTTCCCTGACCAGGACCACGGTGCTCACGCAGCCTCCTTCCCGGCGAGCTTGCGCTCCCGTTCCTGCGCGCCGACGAGGTCGTCCGGCAGCGAATCGGGGACTTCGGTGTCGAACCGGCGCAGCAACCGGACGCTGAACCCGCCGGCGTTGATCAGCAGCAGGATCAGCGCGTAGACGACGTAGGCGAGCCCGACGCCGCGGCCTTCGCCGGTGCCGAGCACCGCGCCGACCGACCCGGACAGCGCCCCGCCGGGGGCGAGCAGCGGCGAGAACCAGCCCACGGCCAGCGGTGCCAGCACCGCGAACCCGATCGGCAGCGTGGACCAGGTGATCGTCTGGTTGATCGCGAACACCCGGCCGTGGTAGCGCTGCGGCACCTTGACCTGCACCAGCGTCGCGTAGATGCCCTGGGACACGGCCATCGCGGCGGCCAGCAGGAAGACCCCGGCCGCGACGGCGACCAGCGACGGGCGCAGGCCCATCACCAGGCTGCCGAGCGCGATGCCGACGTTGCCGGCCAGGACGCCGACCATGCGCCGCTTGCGCGGGCCGCCCCACAGTGCCATGCCGATCCCGCCGGCGACGGCGCCGATCGCCTCGGCCAGCGCGACCTGGGCGACGTCGGTGACCGTGCCGAACGACAGCACCAGCGGCGAGACGAGCACCAGCGCGGGCGCCAGGAAGACGTTGGCCAGCGCGAAGTACAGCAGCATGGTGCGGAAGCCGCGGTGGTTCCACGAGTACTTCAGCCCGCCCGCGATCGCCGTCAGCAGCGGTTCGCGCGGGCGCCAGCCCAGCAGGTCGGGGAACCGGACGAACAGCAGGCTGACGACGGCGAAGACGTAGCTCGCCATGTCGAGGACCAGGATCCCGGACAGCTCGATGGCCGCGAGCAGCCCGGCCGCGATCACCGGCATCAGCAGCTGCGCGAAGCCGTTGGACAGCTGCGCGAGGCCCATCGCGTGGCCGAGGTACTGCTTCGGCACGAGCTGCGCCACCGACGACTGGTAGGCGATCCGCTGGATCGACCCGGCGACCGAGCCGAGCGGGATCAGCACGTAGAGGAACCACAGCTGCAGGTTCCCGGCGGTCAGCAGCAGTGCCAGCGCGAGCTGGATGACGCCGGCGATCGCGCTGGCCGCGATCATGATCCGGCGCCGGTCGCCGCGGTCGACCAGCGCGCCCGCCACCGGCAGCACCAGCACCCCGCACAGCAGGGCCAGCGCCCAGAGCAGGCCGAGGTCGGTGACCGAACCGGTCTTCGTGTAGAGCCAGATCGGTACCGCGAACGACGTCAGCGCGGAGCCGGTCGAGGAGACCAGCTGGCCGACGGTGACCGTCACGAACCGGGCCATGCTCGGCTGCACCGCGGGCTTCTCGTCCACTTCGGCCCGGTGGGTGTCGTGCACCGCCCAGCCCGCGTCCTCGCCGCGGGCCGAGACGTGCAGGTCACCGGGCTCGTCGAGCGCCGGGTACACCCGGGTGAGGATCTCCGCGAGTTCCTCCGCGCGGTAGCGGAGGAAGAAGTGCCCCGCCTGGTCCAGGACGACCAGCGCGGTGCGGTCGGTGAGGAACTCCCATTCGCGGTAGCGCTCGGCGTAGTAGTCGGTGACCGGGTCCTCCGAGCCGACGACCGAGACGATCGGCGCGCGCAGCTTGGCGACGCGGGCGTCGAGCAGGCCGCTGAAGTACTCCTCGGCGGCGCGGCTGTCGGCCCGCATGTTGCTGATGATCCGGTCGGCCTGGGCCGGGTCGAGGTCGTCGGTGTCGACGCCCATGCCCTTGAGCCAGTTCGCGTAGTACCGGTTGCTGCGCAGCTTCTCCAGCCGCGTGCGCAGCGTCCCGACCGCGCCCTTGATCCGGGCGAACGGGAAGATCGCGCCGATGTGGACGACTTCCAGTTCGCGGCCGCGTTCTTCGAGCCGCCGGGCGACACCGACCGCGAGGGCGTTGCCGACGCCGCAGTGGCCGTAGATACCCAGCGGGCCGTCGATGCGTTCGAGGACCTCGTCCGCCAGCCGCTCGACCAGTTCGTCGAACGGCACGGCCTCCTCGGAGAGCCCGACGTCGTGGCCGGGGATCGCCACCGAGAACAGCGAATACCCGCCGGGCAGCGCGTCGGCGAGGGGCTGGTAGACGATCGCGCTGCCGCCACCGTAGGGGAAGCAGACGTAGGTGAGCGTCGGCTTCGCGACCGGCTTGGTCAGCTCGTACAGCAGGTGCCCGGAGTCGTCGCGGTCGCCGTCCAGGAACACCGCCAGTTCGCGGATCGTGCGGTGCTGGAACAGGTCCATCACGCCGGCCTGGTGCCCGGCCTTCGCGATCCGCGCGACGACTTGGGTGGCGAGCATCGAGTGCCCGCCGAGGTCGAAGAAGTCGTCGTCGACACCGAGCTCTTCGACCTTGAGCACGTCCCGCCAGATCTCGGCGAGCAGCACTTCCAGGGGTGTCGACGGTTCGACCAGGGCCGTGGTCGCGTCACGCGCGGCGACCGGGGCGGGCAGCGCCTTGCGGTCGAGTTTCCCGTTCGGCGTCAGCGGCAGTGCGCCGAGGGTGACGAACGACGGCGGGACCATGTAGTCCGGCAGCGTCTCCTTCAGCGCGGTCCGCAGGACGCTCGCGTCGGCGTCGCCGACGACGTACCCGACCAGGCGCTTGTCCCCCGGCGTGTCCTCCCGGACGAGCACGACCGCGTCGGCCACCCCGGGTTGCTCCCGCAGGCGGGCTTCGATCTCGCCGAGTTCGATGCGCAGGCCCCGCAGTTTGACCTGGTGGTCGAGGCGGCCGAGGAACGCGATGGTGCCGTCGGGACGCCAGTGCGCGAGGTCGCCGGTGCGGTACATCCGGCCGCTGTGGAAGGGGTCGGTGACGAACCGCTCGGCCGTCAGCTCCGGCCGGTTGTGGTAGCCCAGCGCCAGCCCGACGCCGGCGATGTGCAGCTCGCCGGGCACGCCGACCGGGCACGGGTGGCCGCGCCGGTCCAGGATGTAGATCCGCAGGTTCCGGATCGGTGCCCCGATCGGCACGGACGGCACTTCGGCCAGGGCCTCGGGCGTGCAGTGCCAGGCGGTGACGTCGATCGCGGCCTCGGTCGGGCCGTAGAGGTTGTGCAGTTCGCAGTGCGGCAGCCGCCGGATGAACTCGCGGGCGGTGTCCAGGGGCAGCTCCTCGCCGCTGCAGATGACCCGTCGCAGCGCCGGCACGGACTCGACCCCGGGCTCGGCGAGGAACAGCGTCAGCATCGACGGCACGAAGTGAGCCGTCGTGATGCCTTCGCCGACGAGGAGTTCCCGCAGGTACGCCGCGTCTTTGTGACCACCGGGCTCGGCCAGCACGAGCCGGGCGCCGGTGATCAGCGGCCAGAAGAACTCCCACACCGAGACGTCGAAGCTCGCCGGGGTCTTCTGCAGCACCGCGTCCGAGCCGTCGAGGCCGTAGGCACGCTGCATCCAGTCCAGGCGGTTGACGATGCCGCGGTGCCCGTTCGGCACGCCCTTCGGCCGTCCGGTGGACCCGGAGGTGTAGATGACGTACGCGGGATCGTCCGCGCTCGCCAGGGGTTCCACGGGGGTCGCCGGTCCGGTCAGGTCGTCGAGGACGACCACGGTGGCGTCCCCCGGTGGGAGGGTCTCGCGCAGGGCGGCCTGGGTCAGCACGACCGGCGCGGCCGCGTCTTCGAGCATGAACGCGAGCCGGTCCGCCGGGTACTCGGGGTCGAGCGGCACGTACGCGCCCCCGGCCTTGAGCACGCCGAGCAGCGCGACGACCAGTTCGAACGACCGCTGCGCGAAGACACCGACCAGCGTCCCCGGCGCGACGCCGAGTTCGCGCAGGCGGTGGGCGAGCCGGTTGGCGCGTTGGTCCAGCTCCCGGTAGGACAGCGACTCCCCGCGGAAGGTCAAGGCGGGTGCGTCCGGCGTCCGGGCGACCTGCGCTTCGACCAGCGAGTGCAGCGTGCCCGGCGGGATCTCGCCCGCGGTGTCGTTCCACCGGTCGAGGACCAGCTCGCGCTGGTCACCCAGGATGTCCAGTTCGGACACCGGCCGCGTGGGGTCGGCGACGATCGACCGCAGCAGCGTCACCAGGCGGCCGGCCATCCCGGCGACCGTCTCCGCGCCGAACAGCGCCGTGTTGTGCACGAGCTTGCCGATCAGCCCGGATTCGACCTCGATCGCGTGGAACTCGAAGTCGAACCGGGTCGCGGGCAGGTCCATCGGCAGCCAGCGGAAGTCCACTTCGGACTTCCCGGCCGCGCCCATCCGGCCCATCTCGTAGTTCTGCAGCACGAACATCGCCTGGAACACCGGCGAGCGGCTGACGTCCCGCGGCACGCCGAGGGCGTTGACCAGTCGCTCGAACGGGACGTCGGCGTGCTCGAACGCGTCGAGTACGTGCCGGCGGGTCCGGGCCAGCAGCTCGGCGAAGGCCGGGTCGCCGTCGAGCTGGGCGCGCAGCGGGAGCATGTTGATGAACATGCCGACGACGCCTTCGAGCTCGGGCAGCCCGCGCCCGGCCGACGACGACCCGACGGCGAAGTCGTCCTGCCCGGAGTACCGGGCCAGCAGGACCTGGTAGGCGGCCAGCAGCGTCATGAACAGCGTGACGCCGTGTTCGCGGCTCAGCTCGCCGAGAGCGCGGGCGAGGTCCCGCTCGACGAAGAACTCGTGGATCGCGCCGTCGAACGTCTGGGTCGCCGGCCGCGGGTGATCGGTCGGCAACTCCAGGGGCTCGACGCCGTCGAGCGCGGCCCGCCAGTGGTCGAGCTGCCGGTCCAGCTCGGCCCCGGTCAGCGTCCGGCGCTGCCAGTGCGCGAAGTCGCCGTACCCGATGGACAACGCGGGCAGCGCGGCCGCGGTGCCGTGGTAGTGCGCCGCGAGGTCGCGCAGGAGCAGGTCGACCGACCAGCCGTCGCCGACGATGTGGTGCGTGCACACCGCGAGGAGGTGCTCGTCGTCGGAGATCCGGGCCAGGGTGGCACGCAGCAGCGGCCCGGTGGCCAGGTCGAACGGCTCGGCCGCGGCGGCGTCGACCGCCACCCGGGCCGCCTCCTCACCGCCTGCGTCCACAATGGACAAGGGCACGGTGACGACCGGTTCGACGTGGACGGACGGCTGCCCGTCGTCCCCGGCCGGGAACCGCATCCGGAGCGCCTCGTGCCGCGCCGGGAGGGCGTCGAGCGCCGCCTGCAGCACGGCGGTGTCGAGGCGGCCGGTGAGCCGGATCGGCACCGGGATGTGGTACGACGTCGTGCCCGGAGCGAACTGCTCCATGAACCAGACACGTTCCTGCTGGTAGGACAGCGGGACGGGGTCGCCGTCCGGCCGCGCCGTGATGGTGGCGGCCGGCTCGGCCCGCCGCCGGAGCCGCTGTTCCAGCAACGCGCGGCGGGCGGCCGCCCGGCCGGTTTCGTCGATCGTCGTCACGCCGGCCCGCCTTCGGCCAGCTGGGCCTGGACCTCTTCGTCGCTGAGCTGGTCGAGGTCCGCTTCCAGGCGGCGCTCGACCTCGGCGGCGAGCTCGGCCACCGTGGTGAACGAGAACAGCCCGCGGACCGGCAGGTCGACGCCGACCTGCTTGCGGATCCGGACCATCGCGCGGATCGCCAGGAGCGAGTTGCCGCCGTGGGCGAAGAAGTCGTCGTGCACGCCGAGCTTCTCCACGCCCAGCAGCTCGCCGAGGACCTCGGCGACCAGCTCTTCGGCCGCGGTGGCCGGGGCCACGTACTCCGCGGCGCCGCCGAGCTCCGGATCGGGCAGGGCGGCCCGGTCGAGCTTGCCGCTCGCCGCGACCGGCAGCGCTTCGAGGGTGACGAACACCGTGGGCACCAGGTGCTCCGGCAGGGTGGCCCGCAGGGCCTCGGCCGCGCCGTCCGCGCTGCCGACGACGTAGCCGACCAGCGTTCCTTCGCGGACCGCCACCGCCGCGTCCCGGATGTCCGGCAGCCCCTTCAGCGCGGTTTCCACCTCACCCGGCTCGATCCGGAACCCGCGCAGCTTGACCTGGTCGTCGGTCCGGCCGAGGTAGTCGAGGGTGCCGTCGCGACGCCAGCGCGCCAGGTCGCCGGTGGCGTACATCCGGCCGAAGGGGCCGTCGGGGAACCGTTCGGCGGTGAGTTCGGGCAGCCCGAGGTAGCCGTGGGCGAGCTGCGCCCCGGCGAGGAACAGCTGACCGGCGACGCCCGGCGGCACCGGCCGCAGCCGCTCGTCGAGCACGTACACCCGCGTGCCGGGCGTGGGGCGGCCGATCGGCACCGGCCCGTCGACCGGGCCGTCCAGCCGGTGGACGATGCAGCCGACCGTCGCTTCGGTCGGCCCGTACTCGTTGGTGACGGCGATCCCGGAGAACGGCCGCACGAGCTCGCCCCTCAGCGCCTCACCGCCGAGCACCAGGTCACCGGCCGGGTACGACTCCTCCGGCAGCACGGCGAGGTGGGTCGGGGTGGCCTTGACGAAGTCGGGCCGCCCGGAGTCCACAATGGACCCACCGGCGGTGAGCGGGCCGAGCAGCGTGGTCACCGTCAGGTCGAACGACGCCGACGTGTGCAGCAGGGCACGCCCCGCCAAGCTCGGGTAGGTCTCGCGCGCCCAGCCCAGGTAGGTGGCGAGCGCACGGTGTCCGACCTGCACACCCTTCGGCCGCCCGGTCGAGCCGGAGGTGTAGATGACGTAGGCGATGTCGTCCGCGCCCGGGTGCGCGGGGTTCTCCTCGGACGACTCCGCCCAGACCGCCGGGTCGTCGAGCGCGAGGGTGTCCCCGCCGGGCGGCACGTCCCCGGCGGTGAGCACGACCCGCGCCCCGGCGTCGGCCAGGATCAGGGCCTGCCGGCGGTCCGGGTCGGCCGGATCCAGGGGGACGTAGGCCGCGCCGCTCTTGAGCGCGCCGAGGATGCCCACCACCAGGTCGGCCGAGTTCGGCGCACAGATCCCGACCACGCCACCCGCGCCGAGGCGGTGGGCGACGCGGTTGGCCCGCGCGTTCAGCTCGGCGTAGGTCAGCCGGATCCCGCCGAGGTCGACGGCGAGCGCGCCGGGGGTCGCCCCCACCTGCGCTTCGAAGCGCTCGACGACCAGTGGAGCGTCCGCCGTGGACGAACCACTCCACGCTTCCACCTGCCGTCGCTCGGCTTCCGACAGCAGCGGCAGGTCGCCGATCGCCACCGCCGGGTCCTCGGCCGCGGTCACCAGGAGCCGCAGGAAGCGGTCCACCATGGACTCCGCCGTCGCCCGCTCGAACAGGTCGGTGCGGTACAGCAGCCGGCCGCCGGTCGCGGTGAGGTCGATCGCGACGTCGTCCTTGGCGGTCGCGTAGCGGACCGGTTCGAGGCCCGAGTCGGGGATGAAGTTGAAGCCGAGCTGGTAGAGCGCCTGCACGCTCGCGTCGCGCTCGGGGCGGATCTCCTCGGCGACCAGCTGGAACGGCACCCGGCCGTGCTCGATGGCGTCCAGCACCGCGGTGCGGACGCGGCCGACCAGGCCGGCGAACGACGGGTCGCCGCCGCAGTCGACCCGGATGGCGAGCTGGTTGACGAACATCCCGATCAGCGGCGCCAGCTCGGGCAGGTCGCGGCCCGCCACCGGCACGCCCACCACGATGTCGGCCGAGCCGGACAGCCGGGACAGCAGCGCGGTGTACCCCGCGAGCAGCACCATGAACGGCGAGGCCGACAGCTCGCGGCCCACCTCGCCGACGCGGTCGAAGAGGCCGTCGGGCAGAGTGAAGTCGACCTGGTCGCCGTCGAACCCGAAGTCCGCGGGCCGCGGCCGGTCGGTGGGCAGGCTGTGCACCGGCGGGAGCCCGGCCAGCCGCTCGCGCCAGTAGTCCAGCTGCGCGCGGACGGCCGGCAGCTCGCCGCGCTGCCAGGCCGAGTAGTCGGGGTACTGGATGGCCAGTTCCGGCAGCTTCGGCAGCCGGCCCTGGGCGACCGCGTCGCAGGCTTCGTTCAGCTCGTTCGTCAGCACCGGCACGGAGCCGGCGTCGAACACCGTGTGGTGCACGACGAAGGTGAGCAGCCAGTCCGCGTCGCCGAGCCGGCACAGCTGCGCCCGCCACGGCGGCGCCGCGTCCAGGGGGATCGGGCGGCGGGCGATCGCCTGAGCCAGCTCGGCCGCCCGCGTCTCACGGTCGGGGAACGCGCGCAGGTCGTGTACTTCGGGCTCGATCGGGACGTCGGCGTGCACCACCTGGACGAGGTCGCCGCCGTCCATCCGGAACGACGTCCGCAGGGCTTCGTGGCGGCCGACGACCACGCCGAGCGCGGCCCGCCACTGGCCTTCGGTCAGGGGCAGGTCCTGCCGCACCTGGCAGGGGAGGTTGTACACCGGGGACGCCGGGTCGAGCTGGTTGGACAGCCAGATCCGCTCCTGCCCGAACGAGGCCGGGAACGTCCATTCCTTCGTGTCGGTCATGTCTCCTGCTTCAGCGCTCGAGCTTGGGGATGGTGGTCGCGGCGGGGGCGGGGTCCGCGGCGGGCGCCGGGGCACCGCTCCGCAGTTCCTCGATCCGCTCGGCCAGTGCGGCCACCGTGGAGGATTCGAACAGCGTCTTCATGGCCAGCCGGGCGCCGGTGGTCTTGCGGACCTGGGCGATCAGCTGGATGGCGACCAGGGAGTTGCCGCCGAGGGCGAAGAAGTCGTCGTGCACGCCGACGCGCTCGACGCCGAGCACTTCGGCCCACTGCCGGGCGATCTCCGCCTCGAGGTCCGTGCGCGGGGCGAGGTAGTCGTCCTGCGCCTGCGGCGCCACCGTCTCGGCGACCTCTTCGGCCTCTTCCAGCCGCTCGGCGGTGACCCGGCGGGCGAACAGGTCGGCCACCGGGCGGGTGCTGATCACCACCTGCCCGCCGAGGCCGGGCGTCAGGGCCCGCAGGAACGCCTCGGCGCCGTCGACCGGCCGGATCCCGGCCGAGTCCACAGTGGACTTGGGCGCGGCGGTCAGCCCACTGCTGACCGCGTTCTCGTCGACCTGCCGCAGCACGAAGTCCTCGATCTCGACCAGCACGCGGCCGGTGTCGTCGCACAGCGTCAGGTCGGCGGAGATCACCTGGTCGCCACCGGTGTCCCGGTAGCGCAGGTGGCTGTGGAAGCTCGCCGGCAGCGGGGCGTGCACGGCCACCCGCCCGTAGCTCATCGGCAGGTAGGTGCCGCTCCCCCGGCCGCGGCCGAACGCGGTCGCGACGTCGAGCAGGGCCGGGTGCAGCCCCCATCCGGTGTCGAAGACCGGCGCGACGACCGACGCCAGTTCCTCGTGCTCGCCGACGTGGTGGGTGCGCAGCGCGGCCCAGCGCGGGCCGAAGGTGACCATGCTGGTCCGGCCGGTGCCGAAGGCGTTGCCGTCGTCGAGCACGCGAGTCCGGCCGCGCACCGCGTCGAGATCCACAGTGGACGTCACCGGCGCCGGGACCCAGCCCGCGGAGCCGCGCACGTGCACCTTCGTCACGCCGGCCGCGCGGCTGGTCACCGTGAAGCCGTCGCCGTCGAAGGCGACCCGGTACTCCGCGACGGTGCCTTCCGGCACCGAGAACGGCTCCAGGAACGCCACGTCCTGCAGTTCGACGACGTGGCCGTCGGCGGGGCGCGGCAGCGTCGCCTCGACCGCGGCCCGCACGGTTTCCAGGTGCCCGGTGCCCGGGACGACCGGCACGCCGGCGATCCGGTGCTCGGCCAGCAGCCAGTGCCCGGCCGCCGACACGAGGCCGTGGCAGCTTTCGCCGGTGCGGGTGGTGAGCACGGGGTGCTCGACCGGGCCGTCCGCCTTGGTGCGGGTGGACCGGATCGTCGCCGGGGCGGCCACTTCGGCGGCCATGCCGACCTCGTCCCAGCCGCCCCAGTCGTGCGAGACGACGCGGGCCTGCCAGCCGTGGTCGCCGCGGGCGTAGGCGTCGAGGAAGTTGTTGGCCGCGCAGTAGTCGACCTGCCCGAAGTCGCCGGAGACCGCGGTCACCGAGGAGCACAGCGCGACGAAGTCCATCGGCAGGTCGCCGAACGCCTCGGCGAGCGCCAGGGTGCCCCCGATCTTCGGCGCGAGGACCGCTTCCGCGGCCGCCCGCTCTTTGACCTCGGCGACCCCGCCGCCGGGGAGGCCGGCCGCGTGCACGATGCCGTCGAGCCCGCCGAACTCGCGCTCGGCCAGCTCGCGGACCTCCCGCAGCCGCACCGGGTCGGTGACGTCGGCGGCGACCACGTGCACCACCGCACCGGCCGCCTCCATCCGCCGGATCGCGCGGATCGCGCGGCCCACCCGGTCGGTACCGGCGTGCGCATCCCATTCCGCGCGGGGCGGCAGGCCGGACCGGGTCAGGAGGACGAGCTTGGCCCGCACGCGCAGGGCGAAGTCCTCGGCGAGGGTGATGCCGATGCCGCCGGTGCCGCCGGTGACGAGGTACCGGCCGCCTTCGCGCAGCACCGGCGGCGTCGCTTCGGGCACGGTGAGCTGGGTGTGCTCCAGGACCCAGCGACGGCCACGGCGCAGCGCGACCTCGGGCGTGTCCGCCGGTCCGAACAGCTCGGTGACGACCTCGCCGGACAGGCGCTCGACGTCGATCCGGCGCACGACCGTGCCCGGGACTTCGAGGGGGACGACCCGCGCGATGCCCGCGAGGGTCGCGTGCTCGGGCCGGGTCAGGTCGGTGCCGGTGACGTCGGCGGTGCCGGTGCTCAGCACGTCGATGCGCACCGGCTCGCCCCAGGCCTGGACCAGGTTGAGGACGCTGAAGAACCCGCGGTCCTGGGCGGCCATCCCGGTCTCGGTCCCGCCGAGCGCCCACGCGTGGACCACCCGCTCCGGGCGCGTGCCGAGGGCGGCGACGAGGGCGTCGTAGTCCTCCCGGGCCCCGGGCCGCACGGTGAAGCCGCCGTCGGCGGCTTCGAACCGCTCGCCCGGGCGGACCTCGGTGACCGTGACCCCGGCGCCGCGCAGCAGGCCCGGCAAGACGTCGTCGTCGACGAACGCGAGGCAGGCCGCGAAGGGTTCGCGCCGCAGTTCCGGTCCGGCCTGGCGCCAGGAGGGCACGGCGAACCACTCGTCGAGGGGCAGCGGCCCGCTCGGCCGCGCCGGTTCGGCGACCGTCCCCACCGGATCGGGGTCGACCCAGTACCGCTTGCGGGCGTAGGGGTAGCCCGGGAGGGGCACGCGGTACCCGGAAGCCGTTGGCTCGACGGATACTCCGTGTGTCCACAAGAGACCGGCCGCGGCGTAGAGCGTTTCGACGTCGCCCTCGCGGTCGGTGCGACCGGGCAGGCTCGGCTGGGGCGCGGGCAGGCCCTTCGGCACCTGGCCGCGAGCGAGCCCGGCCAGCTGGTGTCCCGGGCCGCATTCGACGAGCGCCCAGCGGTCGCCGCCGGCGAACAGGGTGCGCACGCAGTCGCCGAACCGGACGGCCTGGCGCAGGTGCGCGGCCCAGTACGCCGGGTCGGTGGCCTGGGCGCCGGTGATCCAGCCGCCGGTCAGGTTCGACAGGAACGGCAGCGACGGCGCCGACCGCGGCACCGCGGCGACGGCCTCGGTGAACTCCGCCAGGATCGGGTCCATCATCGGCGAGTGGAAGGCGTGCGAGGTCACCAGCTCGCGGCACTGCACGTCACTCGAGCGCAGCAGCGCGGCGAAGTCCGCGACCGCGCCGGACGGCCCGGCGACGACGCAGGTGCCCGGGCCGTTGACGCCCGCGATCGCCAAGCCGTCGGGCAGCCGGTTCGTCACGGCCTCTTCGCCGAGCTGGACGGCGAGCATCGCGCCCGCGGGCACGGACTGCATCAGCTCGCCGCGCCGCACGACCAGCGCCACCGCGTCGGCCAGGGTGAACACCCCGGCGACGGTCGCGGCGACGTACTCGCCGACGGAGTGGCCGATCATCGCCCCGGGCCGCACGCCCCAGCTGCGCCAGAGCATGGCCAGCGCATATTCGACGACGAACAGGGCGGGCTGGGTGTAGCGGGTCTCCCGCAGCCGCGCGTCCCCGCCGCGGTCGAAGATCAGCTCCTTCAGGCCTTCGACGCCGGCCAGCTCGCAGCACTCGTCCACGGCCGCGGCGAACACGGGCTCGCTGCGGTACAGCTCGGCCCCCATGCCCGCGTACTGGGCACCCTGGCCGGAGAACAGGAACGCCACCTTGAGCTCGGCCGCCTGCGCGGTCAGCAGGCGCCGCGGGTCGCGCAGGCCGTCGACCGCGTCTTCGGCGTCGCGGGCGACGACGACCGCGCGGTGCGAGTACTCGGTGCGCCCGGCCGCGAGGGTGTGGGCGACGTCGGCGAGGTCGAGGTCGACGTCCCCGGCCAGCCGGTCGGCGAGGCGCTCGACCGCGGTGGCCAGGGTTTCCGGCGTCTTCGCCGACACCCGCAGCAGGTGCGCCGGGTGCGGGCGCCGGTGCCGCCGCGGCGCCGGGGCCTCCTCCAGCACCAGGTGGGCGTTGGTGCCGCCGACACCGAACGAGCTGACCCCGGCCCGGCGCGGGGTGTCGGCCGCCTCCCACTTGGTCACCGTCCGCGCCGGGTAGAACGGGCTGCGCGGGAAGTCGATGCCCGGGTTGGGCTCTTCGTAGTTGATGGTCGGCGGGATCAGCCCGTGCTCCATGGCGAGCACGGTCTTGATCAGCGCCACCACCCCGGCCGCCTGGGACAGGTGGCCGATGTTCGACTTCACCGACCCGATGGCGCACCAGCCGCTGTCCGCGACGCCGTGTCCGTACACAGTGGACAGCGAGGTGATCTCGATCGGGTCGCCCAGCGCGGTCCCGGTGCCGTGCGCCTCGACGTAGCCGATGGTGCGCGGGCTGACCCCGGCCATGCCGACCGCCTGCGCGATGGCCTCGGTCTGGCCCGCGACGCTCGGCGCGGAGAAGCCGACCTTCGTCGCGCCGTCGTTGTTGATCGCGTTGCCGAGCACGACCGCCCGGATGTGGTCGCCGTCCTCCAGGGCCTGCGCGAGCCGCTTGACCAGGACGACGCCGACGCCGCTGCTCCACACCGTGCCGTTGGCGCCGGCGTCGAACGCGCGGACGTGCCCGTCCGGCGAGGTGAAGCCTTCGACGCCCATGTACCCGATGCCGTGCGGCATCTCCAGGTTCACGCCGCCGGCCAGCGCCATGTCGCATTCGCCGTTGCGCAGGGCCTCGCAGGCCAGGTGCACCGCGACCAGCGAGGTCGAGCACGCCGTGTGGATCGCGAGGCTCGGGCCGCGCAGGTCGAGCTTGTAGGACACCGACGTGGTCAGGTAGCTCGGCTGGTTGCCGGTCGACATCCCGATGCCGCCGTGCTGCGAGGCCAGCACGCGCTCGTTGCGCAGCAGGTTCTCGACCAGGTAGCCGGTCCGGCCGGTGCCGCCGTAGACCCCGATCGCCCCGCGGTAGCGGGCCGGGTCGTAGCCGCCGTCGGTCAGTGCCGAGTGGCAGGCTTCGAGGAACACGCGGTGCTGCGGATCGGTGATCTCGGCTTCGCGGCTGGTCATGCCGAACAGGTCGGCGTCGAACTCGTCGAAGCCCTCGACCACCGTGGTGGCGTTCACCCAGCTGGGATCGTCCAGCGTGGCCGGATCCGCGCCGCGGGCGAGCAGTTCCTCGCGGGTGGCGGGCTTGATGGACTCGACACCGTCGACGAGGTTGCGCCAGAACTGCCGGAGATCACCGGCGCCGGGAACGCGGGCGGCCATCCCGACGATGGCGATGGGCTCGGCGCCGGGGTCGGGTTCGAGGTCGTGGGTCACTGCGGTCGCTCCTGTTCCTGGCCGGTCGTGCCGGCACTGCGGCGGGGTCTTCTGGACGGGGTGCGCCCCCGGCGGGCGGCGACCCGCTCGGCGGCGCGGGCGAGCTCCGGGCTGGGTGCGGCCCCCGCGTGCAGGTGGGTGGCGAGGGCGCGGACGGTGGGGTGGGTGAACAGGTCCACCATCGGGATGCGGCGGCCGAGCCGTTCGGTGACCTCGGCGTGGACGCGGGCCAGGGCCAGCGAGTGCCCGCCGAGGTCGAAGAAGTTGTCGGTGACACCCACGGCCTCGCGGCCGAGCACCTCCCGCCAGACCGCCGCGATGACGGCTTCGGTGGCGGCCAGCGCGGCCGGATCGGTGACGGGGCCCGGGGCCGCCCGGGCCGGGGCCCGGCCGGCGGCGCCCGGCGCGGCGGCCCGGACGGCGGGCCGCGGGAACTCCGGGGCACAGGTCCCGGCCGGCCGCTCCGGCTCGGCGACGAGCGCGGCGAGCAGCGCCGTGAAGTCCTCGGCCAGCGCGGCCATCCGGCTCGCGTCGAACAGGTCCGGGTTGTAGAGCAGCTCGATCCCGTGCCCGAGGACGTAGACGGTCAGGTCGAACGGCGAGCCGGGCTTTTCGACCGGCAGCCACGTCCCGGAAATCCCGGGAAGCGCCAGCCGGGGTTCGGTGAAGTTCAGGACGTTGACCATCACCTGCACGAGCGGCGCCCGCGACGGCTCACGCGGCACGCCGAGTGCGTCCACGAGCCGGTCGATCGGTGCTGCCGGGTGCGCGGTGGCGGCCAGGAGCTCCGCACCGCTCGTCCGCACGAGCGTGGCGAAGTCCGCGTCCCCGGCGCGCAGGCGGACCGGGACGATGTCCACGAAGAACCCGGCGACGTCCTGGGTTTCGGCCAGCTGCCGGTCCGCGACGACGGTGGCGACCAGGTGGTCGCCGCCGCCGGTGAGCCGGCGCAGCAGTTCCCCGAACGCCGCCAGCACCACCCCGGCGCGGGTGGTCCCGGCGCCCCGGGCCAGGTCCCCGACGGCCTCGGCGACACCGGCGGGGAACGCCTGGTGGTGGCTCGCGCCGCGGTAGGTCTGCACGGCCGGGCGCGGCCGATCCCGCGGCAGGTCCACAGTGGACGGCGCACCGGCCAGGTGCTCGGTCCACCAGGCCAGGTCGACGGCCTCGCGGCGGCGGTCGCGGCCGGCCCGCCAGACCGCGTAGTCCGCATAGGACACCGGCAGGGGCGACAGGGCCTCGCCGCGGTAGGCCGCGGCGAGGTCGGCGCACAGCAGCTCCTGCGACCAGCCGTCGAACACGGCGTGGTGCAGCGTGAACCCGAGGACGTGCTCGTCGGGCACCAGCTCGTAGAGCCGCACGCGCCACGGCGCTTCGCGGTCGAGCCGCACCGGCGTCGCCGCGTCGGCCGCCAGCCGGTCGGCCACGGCGTCCGCGGCCACCGGGACGACCGGC
>NZ_MUMI01000202.1 GCF_002155975.1 Amycolatopsis kentuckyensis
CCGGCGGCGCCGCCGGGATGCAGATGCCCGGCATGCAGCAGGGACAGGTCGTCCTGCCGATGCCGCAGGGCATCACCGCCGACCCGAACAACCCCGCGAAAAGCCAGCTCAGGGGAGCGAAGACGTTCGACCTCGGGCTCCTGCTCGTCGACGGGACCGGGTACACGATCTACCGGTACGACCGGGACACCCCCAACCCCTCGCGGTCGAACTGCACCGACGCGTGCGCGGCCAAGTGGATCCCGGTCAAGGCAGGCGGCAACCTCCCGGCGATCGACGTCGACCAGTCCCTGATCGGCCAGATCACCCGCGACGACGGCAGCCAGCAGCTCACCCTGGCCGGCTGGCCGCTGTACCACTTCACCGGCGACACCGAACCGGCCGACACCTCCGGCCAGGGCCTGGACCAGGCCTGGTACCCGATCGCGCCGGACGGCAAGAAGATCACGCTCACCCAGGACGAGTGGAGGCAAAATGCGTTCGGTCTCTGAGCTCGCCGGGTTCGACTTCGAACCCCCGTCGGTCCTGGAGCGCTCCCGGCCGCTGGTCCGGATCCTGTTCGTCGTGGCACTGGTGCTGGCGCTGCTCGCGCCGGGCTCGGCCTCCCTCGCCCAGACCAACGCCGTTTCCGACACCGACGCGGTCCTGCTGACCAAGGTCCGCCAGGCCGGCCTGTGGGAGATGCCGTCGGGCATGATGGCGATGGAGAAGGGCAGCCCGATCGTCCAGAAGGTCGGCTTCGCGATCATGATGGACCACGGCCGCCTCGACGTGGCGACCCGCGCGCTCTCGCAGAAGCTGAACTCGCCGGTCCCCGACCAGCCGTCGGAAGAGCAGCGCGGCTGGCTCGCCGAGCAGATGGCCGCCTCCCCCGGCCCGGAGTTCGACCGCGTCTTCGCCAACCGGCTGCGCGCGGCGCACGGCGCGGTGTTCGCCGTCCTCGCGCAGCTGCGGGCCGGCACCCGCAACGACGACGTGCGGGCCTTCGCCACCGTCGGCAACCAGGCCGTGATGCGGCACATGACGATGCTCGAGAGCACCGGGATGGTCGACTACACGGCCCTGCCCGCTCCGGCCGTCTCCACCACCTCGGCGCCCGTCGGCGAGCCGCTCGGCCTCGACACGTCCCAGATCGCCGTGGTGGGCGCGCTGTTCCTCCTGGTCGGTGGCGGCCTCTTCTACGCGCTGCGGCAGATCAAGAGCAACCGTGGCCGGACCAGGGCGTCGTCCCGGCCGGCCACCGCGAGAACCGGGGGTAGCCATGGTTGAGACATGGCACGACGCGACGATCTTCCTCACCCAGCAGTTCCAGCCGAAGACCGACCCGGCCGCCCGCGGCCTCGCCGCCTTCGCCGCCCGGACGTCCTACGGGGCGGCGATGCTGACGCTCACCTGGGGTGTGCTCACCGCGACGGGGTGGATCCGCTCGGTCACCGGCCGGAAGGGCCTGCGCAGCACCCACATGGTGCTGGCCACCGGGACGATCATCTTCGGCTTGGTCCACGCACTGGGGTTCACCTACCTGACCGTCCAGCCGTACAGCTTCGCCTACATGTTCATCCCGGGCAGTTCCGGGCAGGAAGCGCGCCACATCGCGGGCATCGTCGGCTTCGAGGTCATGTTCGCCATCTTCCTGACGGCGGGCCTGCAGCGCTTCACGTCCTACCGGCGCTGGCTGTGGCTGCACCGCTGCGCCTACCCGGCGGTCGGGCTCATCGCGATCCACTCCTGGTTCGGCGCCATCGCCAACGGCCACCTCTCGGTCACCTGGCTGGGCGGCATCACGCTGCTCGTCCCGGCCGTGACGGTGTCGATGCTGCGGTTCATGCCGGCCCGCACGCTCGAGCGCATCGGCCTCGTGGAAGAGCAGGTGGCCTGACATGCCCTTCCGTTTGCCCGGAAGCGGGCCCCGGATCAGCGTCGACAACGACCGGTGCGAGCTCTACGGCATCTGCGCCATGGAGGCACCGGACGTGTTCGACCTCGGCCAGGACGGCCGCCTGCGCTTCCACACGCGGCTGCTGGACGAAACCACCATTGAACAGGCGAAGATGGCCGCTCGCTGCTGCCCGATGCAGGCGGTCGTGATGAGAGGGGACCTCGATGGCTGACGGCGACCGGATCGTCATCGTCGGTGCGGGCGTCGCCGGGCTGCGTGCCGCGGAACGCCTGCGCGAACAGAAGTTCGACGGCGAGATCGTCCTGATCGGCGACGAGGCCCGGCGGCCCTACCACCGGCCGATGGTCTCGAAGGCACTGGTGATGGGGACCGAACGGCCCAGCGACGTGGGCCTTTCGCACTACCTGCCCGACCTCGACGTCCACTGGCGGCTCGGTGCGCGGGTCACGCACCTGGACACCACCGAGCGGGTCGTGCACCTGCCCGGTGGCGAATCCCTCTGGTACGACGGCCTGATCGCCGCGACCGGCGTCTACCCGCGGCACCTGCCCGGGGCGCCGCGGCACGACCCGCGGGTGCGGATCCTGCGCACGGTCGAGGACTCGATGGCGGTGCGGCGCTGCCTCAACGCCAGCAAGAAGCCGGCCGTCGTGATCGGGGCCGGCCTGATCGGCAACGAGTTCGCCGCGAGCATGCGGCACATCGGCCGGGACGTCACCCTGATCGGGCACGCGAAGGCGCCGCTGCACCGCTTCGGCGACCGCGTCTCGAGCGGCATCGTCGAGGCGCACCACGAGCACCGCGCGAACCTGGCGATGCGGAGCGAAGTCCGGCACTGGATCAGCACGAAGGACACCGTCGGGCTGCACCTGACGAACAACCAGCTGCTGGTGGCCAGCGTCGTCGTGCTCGCCATCGGCAGTGTCCCGTCGGTGGACTGGATGCGCGGTTCCGGTCTCGACATCAGCGACGGCGTCCTCTGCGACTCGAAGCTGTTCGCCGAGGGCGCCTCCGACGTCGTCATCGCCGGCGACATCGCGCGCTGGCCGAACCTGCGCTTCGACGAGACCCCGCGGCGGGTCGAGCACTGGATCAACGCCGTCGAATCGGCGCGGCACGCGGCGGACAACCTGCTCATGGGCCACTCCAGCGCCATCCCGTTCACCCCGCTCCCCCGCGCCTGGTCGACGCTGTACGACACGCGGCTGCAGATGTGCGGGATGCCGTCGCTGGCCGAGGACACGGTGTCGCTGGCCGACGGCATCACCGGCTTCGTCCGCGACGGCCGGCTGGTCGGCATCTCCTGCTGGGACAAGCCACGGGCGATGCTCGACTGGATGGCCGAGCTCGACCGGCGGCTGCCCGCACCCGACTACGTGCCCGAGCCGGAGCCCGCGCCCGTCGCCGAGGTCCCGCAGGTCCCGGTGGTCGAGCCCGCGCTCGCGGCGCTGGCGGCCGACGTGCCGCCGGAGTTCGACAGCGGGTTCGACGCACAGGCCTTCGAGCGCGAGTTCGAGAGCGAGTTCGCCAACGACATCCCGACGACGGCGTTCCCCGCGCTGTCCCCGCCCACGACGGCGCTGCAGGCGCAGTCGCTGCCGGCGGGGGCGCTGCCGACCATGGCCATCCCGATGGGGAGGTAGAGAAGCCGGGACGGGGCTGCGCGCGGCGGCCTCCGTCCCTTGTCGGCCACCACACCCCCTCCGCGGCTGGGTGGTGTGGTGGCCGGCCCCCAACGTCCCCCTGCCCGCCTCGCACTGGGCCAATCGGGGCTTCGGCCCCGGCTCCTCGAAAGAGGGTTGGCGAAGACACGAGCGCCCGGCGGGCCAGGAGAGGGCCATCCCGAGGGAACCCGACGCCCCCGGGGTGGCCTTCTTCCGGCGCACCGGGCGGGGGCCCGGGGTCGAGTGCCGCGGCGGGTCACTCCGCCGGGGCGCACGGGTCGTGGAGGTCGTTCCGGCGGACGGGTATGCCACCGGAAGGGACTCCACGGTCTTGCAGCACCGGTGCACGACCGTCCCGGGGGCACGGGAACCCCCGGGACGGTCTTCACCGCGTGCGCCGCGACCACCACGACTCCCCCACGACGAGCCCGCCGAGGACGAGCACCGCGGCACCGGCGACGCGCAGCCCCGAATCCGTGCCCGCGACGAACGCCGTGACGACGTCGGCCGCGCGGGGAGTCCGGGCGAGCGCCTCGGCCACGGTGTGCGCCCCCTGGGCGTCCGGCGGCAGGGTGGCGGCGAACCGGGCGGTGGACACCGTGCCGATCACGGCGACGCCGAGCGCGCTGCCGAACTCGCGGGTCGTCGCCTGCAACCCGGTGCCGACCCCGGCCTGCGACGGCGGCAGGGAGCCCGCGATCACGCCCGACAGCGTCGGAAGCGCCAGCGTCACCCCGATCCCGGTCACGACGAGCCAGGCCGCATAGCCGGCGTAGGGCGTCGTGGTGTCGCTCGTGGACAGTCCGAACAGGCCGGCCCCGACGAACGCGAAGGCCAGCGCAACGGTTCCGTCGACGCCGATGCGCCGGGACAGGCGCCCCACGTGCCGTCCGCCGAGGATGATCGGCACCGTCAGCGGGACGATCCCGAGCCCGGTCGCCAGGACGCCGAAGCCCTTGGCGTACTGCAGGAACGACGCGTTGACGTAGAACAGCGCGAACATGCCGAAGAAGATCGTGGTCATCCCGAGACAGGCACTGCGCAGACCGGCGATCCGGAACAGCCGCGGGTCCAGCAGCGGGTGCTCCGACCTCAGTTCGACGAACGCCCACGCCGCGAACAGCACGGCCGCACCGGCGAAGCCGGTCAGGACGAGCGTGCTGCCCCAGCCCGCCTCCGGGCCCTGGACGATCCCGACCAGCAGCGCGACCGACGCGCCGACCAGCAGCAGCGCGGCCACGGGGTCGAGCGGGCGGTCGTGGCGGGCCGAAACCGGCGCGGTGCGCGCGACGCCGGCGGCCGCCGCGAG
This sequence comes from Amycolatopsis kentuckyensis, assembly GCF_002155975.1. Classification (GTDB taxonomy): domain Bacteria; phylum Actinomycetota; class Actinomycetes; order Mycobacteriales; family Pseudonocardiaceae; genus Amycolatopsis; species Amycolatopsis kentuckyensis. The sequence continues at coordinate 4,874 of NZ_MUMI01000202.1, forward strand.
CGCGGCCGGCACGGCGGCGGCGAACAGCCAGCGCCACGACCCGCCCGCCAGCAGCAGCCCACCGCCGGCGTTGCCGGCGACACCGCCGATGCCGGTCATCGACGCCCAGGTCGCGATGGTCGCCGGCCGGCGACCGGCGGGCACGGCGTGCAGCAGGACGGCCAGCGAGTTGGGCAGCACCGCGGCCGCGCCGATGCCGGTGAGCGCCCGGCCGGCGAGCAGGACGGCGACACCGGGCGCCACCGCCGACAGCAGCGCGCCCGCCGCGAACACCCCCAGCCCGGCCAGCAGGACGCCTTTGCGGCCGAACCGGTCGCCGGCCGCCCCGCCGGGGATCACCAGGCAGGCGAACACGATGACGTAGGTGTCGACGATCCAGACCAGCGCCGACGCGGACGGGTGCAGCGCGCTCGCGGCGAGCAGCGGGACGGCGAGGTTGACCGCCGCGACCATGCCGACGACGAGCACGACGCACGCGCACATGAGCGGGAGCAGGCTCGTTCTTTGCTTGAGGTGCATGAGCCCGACGGTAGGAACGGCGCACTGCTGCGCGCGACGCAACTTCGACAAGGGTGTTTTGCGTACGCTGCAACTATGCCCGAGCAGCTGGACCTGAACCTCCTGCGCGTGTTCGACGCACTCCTGCGGGAGGGCAGCGTGACGGCCGCGGCCGAGCGCCTCCACCTGTCCATCCCGGCGACCAGCCGGGCGCTGGGCCGGCTGCGGCGGGCGATGGGCGACCCGATCCTGGTGCGCGCCGGCCGCGGGCTGGCCCCGACGCCGTTCGCGCTGCGCACGGCACCGCGGGTGCGGTCGCTGCTGGAGGAGGCGGCGTCCCTGGTCAACACCGAGCTGTCGCTCGCGGACCTCGAGCGCACCTTCACGATCCGCATCAACGACGGCGTGGCCGCGACCCTGGCGACAGCCGCGGCCGAAGCCGCTTCGGCCGCGGCTCCGGGGGTGACGTTGCGGTTCGTCGCCGAGGGCGCGGAGAGCGCCGAAGCCCTCCGCGACGGCTCGATCGACCTGGACATCGGCGTCGGCGACCACCCGGCACCCGACATCCGGACCGCCGTGCTGTACCGCGAACGCCTGGTGGCCGCGGTGCGCGCGGACAGCCCACTGGGCCGCCACCGTCGTCCGACCCTGGCGCAGCTGTGCCGCCACCCGCACGTGTCGGCGTCCCGCCGCGGCCTCGCCCGCGGGCCGCTGGACGACGTGCTCGACGCGGCGGGCCTGCGCCGCCACGTCGTGGCCGTGGTGCCCACCTCCGCCGTCGCCGCGCTGGTGGTCGCCTCCAGCGACTACGTCGGCCTCCTGCCCGAGCGCCTCGCCGAGCAGTACGGCCCCACCCTCGGCCTCCGCTGGTTCCCCGTCCCGGCCGACCTGCCCAGCCTCGAGGTCCGCCTCTCCTGGCACGCCCGGCTGGACGCCGACCCCGCCCAGCGCTGGCTACGCGAAACCCTCCGCAACACCCTCCGCTGACCCCGTGTCGACCCTCCAGTCACGCGAGATGACCCTCCAATCACGCGAGTTCCGCCTTCAATCACGCGAGATCCGGCTCCAATCACGCGAGATCCGGGTTGGAGCACGCGAGATGCCGTGCGCCAACGGTCGACACGCGTGATCGGACGGTCGACACGCGTGATTGGGGGGTCGACACGATTCTCTCCGCGGACCCGGTCCGATATGGCACGATTCGTGCGTGACCAGCTCCGCCGCCACCGCCCAGTACCTGCGTGACCTCGCGCTGCTGCGGCGGGTCCGGGACCGGATCGACCGGGAGTACGCGCAGCCGCTCGACGTCGAGGCGCTGGCGCGTGGGGTGAACATGTCGGCCGGGCACCTCAGCCGGCAGTTCCGGCGCGCCTACGGTGAGTCACCGTATTCGTACCTCATGACGCGGCGGATCGAACGGGCGATGGCCCTGCTGCGCAAGGGCGAGCTGAGCGTCACCGAGGTCTGCTTCACCGTCGGCTTCTCGTCGCTCGGGACCTTCAGCACCCGGTTCGCCGAGCTGGTCGGGATGCCCCCGAGCGTCTACCGCGAGCAGCAGGCCGAGGCCACCGTCGGGATGCCGCCGTGCGTCGCCAAGCAGGTCACCAGACCGATCAGGAATCGAGAAGCGCGGCCGTCGGCGGCCACCTAGGGTGACGGCCATGGACGTCACCATTCACTCGAGCTTCCTCCCCCACACCGACCCGGAAGCCTCGCTCGCCTTCTACCGCGACCTCCTCGGCTTCGAGGTCCGCCAGAACGTCAAGTACGGCGACATGCAGTGGATCACCGTCGGCCCGCCGAACCAGCCGGACACCGCGATCGTGCTGTCGCCGGTGGCCGCGACACCCGGCCTGACCGACGACGAGCGCCGCATGATCAACGAGATGATGGCCAAGGGCACCTACGCCAGCGTCAACCTCGCGACCAAGGACCTCGACGCGCTCTTCGCGAAGCTCGAGGCCGGGAACGCCGAGGTCGTCCAGGAGCCGGTCGACCAGCCCTACGGCATCCGCGACTGCTCCTTCCGCGACCCGGCCGGGAACCTCCTGCGCATCCAGGAGCTGCGCTGACCACGACCGCGCTCGGCTACCGCGAGGTGCTGCGCGACCGGCGGATCGCCGGGCTCCTGCTGGGTGACCTGCTGGCCAACGTCGGCACCGGCATGCTCCTGGTGGCCATGCCCGTGCAGACGCTCTCCCTCCACGGCGACGTCCCGAAGGCGATCGCCATCGGGCTCGTGGAGGCCGCGCCCTTCGTCCTGGCCACCGTGCTGGCCCTGGCCATCGGCCTCGGCCGGGTGCGGGTGCCGCCACGCACGCTGCTCGTCGCCGACTGCGTGCTGCGGTCGGCCACCTTCGTCACCCTCGGCGTCCTGGCCGTCACCGGCCGGCTCACGCTGCCGGTGCTGGTCGCCGGCCTGCTCTTCGGCGCCACGTTCCGGCTGGCCGGCTCGAGCAGCCGCCGCCTGCTGGCGACGTCGGCGGCGGGCGAGGCCGGCCGGTTCTCGGTCAACGGCCTGCTGGGGCTGAACACGACGTTCGCGCTCTACATCGCCGGGCCGGTGCTGGGCGGGGTCGTCGTGGCGACCGCCGGCGCGGGTTTCGCGCTCTTCGTCGACGCCGGCGGAGCGCTGATCCTGCTGGCCTGCGTTCCCCGCGAGGCCGGGGACCGCGACGCGCTGCGCGACGGGGGAACCCACGAGTCGGGCTGGCGGATCCTGCGCCGCCGCCCGGTCGCCGCGCGGCTGCTGGTCGTCGAGTTCTTCTTCAACTTCCTGTACATGCCGGTCGAAGTGGCGCTCCCGCTGCACGTGAGCGGGACGCTGCACGCCGGCGCGTCCGGTCTGGGGGTGCTGTGGGGTGCGCTCGGGGTCGGCGCGTTCCTCGGCGCCGCGCTCGTCAGCCGGTTGCGGAACCTGCCGCAGCGGCCGCTGCTCGTCGCGATCATCGGCCTGTGGGCGCTGTGCCCGATCGCGCTCGCCGTCACCGGCGACCTCACCGTGGCCCTGCTCGTCTTCGGCCTCGGCGGCCTGGTCTACGCGCCGTTCACGCCGGTCGCGTACAGCTTCCTGCAGTCCGGGCTCGCTCCCGGGGAGCAGCAGCAGGTCGTCACGCTCTGGACGACCGGCGCGACCGTGGCCGCCCCGCTCGGGCTCGCCCTGGGCGGGCCCCTGATCGAACTGACCGGCAGCACCGGTGGCCTCGTGCTCTCCGGCGTGCTGACCCTCTTGCTGCTCCCGATCGCGGCCCGGGCGGTGCTCGGGCGCATTCCGGAAAGGAACCCGACATGTGCCTCGGACTGAAGGCCGCCGCGCAGAACCACCTGCGCGAACTGGTGCTGTTGCGCCGCGTCCGCGACCGCATCGAAACCGAATACGCGCGGCCACTGGACATCGAGTCGCTCGCGCGCATTGCCGGCCTGCCCGTCGCGTTGTTCGTCCGCCGTTTCCAGGACGCCTACGGCCTTTCCCCGCACGATTACCGGCGGGCCGCCGAAGCGATCAGGAATCGAGAAGCGCCGGCCGCGCGCCCGAAAGTAGCGTGATTCCCATGAACCTCACCATTCACCAGACCTTCCTCCCCCACCACGACCACGAAGCCTCGCTGGCCTTCTACCGCGACACCCTCGGCTTCGAGGTGCGCAACGACGTCGACTACGGCGGCCAGCACTGGCTCACGATCGGCCTGCCCGGCCAGCCCGACACCTCGCTCGTGCTGCAGCCGACGGGCGCCGCCTACGCGAACCTGTCCGACGAGGAACGCCGGACCATCACGGAACTGATGGCCAAGGGCAGCTTCGCCGCAGTCAACCTGGCCACCGACGACCTGGACGGCACCTTCGAGCGGGTGCAGGCCGGTGCCGCCGAGGTCGTCCAGGAACCGACCGACCAGCCGTGGGGCATCCGCGACTGCTCCTTCCGCGACCCCGCCGGAAACCTCGTCCGCATCCAACAAGCACGCTGACCCGACCGAACGCTGGAGAACCCCGATGAGCAAGCCCACGAGGAAGACCGCACCGCACGTGGCCGACAGCCACGACCTGATCCGCGTCCACGGCGCGCGTGTGAACAACCTCAAGGACGTCAGCGTCGAACTGCCCAAGCGGCGGCTGACGGTGTTCACCGGGGTCTCCGGCTCCGGCAAGAGCTCCCTGGTGTTCAGCACGATCGCCGCCGAGTCGCAGCGGCTGATCAACGAGACCTACAGCACCTTCGTGCAGGGGTTCATGCCGACGCTGGCGAGACCGGACGTCGACGTGCTCGACGGGATCACCACCGCGATCATCGTCGACCAGGAGCGGATGGGCGCCAACCCGCACTCCACGGTCGGCACCGCCACCGACGCGAACGCGATGCTGCGCATCCTGTTCAGCCGGCTCGGCACCCCGCACATCGGCTCACCGCAGGCGTTTTCGTTCAACGTCGCTTCGATCAGCGGCGCCGGCGCGGTGACCATCGAGAAGGGCGGCCGGCAGATCAAGGAGCGGCGCAGCTTCAGCATCACCGGCGGCATGTGCCCGCGCTGCGAGGGCCGCGGCAAGGTCAACGACATCGACCTCACCGCGCTGTTCGACGAGAACAAGTCGCTCAACGAGGGCGCGATCACCATCCCCGGCTACAGCATGGAGGGCTGGTACGGCCGCATCTTCCGCGGCTCCGGCTTCTTCGACCCCGACAAGCCGATCAAGAAGTACACGAAGAAGCAGTTCGCCGACCTGGTGTACAAGGAACCGACGAAGATCAAGGTCGAGGGCATCAACCTGACCTACTCGGGGCTGGTGCCGGCGATCCAGAAGTCCTTCCTGTCCAAGGACGTCGACTCGATGCAGCCGCACATCCGCGCGTTCGTCGAGCGGGCGGTGACGTTCCAGACCTGCCCGGACTGCGACGGCACGCGGCTGTCGGCGGAGGCGCGGTCGTCGAAGATCGACGGGATCAGCATCGCCGACGCCTGCGCGATGCAGATCAGCGACCTCGCCGCGTGGGTGGGGAAGCTGTCCGAGCCATCGGTCGCGCCGCTGCTGGACGCGCTGAAGCACACGCTCGACTCGTTCGTCGAGATCGGGCTCGGCTACCTCTCGCTCGACCGTCCATCCGGGACTCTTTCGGGCGGGGAAGCCCAGCGCACCAAGATGATCCGCCACCTCGGGTCGTCGCTGACCGACGTCACCTACGTCTTCGACGAGCCGACGATCGGCCTGCACCCGCACGACATCCGGCGCATGAACGACCTGCTGCTGCAGCTGCGCGACAAGGGCAACACGGTGCTGGTCGTCGAGCACAAGCCGGAGGCGATCGCGATCGCCGACCACGTCGTCGACCTCGGCCCGCGGGCCGGCACCGAGGGCGGCGAGATCGTCTTCGAGGGCACTGTGGACGGTCTGCGGTCCAGCGGCACGCTGACCGGGCGGCACCTGGACGACCGGGCGACGCTCAAGTCGTCGGTGCGGTCGCCGTCGGGTGTCCTGGAGGTGCGCGGGGCTTCGACGCACAACCTGCACGACGTCGACGTCGACATCCCGCTCGGCGTGCTGGTGGTCGTGACCGGGGTGGCGGGCTCGGGCAAGAGCTCGCTGATCCACGGCTCGGTGTCCGGCGGCGAAGGCGTGGTGACGGTCGACCAGACGGGCATCCGCGGCTCCCGCCGGAGCAACCCGGCGACGTACACGGGCCTGCTGGAGCCGATCCGCAAGGCGTTCGCCAAGGCCAACGGGGTCAAGCCGGCGTTGTTCAGCGCGAACTCGGAAGGCGCGTGCCCGAACTGCAACGGCGCCGGCGTGGTCTACACGGACCTGGGGATCATGGCGAGCACGGCGACACCGTGCGAGGTGTGCGAGGGCAAGCGGTTCAACGCCGACGTGCTGGAGTACACCTTCGGCGGCCGCGACATCAGCGAGGTCCTCGCGATGCCGGTGACCGAGGCGCTGGAGTTCTTCGCTTCCGGTGACGCCGCGGTGCCGGCGGCGCACAAGATCCTGACGCACCTGTCCGACGTCGGCCTCGGCTACCTGACGCTGGGCCAGCCCCTGACGACGCTGTCCGGCGGCGAGCGCCAGCGGATCAAGCTGGCCACGCACATGGCGGAGCAGGGCGGGGTGTACGTCCTCGACGAGCCGACGGCGGGCCTGCACCTGGCGGACGTCGAGCAGCTGCTGGGCCTGCTGGACCGGCTGGTGGACGCGGGCAAGTCGGTGATCGTCATCGAGCACCACCAGGCGGTGATGGCCCACGCGGACTGGCTCATCGACCTCGGCCCGGGCGCGGGCCACGACGGCGGCCGGATCGTGTTCGAGGGGACGCCGGCACAGCTGGTGAAGGCGCGGAAGAAGACGCTGACGGGGAAGCACCTCGCGGAGTACATCGCGTAGCGGATCGGGCGGCGCCGACGATGGAGAGCACGTGCTGACCTTGATCCGGCGGTCGTTGCGCCCCGCGCGCCGGCCGTGGGCCGCGGCCTTGGCGGCGGGTCTCCTGGGCGTCGCCGTGGCGGCCACCGCAGACGCGCCGTCCGCCCGGGTTGAGCTGGTGGGTCGTCGCGCTGGCCCAGGAACACACGGCGGCGGACGCGATCCTCGACGCCACCGAAAAGCGTGTCACGGAGCTCTACACCAAAGCCGCCGACCAGCTCGGTTCCGCCAATGCCGCCGTCCGGTTCGCCGGGCCGACCAGGCCGAGACGGTCATGAACGTGGTCTGTGCCCATCTGCGCATGCCGCACGGCGGTGCGCAGCCGGCCGATCTGAGAATCGCCAACTTCGAAACACCGCCCTGACGGACGCGAACCTCACCGACGCGACACTCACGCGGGCCGACTTCACGGGTGCCCGGCTTCCGGACCGGTTCGCCTTCCGGGACGGAGTTCCAGCCGTATACCAGCGCGGCCGGTAGGGCTGGCCCCCGCAAACCGCCTGGGGCGCACCGGCTTCCCGCGACCGCCGCCACCGCGAAGACTCGGGTGGGTGACCACCACAGAGAACAGCGTCGGGAGCGACTTCGCCCGGCTGAGCCACCGCATCTCCGCCGCCGGGCTGATGAACCGCCGTCCCGGCTACTACACCGCCCGGATCGGCGTCGTCACCGGGTTGTTCGCCGCCGGGTGGGTGGCCTTTGCGCTGCTCGGGAACTCGTGGTGGCAGCTCGCCGTCGCGGCCTTCATGGCCGTGCTGTTCGGGCAGGTCGCCCTGCTCTCGCACGATCTTGCGCACAAGCAGGTCTTCCGGCGGCGGCGGCCCACCGAAATCGCCGGGCTGCTCGCCGGGAACCTCGGGATCGGGATGAGCTACGGCTGGTGGATGGACAAGCACACCCGCCACCACGCCAACCCGAACCACGAGGAGCTCGACCCCGACGTCGATCCGGACATCCTCGTCTGGTCGAAGGACCAGGCGCGTGCGGATCTCGGACCAGTGCCGCGGTTCATCGGGCGGTACCAGGCCTTCCTGTTCTTCCCGCTGCTCACGCTCGAAGGCCTGAACTTGCACTGGTCCGGGATCCGCGCGGTCCGCAAGCCGGGCCTGCGCCGCCGCGGCACCGAAGCCGCCTTGCTCGCCGCGCACTTCGTCCTCTACTTCGGTGCGCTGTTCACCGTTCTCTCGCCCGGCATGGCGTTGCTGTTCTTCGCCGTCCACCAGGGACTGTGGGGTGTCTACATGGGATCGATCTTCGCGCCGAACCACAAGGGCATGCCGACGCTGACCGGGCGCACCGAGCTCGACTTCCTCCGCAAGCAGGTGCTGACCTCGCGCAACGTCCGCGGTGGCGTCGTCACCGACGTCGCCCTCGGGGGGCTCAACTACCAGATCGAGCACCACCTGTTCCCGAGCATGCCGTCGCCGCACCTGCGGCGGGCGCAGCCGATCGTCCAGGCCTACTGCGCCGAGCTGGGCATTCCCTACCTGCAGACGAGCCTCGTCGAGTCCTACCGGCAGGCCCTCACCCACCTGCATGAAGCTGGGGCCCCTCTCAGGAAGCGTTCGTAGACTCGATCCCATGAGGAAGACGATCGCAGCCCTGCGGGATCTGCCCGCGGCCTTCGGCGCGAAGGCCACCGGCGCCCGGGCCGAGCGGGTCCGCTCCTCGCCGCAGTTCGACGGCAAGGTGTTCCGCAACGCGGCGCCGCGGCACCCGATGACCGCGGCGTCGATGCGGGCCATCTTCCGCGAGATGTTCTTCGGCGAGCACCGTGAGCTGCGCAAACCGGCCGGCGCGGTGCCCCTGGTGACGACCGGGCCGGTCGAGTCGGCGGACGGGCTGCACCTGACCTGGTACGGCCACGCCTCGACGCTCGTCGAGCTCGACGGCGCCCGCGTGCTGCTCGACCCGGTGTGGAGCGACCGGGTCTCCCCCGCGGCGTTCGCCGGCCCGCGGCGGCTGCACGAACCGCCGGTACCGCTGTCGGCGCTCGGCCGGATCGACGCCGTGGTGATCTCGCACGACCACTACGACCACCTCGACCTGGCGACGGTCCGCACGCTGGTCGGCTCCTCCGACGCGCCCTTCCTCGTCCCCCTCGGCGTGGGCGCGCACCTGGAACGCTGGCACGTCCCGGCCGGCCGGATCATCGAGCTCGACTGGCACGAAGAGGCGACGGTGGCGGGCGTCCGCTTCGTCGCGACGCCGGCCCAGCACTTCTCGGGCCGCGGCATCACGAACGACGACACGCTGTGGACGTCGTGGGCGCTGCTGGGCCCGGCACACCGCGTGTTCTACAGCGGCGACACGGGCTACTTCGACGGATTCGCGGCGATCGGCGCGGAGCACGGCCCGTTCGACGCGGCCCTGATCCAGGTCGGCGCGTACGCCCCGCTCTGGCCGGACATCCACATGACCCCGGAGGAAGGCGTGGCGGCGGGCCTCGACGTCCGGGCGAAGCTGCTGGTCCCGGTGCACTGGGCGACGTTCCAGCTGGCGATGCACCCGTGGGGCGAGCCGGCCGACCGGGTGTGGAGCGAGGCGAAGGAGGCGGACTTGCCGCTGGCGATCCCCCGCCCGGGCGAGCGCATCGACGCGGCAGCACCCCCGGCGGTCGACGGCTGGTGGCAGGCGCTGTGAAGCTGAAGCTGGACCTGCACGACGTCTACAACCGCGGCGGCGAGATCGACCGGGCGCTCAAAGCGATCATCGACGAGGCCGTCGCCAAGAAGGCGCCGCTCGTCGAGATCATCCCCGGCAAGGGGTCGGGTCAGCTGAAGAAGCACGTCCTGCGGTTCCTCGAGCGCAAGGACGTCAAGGCGCTCTACCACCGGGTCGAGAAGGACAAGGACAACTTCGGCAGGGTGTTCGTGCACTTCCGCTGGAAGTGATCAGAACCGGCTGTCGTGGCGGGCCTGCGCCCACGCCCGGTCCCATGCCGCCGCGTGGCAGCGGATCAGGATGAACCGGGCGGTGGCGTACACCCCGGCCAGGGCTCCGGTGATCGCCGCCCAGAGCAGGATCGCCGCGAACACGCCGTCCGCCGCCGAGGTCGACGCCGACAGGGGCTCGCCCGCCAGCTCGCCGCGGGAGTCCAGCCAGATCGAGACACGGGTGCCCGCCGGGCTACCCGGGTCGGCGAGGACGTCGCCCGTGTGGCGGGTGCCACGGGCGTCGAACCAGGCCGCGGGGACCGAAGTCTGGGCGGCCGGGGCGCCGGCACCGTCGGTGCTGTACGGCTGGGCGGACGCCGCCGCGAGCGAAACCGCCGTCGCCGGATGACGCGTGGCGCGTTCCTCCGCCGCGCGGGCGTTCTGCGCCGCGTACGTTTCGGAACCGAACGCCGCCGCGAACGGGATCGCGAGCAGCGCGCCCGCCACGGCCAGGAGCAGCAGGAGGGCTTCGACGCGGTCGCCCGCCCGGGCCAGGGGGTTGCGTCCGGGGCGTACTCGCCGCCCGAACCGGGCGATCCGTCCGCTGGGCCCACGCATGCGCGACTCACTCCTCCCGGGAAGGTGTCTTCTCGGTAACAGTGTGCGCGCCGAGGCTCGGCTTTCTCTCGCGAATGGGATGCGGCCCACCTGTGAACCCGTGCACAACCACCCGGTGGAGCTACCCCGGTCACAGCCAGTCGTCGGGACGCGGCCAGGGCAGCATGGCCGCGAGGGCGTCCCGGGCCGGTTCGGTGACCGCGTACTGGCCGCGGTGGAACAGCAGCGGGCGGGCTTGCGACGGCGCGCCCAGTGCCGTCACGCGGCCGATCACGACGTAGTGGTCACCGGCTTCGTGCACGGCTTCCAGGGCACAGTCGATCCAGGTCAGCGCGCCGTCGAGCAGCGGCGCGCCGGACGGTGCCGGCGTCCAGCCGAACCGGGCGAACTTGTCCTCGCCGCGGGCCCCGAACACCGCGCTGACCTCCTGCTGGTCCTCGGCCAGCACGTTGACCGCGAACCGGCCCGCCGCCGCCAGCACCGGCCACGTCCGCGACGTCCGGGCCGGGCAGAACAGCACCAGCGGCGGGTCGAGCGACAGCGCCGCGAACGACTGGCAGGCGAACCCGGCGAGGGTGTCGCCGTCGCGGCCGGTGACGACCGTGACGCCCGTGCAGAAGTGCCCGAGCACGCTGCGGAACTCGGTCTGGTCGACCGCCACGGACGTCATGCGCCGGGCGGCCGCGCACCGACCGAGAAGTCGTGGCCCCAGAGCGAGACCGCGGTGCTCTCGCGGGCGATCCAGTTGTCGTCGTCGACCTGACGGCCTTCACAGCCGAACTCGACGTCGAAGCCGCCGGGCGTCTTCATGTAGAACGACAACATCAGGTCGTTGACGTGCCGGCCGAGGGTGGCCGACATCGGCACCTTCCGCCGGATCGCGCGGTCGAGGCACAGGCCGACGTCGTCGGTGTTCTCCACCTCGACCATCAGGTGCACGATCCCGCTCGGCGTCGGCATCGGCAGGAACGCCAGGCTGTGGTGACGCGGGTTGCAGCCGAAGAACCGCAGCCACGCGGGCGGCCCGTCCGCCGGGCGCCCGACCATCTGCGGCGGGAGGCGCATCGAGTCGCGCAGCCGGAAGCCGAGGACGTCCCGGTAGAACCGCAGCGACGCTTCGTCGTCCTTTGTGGACAACACGACGTGGCCGAGGCCCTGCTCGCCGGTGACGAACTTGTGGCCGTACGGGCTCACCACGCGCCGGTGCTGCAACGCGACGCCGTGGAACACCTCCTGGGTGTTGCCGGACGGGTCGTCGAAGCTGATCAGCTCGTCGACGCGGCGGTCGGCCAGCTCCTCCGGCGTGCCCTCCTTGTACGGCACCGACGCACTGTCCAAACGCGACCGGATCTCGGCGAGCTCGCCGGCGTTGGCCGCCTCCCAGCCGGTGGTCGCCAGCCGGTCGGCCGGCCCCGGCGAGATCACCAGCCGGGCGGGGAAGTCGTCCATGCGCAGGTAGAGCGCGTCCGGATCGGTGCCGCTGCCTTCGACCATGCCGAGCACCTTGAGGCCGTATTCGCGCCAGGCCGCCATGTCGGTGGCTTCGATGCGGAGGTAGCCCAGTGACCGGATGCCCATCAGGAACTCCCGAGGAAGTCGAGGGCCAGCCGGTTGAACTCGTCGAACTTCTCCAGCTGGGCCCAGTGCCCGCAGCCGCCGAACACGTGCAGCTGCGCGCGCGGAATCGTCTTGAGCGCCACCAGCGCCCCGTCCAGCGGGTTGACGCGGTCTTCGCGCCCCCAGATCAAGAGTACGCGCTGGCGCAGGCGGTGGGCTTCGCGCCAGAGCATGCCTTCTTCGTACGTATCAGGCTTCGCGAACGACATCCCCATCGCGCGCATCGCGGCCAGGGACTCCGGGGTGTTCGCGGCGGCGAAGCGTTCGTCGATCAGCTCGTCGGTGATCAGCGCCTGGTCGTGGACCATGATGCGCAGGAAGGCTTCCATGCGCTCACGCGACGGCTTGGCGGCGAACCGCCCGAGGTTCTTGACGCCTTCGGTCGGGTCGGGCGCGAACAGGTTGACGCTCAGCCCGCCCGGCCCCATCAGCACCAGGCGCCCGGCGCGCTTGCCGTGGTTCAGCGCGAACCGCACCGCCGCACCCCCGCCGAGGGAGTTGCCGACGAAGTGGGCGCGCTCGATGCCGAGCGCGTCCATCAGCCCGGCGACGGCGTCCGCGCTGTACCGGAAGTACTGCGGGTGCTCGGTCGGCTTGTCGGACCGCCCGAAGCCGGGCTGGTCGACCGCGATCGTCCGGTAGTGCTTGGCGAACTCCGGCAGGTTGCGCCCGAAGTTGCTCCACGCCGACGCGCCGGGCCCGCCGCCGTGCAGCAGGATGACCGTCTCGGCGTGTTCCGCACCGGCTTCGTGGTAGTGCAGCTTCAGCGAACCGGCCTGGACGTACTTGCCTTCCGGAGCAGCCATCAGTACATCGCGTTTTCGACGGGGAGCCCGAAGACGCCGGTGCCGTACATGACGTAGGCGCGCTCGGCGTCGTTGGCCGCGTGGACGCGGCCGGCGTGCGCGTCGCGCCAGAAGCGCTGGATCGGCGTCCCCCGCTGGATGGCCCGGCCGCCGGAGTTCTCGAAGAGCCGGTCGATCGCCGAGATCGCGCGTTCGGTGCCGCGCACCTGGTCGCGCCGGACGCGCAGCCGCAGGTCCGCGGGCAGCCGCTCCTCGCGCTTGGCGAGTTCGTACAGCTCCTCGATGTTGCGGGTCAGCTGCAGCCAGGCGGCGTCGATCTCGCTCGCCGCCTCGGCGATCCGCACCTTGGCGAACGGGTCCTCTTTGGACTGTTCACCGGCGTACGCGGCCCGCACGCGCTTGCGCTGGTGCTCGACGTGCGCGTCGTAGGCACCCTGGGCCATGCCGATGATCGGCGCGGTGATCGTCGTCGGGTGCACCGAACCGTACGGGAGCCGGTACAGCGGGCCGGGGTTGACGGCCTGGCCCGGGACCTTGCACTTCGACGTCGCGATGAAGCTCAATGCCCGGTGCTGCGGCACGAAGACGTCCTCGACGACGATGTCGTTCGAGCCGGTGCCGCGCAGGCCGATCGTGTCCCAGACGTCCACGATGGTGTAGTCGGCGATGGGCAGCAGGTAGGTGCAGAAGTCGACCGGCTTGCCGTCCTTGAAGGCCGGTCCGCCCAGCAGCACCCACGTGCAGTGGTCGCTGCCGGAGGAGAAGCTCCACCGGCCCGACAGCCGGTAGCCGCCCTCGACGACTTCGGCCTTGCCCATCGGGGCGTACGACGAGGAGATCCGCACGTCCTGGTCCTCGCTCCAGACCTCCTGCTGCGCCTGGGCGTCGAACAGGGCCACGTGCCACGGGTGGACGCCGAGGATGGAGGCGACCCAGCCGGTGGACCCGCACGCGCTCGCGATCAGCTTGACCGCGGTGTAGAAGCTCACCGGGTCGGCTTCGAAGCCCCCGTGGAGCTTCGGCTGCAGCAGCTTGAAGAACCCGGTCTCCTGCAGGGCCTTGACGGACTCCTCGGGGACGCGGCGCGCGTCCTCGGTGTCCTGGGCCCGTTCCCGCAGGACCGGCAGGAGGTCCCGGACCCCGGCGATCACCTGCTCGCTCATGCGCAGTCCTCTCTCTGTTTCACTCCCTCCAGAGACTAGAACACGTTCTCGTTTTTGTCGAGAACGCCCTGCGCCAGAGCACTGTTGATCCCCGCTCTGCGGCCGGAAAACACGCAGTCGGCCAGCGACAGACCACTCACGTAGGACCTCGAACAGATTCCCACGGCGGTGCGGCCGNNCCCGAGGTTCGGCCGCACCGAGATGTCGATCAGCGAGTACGGCGGGTTGTCCAGGCGCCGCACGAACTCGGTGGGCTTGCCGACCGGATCCCGGTCGCCGTGGTAGGCCTCGACGCTCGCGCGCAGCCCCTGGGGATCGACGCCGGCCTTGCGCGCCACCTCTTCGACCGTCTCCCCCACGACCCGGCCCCGGCGCAGCAGGTACCGCAGCTGGAGCCATTGGAACCACTGGCTTTGCTTGCGCCCGTCCCGGCGCGCCTCGGCCACGATCGGCGCGTCCACGAGCAGCCAGCCCTTGCTCCCGTGGTCCTCGATGAGCTTCTCCCCGATCGCGGCGCCGTAGCGGGATTCGTCGATGACCCGCCGGCCCGCGGCGTCGACGATGATCCCGCCGAGGAACGCGCTGGGCGGGGTGACGAACCGCCACGCGGAGATCCGGCCCAGCTCACCGGTCGTCCCGCCGGCCTCGACCCCCATCCGGATGCCCGAGCCGTTGTCGGCGGACGTGCCGAGCGCGAGCCCGCCGCGGTAGGCCGGGGCGTGCTCGCGCACCATCTCCCGGTCGGCGATGAAGCCGCCGGCGGCCAGCACGACCCCGCGCCGGGCGGAAATCCGCAGCTCACGGCCGTGCGCCCGCTCGAAGCGCTCGACCCGGCGGTGCAGCGACTTGCGCAGCGAAGGAACGTAGATGCCGGGCTTGGCCGCGTACTGCGCGAGGCGCTGGTGCCGTGCCCGCACCGACGCCGGGGCGCCGCTCAGGGTGTCGGCGACGAGCCCGGTGACGCGGCCGGCGCCGTCGCGGACGAGGGTCCGGGCGGTGGTCTGCGTCAGCACCCGGATGCCGCGGGCGCGCACGGCCGCCTTGAGCCGGGACATCAGCATCTTTCCCGAGGTCCCGGGCCCCTTGACCCGGTGGCCGCGTGGAGCGGGCTTCGCCGCGTCGCGGAACCCGCCGGCCGCCTCGCTACCGGAGTAGTAGAGGTAGTGCCGGTCGCTCGGGTACGACGTCTTGTACGGGCAGAGGCTGCCTTCGAAGGGCACGCCGTTGCCCTCGAGCCAGGTGATCATCTCGCGGCTGCCCTCGCAGAACCGCCGCAGCGTCCGCTCGGAGACGACGTCCCCGGTTTCCATCCGCAGGTAGGCGTACATCGCGTCGACGGAATCGTCGACGCCCGCGTCCAGCTGCTGGCCGGTGCCGCCCCCGGCGTACACGATGCCACCGCTGACCGCGCTGGCTCCTCCGCCGGCGAAGCGCTCGACGATGATGACGTCGGCGCCCGCGTCGGCCGCTTCGAGGGCGGCACAGGCGCCGGCCGCCCCGAAACCCACGATGACCACGTCCGCGACGAGTGCGTCCATGGTGGCTACCCTAGAACTGAAACACGTTCTCGTCTATGGTGACCGAAAGCGGCCCTCAACTGGATACTCGTTACCTGGAACACGTTGCAGGAGAGGTGGCATGACGGAGCAGTTCGACGTCGTCGTGGTCGGCAGTGGTGCCGCCGGGATGACCGCCGCGCTGGCCGCGGCCCACAACGGCTTGAGCGTCGTCGTCCTGGAGAAGGCACCCTGCTTCGGCGGCTCCACCGCGCGCTCCGGCGGCGGTGTCTGGATCCCCGGCAACCACGCCCTGCGCGCCGCCGGGATCGACGAGCCACCCGAACGGGCGCGCGAGTACCTGGCTTCGATCGTCGGCGACGCCGTCCCGGCCGTCCGGCGCGACACGTTCCTCGCCCACGGCCCCGAGGTGCTGCGGTTCGTCTGCGACCACACGCCGCTGAAGTTCCGCTGGGTCCGCGACTACAGCGACTACCACCCCGAAGCCCCCGGCGGGCGTCCCGGCGGCCGGTCGGTCGAGCCGGTCGCCCTCGACGGCAAGCTGCTGGGCGCCGAGCTGGCCCACCTCGAACCGCCGTACAGCGCTCCCCCGCTCGGCGTCCCGATCACCCAGGCCGACTACCGCTGGCTGAGCCTGCTCGCCCGGCACCCGCGCGGGGCCGTCCGGCTGCTGTCGCTGGGCCGGCAGTGGCTGGTCGGCAAACTCCGCGGGCAGCAGCTGCTGAGCATGGGGCAAGCGCTTGCGGCCGGGCTGCGGGCGGGCCTGGCCACGGCCGGCGTCGAGGTCCGGCTCAACACGCCGTTGGTCGATCTGCAGGTCGACGGCGACCGCGTCACCGGGGTCGTCACCGCACAGGGGGTCGTCGAAGCCCGGCGCGGCGTGATCCTCGCCAGCGGCGGCTTCGAGCGGAACCTCGAGATGCGCGAGAAGTACCAGCGCGCGCCGATCGGCGTCGACTGGACCGTCGGCGCGGAGGCCAACACCGGCGACGGCATCACCGCCGGCCTCAAGCTGGGCGCCGCACTCGACCTGATGGACGACGCCTGGTGGGGGCCGTCGCTGCCGCTCACCGGCGGCCCGTGGTTCGCGCTGGCCGAGCGGTCGCGGCCGCGCAGCATCATGGTCGACGCCCGCGGCGAGCGGTTCGTCAACGAGTCGGCGCCGTACGTCGAGGCCGTGCACGCGATGTACGGTCCCGGGGACGGCCCGGGTCAGCACATCCCGACCTGGCTCGTGTTCGACCAGCGCTACAAGGACCGGTACATGTTCACCGGCATCGGGCCGCGCCAGCCGCTGCCCGGCCGCTGGTTCAAGGCCGGGATCGCGGCGAAGTCGTCGACGCTGGCCGGGCTGGCGGCGAAGATCGACGTCCCGGCCCAGTCGCTGGAAGCGACGGTCGAGCGCTTCAACGGCTTCGCGCGCACGGGCGTCGACGAGGACTTCCACCGCGGGGTCAGCAAGTACGACCACTACTACGGCGACCCGCGCAACAAACCCAACCCCAGCCTCGGCCCGCTGGACAAAGCGCCGTTCTACGCGGTGAAGATCGTGCCGGGCGACCTGGGCACCAAGGGCGGGCTGCGCACCGACGAACACGCGCAGGTGCTGCGCGAGGACGGCTCGGCCGTACCGGGCCTGTTCGCCGCGGGCAACGCCAGCGCGGCCGTGATGGGCCGGACCTACGCCGGACCCGGCGCGACCATCGGGCCCGCCATGGTGTTCGGCTACCTTGCGGCGACGCGGCTGGCGCACGAAGATCGAGGGACCACGGGAGGGCAGCGATGACGCAGGATTCGGTACGCACCATCTACGCCGGTGAGCCGCCGACCCGGTTCGCCCGCGGCTGGCACTGCCTCGGCCTGGCGGAGAACTTCCGCGACGGGAAGCCGCACGCGATCACCGCGTTCGGCACGAAGCTCGTGGTGTGGGCGGACTCGGCCGGGCAGCTGCACGTGCTCGACGGCTACTGCCGGCACATGGGCGGCGACCTCACCCAGGGCAGCGTCAAGGGCGACGAGGTGGCCTGCCCGTTCCACGACTGGCGCTGGAACGGCAAGGGCAAGTGCGTCTCGATCCCCTACGCCAAGCGGGTTCCGCTGCGCGCGCGGACGCGGTCGTGGACGACGGAGGAGCAGAACGGCCAGCTGCTCGTCTGGCACGACCCGGAAGGCAACCCGCCGCCCCCGGAGCTGGCGATCCCGCGGATCGAAGCGGCCCACAGCGACGAGTGGAGCAACTGGACCTGGGACGAGATCTTCATCGACGGCTCCAACTGCCGGGAGATCATCGACAACGTCGTGGACATGGCCCACTTCTTCTACATCCACTACGCCTACCCCACGTACTTCAAGAACGTGTTCGAAGGCCACATCGCCACGCAGTACCTCAACACCAAGGGCCGCCCGGACATGGGCATGGCGTCGAACTACGGCGGCGAGGAGAACCTGCTGCGGTCGGAGGCGTCGTACTTCGGGCCGTCGTACATGATCAACAAGCTGGTGAACTCGTTCCAGGGCTACGAGATCGAGAGCGTGCTCATCAACTGCCACTACCCCGTCACGCCGACGTCGTTCGTGCTGCAGTACGGGATGAAGGTGCGGAAGCCGCCGGGCATCTCCGACGAGCACGCGGACAAGATCGCCGCGAAGCTGGCCCGCGGGATCGGGGCCGGGTTCCTGCAGGACGTCGAGATCTGGAAGCACAAGACGCAGATCGACAACCCG
This sequence comes from Amycolatopsis kentuckyensis, assembly GCF_002155975.1. Taxonomy (GTDB): domain Bacteria; phylum Actinomycetota; class Actinomycetes; order Mycobacteriales; family Pseudonocardiaceae; genus Amycolatopsis; species Amycolatopsis kentuckyensis. Next base: position 23,101 of record NZ_MUMI01000202.1, read on the forward strand.
CTGCTGTGCGAAGAGGACGGTCCGGTCTACCAGCTTCGCCGCTGGTACCAGCAGTTCTACGTCGACGTCGCCGACGTCACCGAGGACATGACCCAGCGGTTCGAGTTCGAAGTGGACACGACGAAGGCGAACGAGGCGTGGGCGGCGGAGGTCGCGGAGAACCTGGCGCGGCAGAAGACCGAGGCGGAAGTGTGACCACCGCCGAGCAGACCGAGTTCCTGTCGGGCGGGCTGCGGCCGCACGAGTGCC
>NZ_MUMI01000203.1 GCF_002155975.1 Amycolatopsis kentuckyensis
TCGACGCGGTGTTCGTGGTGACGCGGCACAGCTCGCACGCCGAGCTGACCCGCCAGGCGCTGCTGGCGGGCAAGTCGGTGTTCGTCGAGAAGCCGCTCGCGTTGTCCGAGCCGGAGCTGCAGAAGGTGCTCGACGCGATCGAGGAGTCCGGCAACGACCGGCTCCAGGTGGGCTTCAACCGCCGGTTCGCGCCGCTGCTGCACGAGGCCCGCGAGCAGTTCGGCCCGCGCGTCGGCCCGGCGAGCGTGCGGTACCTGGTCAATGCGGGCCGCCTCGACCACGGCAGCTGGTACAACCAGACGGATTCGGAAGGTTCCCGCTTCGCCGGTGAGGGCGGGCACTTCATCGACACGGTGAGCTGGCTCCTCGACGCTGACCCGGTCTCGGTGTACGCAACAGGCGACCTCCAGGTGACCCTCGGCTACGCGGACGGCTCGACGGCGGTGATCACCTACGCCGAGACGGGCTCGTCGGGCTTCCCGAAGGAGACCCTCGACGTCGTCGCCGACGGCAAGGTCCTGAAGTTCGACGACTTCGTCCGCGCGTCGGTGTACTCGCGCAAGAAGTGGGCCAGCTCGCGCATCCCGAAGGGCCGCGACAAGGGCCAGGCGGCGGAGGTCAACGCGTTCCTGGACGCGGTGCGGACGGGCTCGCCGATGCCGATCTCGATCGCCTCGCTGGCCGCGACGACGCTGGCGACCTTGGCCGCGCAGACGAGTGCGGCGAACGCGGCACCGGTGCGGATCGAGCTGCCGCAGAAGACGGGCGCCCCGGCATGACGAGCATCGCGCCGACCCGGTCGGCGCTGCTGCCGAAGGCAGGTGTCCGGCCGTGATGGGTCCAGGCTGGTACCTGCGCCGGCTGTCGCGGATGGGGCCGGCGGAGGTTGTCGGGCGCGCGCGGCACGCCGTCGTGCAGCGGCAGTGGCGGTCCGCGCTGCCGACGCCGCCGGACTGGCCTTCGCACCCGCGTTTCACCGCGGCGCTGCCCGCCGGGGTGCTGGGCAAGGTATCCGGCGACGCGGTCGCCCGGCTCCTGGCCACGGCCGACGAGCTGATGGCGGGCCGCGCGGAGTACTTCGGCGTGGAACGCACCGATTTCGAGGCGCCCGACTGGTTCCTCGACCCGAAGACCGGGCGTCGCGCGCCCTCGGACGTGTACGCGTTCGACGTGCCGTATCGGTCGGAGGACACCGTCGGCGACATCAAGCAGATCTGGGAGCCGTCGCGGCACCAGCACCTCACCGTGCTGGCCGCGGCGTACGCCCTGACCGGGTCTTCCGCCTATGCCGAGCGCGCGGCGGAGCACCTCCGTTCGTGGTGGGCGGCGAACCCGCCGTTGCGGGGGCCGCACTGGGTGAGCGGTATCGAGCTGGGCATCCGGCTGCTGTCGTGGGTCTGGACACGCCGGCTGCTCGACGGCTGGCCGGGCGCGGCGGAGCTGTTCGAGGAGAACCCGGACTTCCAGCTCCAGCTGTGGCACCACCAGAACTGGCTCGCGACCCTGCGCAGTCACGGTTCGTCGGCGAACAACCACGTGATCGCGGAGGACGCCGGGCTGCTGGCCGCGGCGTGCGCGTTCGGCTGGTTCCCGGAGTCGGCGGGCTGGCGGGCCGCGGCGATGCGCTCGCTGGACGTCCAGCTGGGGCGCAACACGTTCGCGTCCGGCCTCAACGCGGAACTGGCCTCCGAGTACCACGGCCTGGTGCTGGAACTCGGCTTGGCGGCGGCGGTCGAGGCCGACGCCGCGGGCACCCCGGTGCCGGATTCGACGTGGGACGTCCTGCTCCGGATGACCGACGCCTTGGCGTCCATTGTGGACAACAAGCTGCGCCCACCCCGCCAGGGCGACGCCGACGACGGCTTCGGCCTGATCGTCGACGGCGCCTCGACCGACCGCTGGGCGTCGCTGCTGGCGTCGGGGGAGGCGCTGTTCGGACGCCTGGACTGGTGGCCGCCGGTTCCCGGCGACGACGTCCGCACGGCGCTGCTCGCCTCCCTCGCTTCGCGGACTCCGCGCGCTTCGGGCGTCCGCCCGGGCCGCCGACCGGCACACCTGCGGGACGCGGGCATGACGATCCTGCGCTCGGGCCCGGTGTGGGTCCGCTGCGACGGAGGCCCCCACGGGTTCCTGTCGATCGCGGCGCACGCCCACGCGGACGCGCTGTCCCTGGAGGTCCGCCACGACGGCGTCGACGTGCTCGCGGATCCGGGCACGTTCTGCTACCACGGCGAGCCGCAGTGGCGGTCGTACTTCCGGTCGACGCTCGGCCACAACACACTCGAGCTGGCCGGCCGCGACCAGTCGGTCTCGGGCGGCCCGTTCCTGTGGACCCGCCACGCGGTGACGAAGGTCCTGGACGTGCAAACCCCGGACGAGGGCCCCTCCCGCTGGTCGGCCGCCCACGACGGCTACGCCCCGGCGCTCCACCGCCGCACGGTCGAGCTGGACGGCGAGGTCGTGAAGATCGTCGACGAAGTCCTGGGCGAGGGCGCACCGGGGACCGCGCGGCTGGCGTTCCACTTCGGACCATCGGTGACGGTCATGCTCGACGGCACCACAGCCCGCCTCCGCTGGACAGCCGCCCCCGGTGGGGCCGATTCCGCTGCCGGTGAGGGCCGGTCCGGTGACCCGGTCGCCGGCGGCGGGCGTGCGGGTGGCGTTGCCGATCCGCTTGTCGGGCGGGTTTCCGGTTCTCTCGGCGGTGCCGTGCACACCGCCGTCATGGAGTTGCCGTCCGAACTTGCGTGGACCGTGCACCGGGGTGATGCCGAGCCGCCGCTGGGGTGGTACTCCGCGGGGTTCGGCCGCAAGGAACCTGCCACCACACTTGTCGGCACCGGGTCGCCCGGACACCTCACCACCCTGCTCCGCTTCAGTTAGGACCCGCCCGTGACAGCCCGCCGCTTCCGACTCCGCCGTGCAGCTCCGCTGCTTGGTGTCCTGCTCACGGTCGCGGCGTGCTCGGGCGGGCCGGACACCGACGGGGGGCCCGGTCAGGCCACCGCGGCCCCCAGCGGGTCGGTCGCCGCCGTGTGCGACAAGCAGCCGGCCGGCCCCGCGGCCGCGCCGGCGGGAGCCGTCGTCGTCGACTCCGCCGTGCCGGGAGACCTGGCGGCGAAGACGCGCTCGGCCGGCTCCGGCACGACGTTCTGGCTCAAGCCGGGCAAGCACATCCTCGGCGACGACAAGTACGACCAGGTGTCGCCCAAGGACGGCGACGTCTACCTCGGCGCCCCCGGTGCGGTCCTCGACGGCCGGAAGATCAACCAGTACGCCTTCACCGGGCACGCCACCAACGTCAAGATCAACTATCTGACCGTGCAGGGCTTCGCCGCTCCGCACGACGAAGGCGTCGTCAACCACGACTCGGGCGACGGCTGGGTGATCGAGCACTCGACCATCCAGGACAACGACGGCGCCGGGCTCATGGCGGGCGCGCGCCAGCAGGTGCGTGGCAACTGCCTGCGCCGCAACGGCCAGTACGGCATGAACGCCTACTCCGGCAGCACGCCGCTCACCGCGCTGGTCGTCGAGGGCAACGAGATCGCCGGCAACAACACCGGCGACTGGGAAGCGAAGATCGACGGCTGCGGCTGCAGCGGCGGGGTCAAGTTCTGGGCCGTGAACGGCGCCGACGTGCGCGGCAACTGGGTGCACGACAACCACGGCACCGGGCTGTGGGCCGACACGAACAACAACGACTTCCTCATCGAGGGCAACCTCATCGAGAACAACGACAGCGCCGCGCTGATCTACGAGATCAGCTACAACGCCGTCATCCGGGACAACACGATCCGGAAGAACAACTGGGCCGACGGCCGCCGGTACGCCGACAAGGGCGACAACTTCCCGACGTCGGCGGTCTACATCTCCGAGTCCGGCGGCGAGCCGCGGATCAAGGCACGCACCGCGAAGATCGAGATCTCCCGCAACTACCTGGAGAACAACTGGTCCGGGATCACGCTGTGGGAGAACGCCGACCGGTTCTGCAACAGCCCGGCCAACACCTCCTCGGGCGACTGCACCCGGCTGGTGCCGGCCGTCAAGCAGTGCGCGGCCCCCGCGATCACCAGTGGCACGCTGCTGGCCGACTGCCGCTGGAAGACCCAGCACGTCGACATCCACGACAACAAGTTCACCCTGGACCCGGCGGTCGTGGGCTGCCAGGCCTCGTGCGGCCGGATGGGCCTGCTGTCGAACTTCGGCAGCTACCCGGACTGGTCGCCGTACCGCGGCGAGGACGTCCAGGACGCGATCACGTTCAAGCAGGACAACCGCTGGCACGACAACAGCTACGCCGGCCCGTGGACGTTCATCGCCTACTCGGCCGACCGCGTCCTCGACATCGGCGAATGGCAAGGCGCGCCGTACTCGCAGGACAGCGGGAGCACGTTCACCGCGCAGGGCGGAGGCTGACATGACCGCGTACACCGGACTGGCCGGCCTCCGCGGCGACGCCGCGCCCGAACCCGCGTCCTCGACGCCGAAGTGGGTGGGCGTGGCGTGGGCGCTGCTGATCCTCAACACGCTCGGTTCGACCGGCGCGAAGACGGTCCTCCCGCTGCCGCGATCGGTCAGCCAGCTGGTCACCATGGGCTCGCTGATGACGGCCTTCGTCATCGCGCTGGCCCTGAACAAGCACCTGCGGATCCGCCCGAGCGCGTACCTGATGCTGCTGACGGCCCTGCTGGGCGCCAGCATCCTCTCCAGCGCCGACCTGCAGGAGGGCTTCGGCGCGCTGTTCCGCTGCTTCCGGCTCACCGTGTTCGTCTCCACCCTCTGGCTGCTGACCCGCTGGTGGGACGGCGGGTTCGCCTTCGTCCGGTACCACATCCGCACGTACGCGGTCGTGCTCGCGTCGGTGGCGGTCGGCCTGGTGATCTCGCCCGGCAACGCGATGCCGGAGGAGTACGGCGGCCGGCTTTCGGGCGCGATCTGGCCGCTGACCCCGCCGCAGATCGGCCAGTACGCGGCGGTCATCTCCGGGCTCACGCTCCTCCTCTGGTTCGGGCGCCGCACGACTTGGCGCAGCGCGCTGATGATCGTGGTGCCGGTGCTGGGACTGCTGATGCTCACGCACACCCGCACGGCGACGCTCGGCCTCGTCGCCGGTCTCGCGGTGGCCTTCCTGTCGATGGTGCTGACCAGCGCCCGCGCGAGGAAGGTGTTCGCGTGGACCGTCGGCGTCGGCGGGGTCACCGGCGTGGTGCTCGCGGGTGCGCTGCAGACGTGGTTCCTCCGCGGGCAGAGCGCGGACAACTTCTCGAGCCTGACCGGCCGCGCGAAGGTGTGGGACGCGCTGCTGGAGGCCCCGCGGACGACGGCCGAGTACATCTTCGGGGTCGGGCTGACGGACAAGTCCTACGACGGCCTCCCGATCGACAACAGCTGGCTCGCGATCTACCACGAGCAGGGTTTCGTCGGGATCGCGCTGGTGGCGGGGTTCCTCCTCACGTTGGTCGTGGTGGCCGTGCTGCGGCCACCGTCGCTGGCTCGCGCGTGCGCGATCTTCCTGATCACCTACTGCATTTCGGCCTCCTACACCGAAGCGGGGCTCGGCGACGCGTCGCCGTACCTGCTGCACTTGGCGGTCGCCGCGTCGCTGCTGGTCCGCGGGGTGCCGCAGTCCGACGAACAAGCATTCATCCCGGTGAAGGGGGCAGACGTGCGAGGTGCAGGCGCGTGAAGGTGCTCGTGGTGCACAACCGGTACCGCTCCGAGCAGCCGAGCGGCGAGAACAACGTCGTCGACGCCGAGGTGACGCTGCTCGCCGAGGGCGGGCACCAGGTGTCGCTGTTCGAACGCCGCAGCGACGACATCGCGGCGATGCCGTTGCCCCGCAAGGCCGCGGTGCCGCTGATGGTGCCGTGGAACCCGGCGGTGCGGAAGGAGCTCGCCGCCCGGCTGCGCGCGTCGCGCCCGGACGTCGTGCACATCCACAACACGTTCCCGCTGCTGTCGCCGTCGGTGGTCGCCGCGTGCGCGGACGCGGGGGTGCCCGCGGTCGCGACGCTGCACAACTACACGATGGTCTGCCCACCCGGCACGCTCCACCGAGACGGCCGCATCTGCACCGAGTGCGTCGGCGGCTCACCGCTGCCGGCGGTGAAGCACGGCTGCTACCGCGGTTCGAGCGCGGCCACGCTCCCGATGGCGGCGAGCATGGTCGCGAACCGGCGCCGGTGGTGGACGGGCGTTTCCCGGTTCTTCTGCATTTCGGCGGCTCAACGTGACCTCCTGGTGTCGGCCGGGATGCCCGGCGAGCGGATGGCGGTGAAGCACAACTTCGTCACCGACCCCGGCGTCCGCCGCACCGGCGCCGGCAAGCACGTGCTGTTCCTCGGCCGCGTCACCGAGGAGAAGGGCGTCGGCCTGTTGATGCGGGCGTGGGAACGTCTCGACGGCGCCCTGGGCGTGCCGCTGGTCATCGCGGGCACCGGCCCGATGCAGGACGAGGTCGCGACCTGGGCGGCCGGCCGCGCCGACGTCTCGTACGTCGGCCTCCGGAACAAGGCGGAATGCCGTGCCCTGACCGCCGACGCGGTCGCGGTCGTCGCGCCCTCGACGTGGCTGGAGGCTTTCGGTCTGGTGGTGGTCGAGGCGATGGCCGCCGGTGTGCCGACGGTCGCGGCCGCACACGGGGCTTTCCCCGAGCTGGTCGACGACGGCGTGACGGGCCTCCTGCACGTCCCGAACGACGCCGCCTCCCTCGCGGACCGCCTGCGCGCGGTCGTCGGCGACCGCAACGGCGACATGGGCGACGCGGCCCGCGTCCGGTACGAGAAGGACTTCACGCCCGCGGTCGGGCTGGACCGCTTGATCGCCGGGTACGAGGCGGCGATCGAGGCGTGAAGCAGCTGGTCCGGACGGCGCCCGCGGCCCTGCCGGCCGTGCTGCGCACCCCGCTGGCCATGACAGCTGCCCTGGCGACGGCGGTGCTCGTCGCGCTCGGCATCCTGCACTTCCGCGACTCGGGCCTGACCGGCATCGACGCGGCCCTCCTCCCCGCGGTCTACCCGGTGCAGCCGCCGTGGCGGTACGTCGCCCTGGCCATCGACTTCGGTGGCGAACCGGTGGGGTCGGTGATCCTGATCGGTCTCCTTTCGGTGGTGTGCTGGCTGGTCCGCCGGGTCCGGACGGCCGTGCTGACGGTGGTGGGTGTCGTGGTCACAGTGGCGGTGACGACCGTGCTGAAGCCGGTGGTCGGCCGCACCATCCACGGCGAGTTCCTGTCGTACCCGAGTGGACACACGGCCCTCGCGACGGCCCTCGCGCTGGTGGTCGCACTCTTGCTCACCGAGCGGCTGGGGCTGGGGCGCGTGGCCGGGCTTGTGCTCGTGCTGGGGCTGGCCTTGGTGGCCGGGCTGGCGATGGGGTGGGCCGAGGTCGCTTTGGGCGCGCACTACCCGACGGACGCCCTCGGCGGGTTTTGCGCTGCGCTGGCCGCGGTCCCGGCCACCGCTCGGGTGCTGGACCGCACGGCCGACCGGCTCTGAAGGAGAGGTCGCTCGCGAGGCGGCCGGCCGGTGCGCTGATCCGCGCTGAGGGCGGCCGATTCGGGGAAGGCCGTGTAGTGTCCGCCGTGCGGGGGTGGGCAGGTTTGCGCTGGTCGTCCACTGTGGACGCAGTGCCTGTCGAAGCGGTCATGTCTCCGACGGTACCGAACAGGCGTGCGAACGCCAGTCGCTGAAACGGGTGAACCGCCTGCGTCCGAAATTCTCCGTTCGCGACTTTTCCCTTGTGTCGCAAGGCAAATCTCCGTCTGCGGCGCCGGGCGTTGTGGAAATTGTCGGACCCGGTCGGCAAGCTCGTGATCAGCAGCCGGCGGGTCCGCCGCCGAACGAAGAGCACGCGTCCTGCGAGTAGGGCTTTGCCTGCCAGCCCGCAGCGTCGACCGTCTTGGAGGTGTCATGAGCCACGAACGTCCACGGCCCGGAGTAGGAGTTGTCGTGCCACCGGTTGGCCTGGCGGAAGGTGATGGCCTCTTCGATCACCGTTCCCTTGTAGGGCGACCAGTCCGGGAACGTCCCGAAGTTCGACAGCAGGGCCATCCGCCCGCAGAGGCTCGTGCAGCCCACGCGGCCGGCGTCGAACCGGAAGGTGTTCCCGTGGATCTCCACCCGCTGCGTCTTCCAGCGGCAGTCGTCGTAGGCCGGGGCCTTCTCGATCGTGCCCGCGGCGCACGAAGACTTTGCCGCCGCCTTGGTGCAGTAGCCCGTCGACGTGTTCGCCGGGCTGTTGCAGAAGCGGTCGGCGTTCTCCCACAACGTGATCCCGGCCCAGTTGTCCTCGAACGTGTTGCCGCTGATGTCGACGGCCGACGTCCGGGCCGGCACGCGCGGATCGCCGCCCGACTCCGACAGGTACACCGTCGCCACCGGGAAGTTGTCGCCGCGCGCCGCGAACGCGCGGCCCTGGACCAGGGTGTTGCCGCGGAACGTGTTGCCGCGCAGCACCAGGTTGTAGCTGGTCTCGTAGAACAGCGCCTCGGCGTCGTTGGCCTCGAACAGGTTGTCCTCGACGAGGAAGTCGTTGTTGTTCGTGTCGGCCCACAGTCCGGCGCCGTGGTTGCCGTGGACCCAGTTGCCGCGGATGTCGGCGCCGGTCACGGCCCAGAACTTGGCGCCGCCGCTGCACCCGCAGCCCGGCACCTTGGCCTCCCAGTCACCGGTGTTGTTGCCGGTGATCTCGTTGCCCTCCAGCACGAGCCCGGTGATGCCGTCGCCCGCCTGGTACGCGTTGAGCCCGTACTGGCCGTTGTTGCGCAGGCAGCTGTGCCGCACGACCTGGCCGGCGCCGGCCATCAGCCCCGCGCCCGCGTTGTCCTCGATGGTGGTGTTCTCGATGAGCCAGCCGTCGCCGGAGTCGTGGTTGACCACGCCCTGGTCCTGCAGCGCGGCGAACCCGCGGACGGTCAGGCCGCGGAGCTGGACGTTGCGAGCCTGCTGGGTGAAGGCGGCCCGGTTGACGCCGCGGCCGTCCACGACCGCGCCCGGCGCGCCGAGGTACACGTCGCCGTCCTTGGGGGCGACCTGACCGAACTCGTCCTTGCCGAGCGTGTGGGTACCGGGCCGGAGCCAGAACGTCGTGCCCGCCGGGTGCGCCGCCGTCTTGGCCGCGAGGTCACCGTCGACGGCCGGGTCGACGGGGACGGCTCCGGACGGTGGTTGCCCGTACTCGGCGGGTTGGTGGCCGCACACCGGCTGCGGTCCGTCGGCGGCGCTCGCGACCGCCGGGCAGGCCACGGCGATCAGGAGCGAGCAAGCAACGACGAGAACCGCGCGAGATCTACCCATGGCAGGAAGCTACGCACGAACGGGCCGGAAAGCAGTCACCCTCAAGTGTCCTCATCGGACCCAACGGGTGAATCCGGCCCGCCCGTGCGGGGATCAGGCGTATTTGCGGAACACGGGCTGCACCGGGCGCCCGCCCATCCACGGCGTCGGGTCGTTGGCGTCGAGGGCCTTGCGGTACACCGTGCAGGCCTGGGCAACGACGTCGATGGTCTTGTCGATGTCCGCTTCGGTGAGCGCGGCACTGACCACGAAGGACGGTCCGAGCACGCCACCACTGATGAGCTCGCGCAGGAACAGCGTCCGGTACGGCTGGGACGGCCTGCCCTGCTCGTCGAGCGTGCCGAAGACCAGGTTGCTGGCCCGGCCGCGGACGACCACGTGGTCTTCGACGCCGATCCCGGCCGCCACCTCGCGGACGCCGGCGGCGAGCCGGTCGCCGAGGGCGTGCATGCGGCCGATGACGTCTTCGTCGCGGTAGACGTCCATGACCGCCATCGCGGCGGCCAGCGAGTGGGTCTCGGCGCCGTGCGTGGTCGAGAGCAGGAACACCCGCTCGCGATCGGTGCGCAGGCCGCCGATCTCCATCAGTTCCCGCTTGCCCGCCAGCGCCGACACCGCGAAGCCGTTGCCGAGCGCCTTGCCGAACGTCGAGAGGTCGGGCGTGACGCCGTAGAGCCCCTGCGCGCCCTGGGCGGACCAGCGGAAGCCGGTGATCATCTCGTCGAAGATCAGGACGACGCCGTGCCGGGTGGTGAGCTCGCGCAGGCCCTGCAGGTACCCCGGCGGCGGTTCGACCGCCGCGGCCGCCTCCAGGATCATGCACGCGATCTCGCCCTCGTGGCGCTGCAGCAGCTCCTCCGCGGCCTGCAGGTCGCCGTACGGGAAGGACACCACCGCTTCCGTCGTCTCGTCCGGGATGCCCGCGTTCATCGGCGTGGTGCCGATGAACCAGTCGTCGGTGGAGAAGAAAGCGTGGTCGGCGCACTTGGCGACGAGCTTGCGGCCGGTGGCGGCGCGGGCCAGCCGGACCGCCGCCGTCGTCGCGTCCGAGCCGTTCTTGGTGAACTTCACCATGTCGGCCGTCGGCACGTTCTCGAGGAACCGCTCGGCGGCTTCGGCCTCGATGATCGACGGCCGGATGAAGTTGCTGCCCTTCTCCAGCTCGCCGCGCACCGCTTCGACCACCCGGGGGTGGGCGTGGCCGAGGCTGACCGCCCTCAGGCCGGCGCCGTACTCGACGTACTCGTTGCCGTCGACGTCCCAGACGTGCCCGCCGCGGCCGTGCAAGATGACCGGGGCCATCCCTTCGGGATACTGGTCCGAGCCCTTGGCGTAGGTGTGCGCACCGCCGGGGATGACCCGGTGCAGCCGCTCGTCCGCCTTCGTGGAGCGGGGCAGGTTCGTTCCCATGTCGTGGCTCACCTCGTTGGTTTCAACGCCTCTCCGAGAGACGGCGCCCGTTCGTCCCGGTCACTGACCATTGTGACCGACAGTGGCCACGAAATGTCCAATTCAGGGTCTTTGTACGAAATCGTAATGTCCTCTTCAGGATCGTGTGCCCGATCGATACGGTACGAAACGTCAGAGGGATCGGTGAGTGACTGGAATCCGTGCGCACACCCCGCCGGGATGTACAAAGAAACCTGGGTATCACCGGAAAGTTCGAAGGTTTTCACATTCCGATATGTCGGCGAATCCGGTCGGAGATCCACCACGACGTCGAAGATCGCGCCGTGCGAACACCGGACCAGCTTCGCCTCGCCGGCCCCGCCGCGCAGGTGCATGCCGCGGACGACTCCCTTGCGGGAGCGGGAAAGGCTGTCCTGGACGAAGCCGTCCGGGTCGATGCCCACCGAGGCGACGACGTCGCGGTCGAACGTCCGGCTGAAGAAGCCGCGCCCGTCCGCGTGCCGTGTGGGTTCGAACAGGTACGCACCGTCGATCTCGGGCACCGGAATGGCCTTCATCGCCCACCCCCGAAGAGGGCCGCCGAAAGGGCGGCGAACTGGTCCTTGAGCCGTTGCGCGTTCATCTCGTTCCGTTCCAGGAGCGTTTGGCGAAGTTCCGCCGAACGGTTCTCCAGTTCGGTGAATTGTTCGACGAGCCGGTCGAACTCGACGGTCTTCGCCCGCTGGGTGAAGCCGTCGAGGCCCATCTCCGCCATGAGGACGTCGTTCTTCGGTGCGTAGCCGATCGCCACGGTCGGTTTCGCGACCTTCAGGGCGCAGAGCACGTTGTGGTAGCGCGTGGCCACCACGCTGTCCACCGCGGCCATCTCGTGCATCAGCTCGTCCAGGGTCTCCGCCGGAGCCGCCGTCACCAGCGGGGAAGCGGTCTTCTCGATGATCTCGTCGACGACCTGCCGGTCGATCCGGTCACCGATGAACAGCCGGACGGGTCTGTCCTGGTCAACGAGCCACGCGACGAAACGGTTCATCGTGTCGACGTAGTGGCGGTAGATGCGGTCGGCTTCGGCGCGGTCGTCGTTGCCGCCGTAGTAGGCCATCACGCCGACGCCGACGGTGCCCGGCTTGCCGCCGGCGGCCGGCGTGGGGAGGGAGAACGCGAGGTCGGGATAGACGTGGTCGGCACTCGTGTCGACGCCCATGGCGCGCATGGCGTCGCGCGAGATGTCGTCGCGGTAGGAGCGGTAGGCGGCGAGCCGGCCGGACCAGCGGACCAGGGTCCGGGTCGCCCGGGCGCTGATCTCGTTGGCGCCGACGCAGACGAGGGCCACCTTGGTGCCGAAGAGGCGCCCGGTGGCGGAGAGGAGGAAGAGCGAATACGGGAAACCCCAGGGACGCAGCGGCAGCGTCGCTTCGAGCACGCCCATGCCGGGCACGATGACGACGTCCTGCTTCCGGACCCAGGCCGCGGTGCGCGCGACGTCGACCAGCTTGCCGAAGCCCTTGAGGGCGACCGAGCGCAGGCCGGACGCCGTCTCGTACTCGGACTGGTTCCAGTGCAGCGGCGTCGCGTCGAGGCCGTACCGCTCGCGGACCAGGTCCGGGCCGCCGACCAGGGCGCTCAGCACCGCGTCCGGGTACTCGGCGCGCAGGTAGCCGAGCACGGCTTCGAGGGAACCGTCGTTGCCGAGGTTCCCCGAGCCGAGCAGGCCGAACACGCCGACGCGTGGCGGACGCTTCACGCGAGCCTGCCTTCCCGGCCGGCCACGATCTCGTTGACCGTGGCGACGTCCGAGGCGGTCGGCGCGCGGTCCTCGACGCGTTCGCCGTGGCCGGAGCGGGCCCGGTTGGTCAGCCAGGCGCCGAGGTGGCCGAAGCACTCGCGCTTGTCGGCCGCCGAGATCGGCGCGCGGCGGATCAGGTCCGCGAACCCGTAGACGTACTCGCCGAGCAGGCGGACGGTGGGATTCCGGAGCCGGTTCGCGCGCCGCGGGTCCAGATTCGCGCACCGGCTCCGGATGGTCGGGTTGGCCCGTTCGGCGCGGCCGGGGTGGTCGCGGCGGAAGTAGAGCAGCTCGGGCACCTGGTGGAACGGGCCGTGCAGGGCCATCTCGGCCGAGTACGTCCGGTCGGCGTGGTGGTAGCTGTCGAGCGGCTTGACGCGGCGGAGGACGTCGGCGCGGATGACGCCGTAGAAGTCGTCGCCGCCCGGCTCGAACAGGATGCTGCGGAAGCGGTCCGGCGCGTGCGGGGACGCCGTGTTCAGCGTGTACTGCAGCGGCTGGACGATGCGGCCGTCGCCGTCGATGATCGCCTGGTCGCAGTGGGCCAGGATGATCTCGGGCCGCTCGTTGAGGGCCTCGACGCACCGCTTGAGCAGGTCGCGGGCGTAGAGGTCGTCGTGGGAGACCCACTTGAAGAGCTCGGTGCGGGAGACGTCGAACACGAAGTTGTGGTTCGGTGTCGCGCCGATGTTCTTCGGCTGGCGGACGTACCGGATCCGGGAATCCTTCTCGGCGTAGCGGCGGCAGATCTCGTCGGTGCCGTCGGTGGAGGCGTTGTCCGAGATGATCAGCTCGAAGTCTTCGTAGGTCTGGCCGAGCAGGGCGTCCAGCGACTCGGCGAGGTACTCCTCGCCGTTGTACACCGGGAGGCCGAGGCTCAGCCGCGGGACGGTGGTCATGGAGTCCTCATTCCTTGATCGGCTCTTTGATCGGCTCGAACACCACGGTGGGCTCGTCGGCCCCCGGCGGCACGTACTCGCGCAGCGCGGTCCGCAGCTGGAACCACCAGACGACGGACCCGCTGAGGGTGGCCGTCGCGACGCCCCACGCGGACCCGGACGCGTCGCCGAGGAACGCGCCGGCGATGCCGAACGTGACGTAGAACAGGGACGCGACCAGCTGGGAGCGCAGGCTCCGCTTGGCCGCGCCGAGGGCGCGGAGGCCGGCCGCCGCGCCCGTGGCGAAGCTCGCGCCGACGACGGCGAGGGTCACCGGAAGGATCAGGGGGGACGACGAGTCCCAGACCGAGCCCATCACCCAGCGGCCGGCGCCGTCCGGCACCAGGAGCAGCAGGCCGAGGCCCCAGCACAGCGCGGCGGCGGCCTGGCCGCCCCCGAGGATCACGCAGAAGTGCTTCAGCCGGTGCGGCGCCCGCTGCAGCACCCGCGCGCCCTCGGCGACGGTGACCAGGGACAGCCCCATGAGCAGGGCCAGGAATGGGCCGAGGAGCTGCTCGGCGCCGCGGACCGCGCCGACGGCGGTGATCCCGGCGATGGCGCCGAGGCCGTACGCGCGCAGCTGCGACGCGCCGCTGTTGCTGACGTTCTCGACGAGGTACCGGACGCTGAGGTCGCGCTGCGTCCGGAGCCAGCCGAGCATCTCGCGCGGGTGCGGGAGGATCCTCGTCTGGAACCCGCCGTACAGCGCCGCGACCGCGCCGGAAAGGCCCCAGGCCAGCACGAACGCGACCACCGTGTGGATCTGCGCGGCGACGTAGAGCGCCGGGAGCAGGGCCACGCCCCACACGCAGTCGTTGACGAACGCTTTCTTGCCCGCGCCGCGCGCGAAGAACGCGAAGCGCCAGGCGTCCTGCAGGAGCAGGCCCGGCAGGACCAGAGCGAGAGCGACGAACGCGTTGCCGAGCGGGCCGCCCGCGGCCAGTCCGGCCACGAGACTGACCACCCCGGTCGCGCAGCCGACGCCGATCGCGGTGCCGGACGCGCTCGCCACGCCCGTGCGCCAGCGGTCCTCCGGTACGGCGCTGAAGCGCACCATCAGCGGGTCGGTGGCGAGGCCGCGCGAGATGTTGAGCACCACGCCGTAGGTGACCCAGGCGAGGCTGAAGATGCCGAACGCGAACGTGCCGAGGGAGCGGGCCACGTACAGCCCGACGGCGAAGTTGGTCAGGCTGGACACGGCCTGGTCGCCGAGGCCCCAGCTCAACCGTCCGGCCATCGCGCGCACCGCGCCCGACCGGAAGATCGAGCGCGGTGCACGGCGATGGTTGGCCACGTCGTTCACTCCTTGACCAGGCCGGCGTCGTGGAGCGCCCGAGCTGCGACGTCGACGATGTCGAAGGGCAGCCCGGCGCGCTCGGCGATGTCGAGCAGGCTGTGCGAACCGTCGGAGAGGTTGAGCACCCACAGCATCGCCATCTGGGCCTGCTTGGCGTCGCTGCGGCCGCCGAGCGAGTCGTACAGCCCGCGCTTGCCGAGCTGGGGCTCGCCGTAGGGGCTGAGGTTGACGTACCGGCGGTTGCGGTCCAGGACGCCGAACGCGTCCTTCAGGACACCGAGCGTGTCCTCCATGGCCGCCGGGGACACGAAACCGGGGTTGTCCGCCGAGGTGTGGTACTCGGGGTAGCCCGCGTACGGCGTGCGGGTCAGCGAGCCGACGCCGAGGTTGAAGCCCGGCGAGCAGAACTGGCGCTCGTCGTAGCCGTACGGCGAGAAGTCGACGACCCGGTGCTCCCGCGACCGCAGCACGTGCTGCATGACGCGGTCGATCTCGGCGTCGTCGCGGCGGGACTTCTTGTACGTCAACGAGCCCGGGTCGCCCGCGCACGCCAGTACCAGCCCGTGGCGCACCTTCTCGATCCGGGAGGCGTTGCGCGCCAGCCAGGTGATCGAGCCGATCGTGCCCGGCATGAACAGGAAGCGGTACGTGTAGTGCGGCTGGGCCGCAGCCAGCTGCTGGGCCAGCGAGATGGCCACCGCGATGCCGGCGAGGTTGTCGTTCGCCAGCGACGGGTGGCAGACGTGGCAGGACACGATGACCTCGTCGGTGACGCGTCCCGGGACGACGTGCTCGCCGTAGGTCAGTGCGCCGTCGGCAAGGGTCGAGTCGATGACCACGTCGTAGTCGCCGTCGGGCAGCGCGTCGAGCTTCTCCTGCGCGAGGCAGAACCCCCAGGCCGGGGCGTAGTAGCTGGTCCGGTAGGGCACCCACGACGGCTGGTCGGGCAGCGTGTGCAGGTGTTCCCGCAGCTCGCTCAGCGGCATCCGCCGGGACACCGGGACGCTGTACCCGACGACGTGCAGGTTCAGCTCCTGGAAGTCGATCACACGCTCTCCCGAAGGAGCGGCGACGTAGGCGTCCCGGATGTTCCACTCCTGCGGGATCGTCCAGTCCAGCACTGCCGTGCCGGTCGGGACCTCGTGCCGCTCAAGCGCGATGTGCTCGCCGATGATGTCCAGGGTCTGCCGCACGCCGTCGCCGGTGATGCTGCGGCAGATCGGGTACAGCCGCTCGACCAGGGCGTGCAGTTCCGCCCCGGTCCGCAGCTGCGGGGCCGCCACTACTTCCGCCGCATGGTGGTGTCGACGCGGCCGGCTTCGCCCTCGCTCTTCAGCCAGGCCAGCCGGGTGAACAGCTGCTGGAAGGACTCGCGGGTGAGCCCGAACTTGCGGTAGGCCTCGATGAGCTCGACGGCGCCGTCCTTGACCGACCAGTCGCAGGTGAAGCCGGGGATCGCCGCGCGGAAGCGGGAGAAGTCGACGCGGTAGGAGCGCGGGTCGGCGCCCGCTTCGCCGGTGATGTTCAGCGTCGAGCCCGGCACGGCCTCGACGACC
Source organism: Amycolatopsis kentuckyensis (assembly GCF_002155975.1). Lineage (GTDB taxonomy): Bacteria > Actinomycetota > Actinomycetes > Mycobacteriales > Pseudonocardiaceae > Amycolatopsis > Amycolatopsis kentuckyensis. Next base: position 16,281 of record NZ_MUMI01000203.1, read on the forward strand.
TCCTGGGCGATCTCGGCGACGGTGACGTTGTTCTCCTCGGTGCCGATGTTGAAGGCCTTGTTGTGCACGGCCTCCTTCGGCGCCGTCAGGGCCGCCGTGAACGCGCGCGCGATGTCCTGGGCGTGCACCAGCGGCCGCCACGGCGTGCCGTCCGACAGCACCAGCACCTCGCCGGACAGGTGGGCGTGCGCGGTCAGGTTGTTCAGCACGATGTCGCCGCGCAGGCGGGGCGAGTAGCCGAACGCGGTCGCGTTGCGCATGTACACCGGCGTGAAGTCGTCGTCGGCGAGCTCGTGGACGTCGGCCTCGACACGCACCTTCGACTCCGCGTACGGCGTCACGGGCCGCAGCGGGGCGTCCTCGTCGACGAGGTTGTCGCCGCCGGCGCCGTAGACCGAGCAGGTCGACGCGTAGATGTACCGCTTGACGCCGGCGTCCTTCGCCAGCTTCGCGAGCTTCACCGACGCGTGGTGGTTGATGTCGTAGGTCAGCTCCGGCGCGAGCGAGCCCAGCGGGTCGTTCGACAGCGCCGCCAGGTGGATGACCGCGTCGAAACCCGAGACGTGGGAAGCCGTGACGTCCCGCAGGTCGACGACGTGCCCGGCCGGGTCGGCGGGGGCGGGCCCGAGCAGGCAGTCCTCGAACAGCCCGGAGTCCAGGCCGGTGACTTCGTGGCCGGCGGCGGCGAGCACCGGGGCCATCACCGTCCCCAGGTAGCCCTTGTGCCCCGTCAGCAACACCCGCATCGGATTCAGCCCTTCAGATCGAGAGTGAGTTTCTTGACGAAAAACGCTTCGGCGTACTTCGCGGCGGCTTCGATCCCGCGGATCCGGGCCAGCCCGAGGAAGGCCTCGCGGTCGTACCAGGGCCGCTGCCGCTGCGAGGCGTAGTGCTCCTGCAGCAGCCGGACCTTCGCCTCCGCGAGCTCGTCGGACAGCGGCTGGTACACCGACGGGCTGCCGAGGTCGCCGTCCCACTTGACGATCTCGTAGCCGAGCGTCAGGTGGTTGCGGAACGTCGTCGGCACCAGCTTCGCCAGCCCGCGGTGGTCCTGGTGCGCGTCGTCGGTGCGCGGGGCCAGGATGACGTCCGGGTCGGTCCGCCGCCGCAGGTCTTCCAGGGCGTTCTTGGCCTCTTCCCAATGAGCCGGGAAGCGCCCGTCCCGCAGCTTCAGCACCGTGACGTCGACGTCCGCGCCGGGGCAGAAGGCCGCCAGCGCCGCCCGCTCCTCGTCCTCGCGGTCGGTGCCGCCGCCGGAGAGGACCAGAGCGTCGACCCGCAGGCCGGGCCGGGCGGCGCACAGCGTCAGCAGCGTGCCGCCGGCGCCGATCGCGATGTCGTCGCAGTGCGCGCCGAGGGCGACGACGCTGCCGAGCCGTTCCGGCCGGAGCCCGATCACGCGATGCTCGCGGCGGTGCGCTCCCACAGCGCCCAGGGCCGCTCGCCGCGGGTGTAGGCGTCGTCGAGGGCCGCGCGCTCCTTGACCGTGTCGGTCGGCTTCCAGAAGCCGCGGTACGGGTAGGCCAGCAGCCGGCCGCGCTTGGCGAGCTCGCCGCAGCCGTCGGCGACCAGGTCGCCGTTCTCCGGGATGTGGTCGAACACTTCCTGCCGCAGCACGAAGTACCCGCCGTTCTCCCACAGCGGCATTTCGCTCACCGCGGTGATCGAGCCGACCTTGCCGCCCTCGTCCATTTCCACGCAGTGGAACGACGACTGCGGCGGCACGACCATCATCGACGCGCCCGAATCGGAGTTGGAGAACCGCTCGATCATGTCGGGCAGGGGGACGTCGGAAAGGACGTCGGCGTAGTTCGCGAGGAACATCTCGTCGCCGTCGAGGTACGGGCGCACCCGGCGCAGCCGCTCGCCGATCGGCGACTCGATGCCGGTCTGCACGAAGGTGATCGTCCAGTCCGCGATGTCGGTCGACAGCAGTTCCGCCTGCCCGTTGCGCAGGATGAAGTCGTTCGAAATGGTTTCCTGGTAGTTCAGGAAGAAGTTCTTGATGTGCGCCGCGCCGTAGCCGAGGCACAGGATGAATTCGGTGTGGCCGAAATGCGCGTAGTACCGCATCACGTGCCAGATGAGCGGTCTCGGACCGACCATCGCCATCGGCTTCGGGACGTCGTCGGCCGCGCCGTTGCGCATCCGCATCCCGTAGCCACCGCAGAAGAGGACGACCTTCACTTCACTGCACCTCGACGATTTCCAAGTGGGGAATCGGGAACACGAGCTTTCCGCCCCAGGACCCGATGTGGGAGAGCTGTTCGGTCAGTTCCTCCCGGAGGTTCCACGGGAGGACGAGCACGTAGTCGGGCCGGTCCGCGTCGATCCGTTCCGGGGGCAGCACCGGGATGCGCGTGCCCGGGGTGAACCGGCCGTGCTTGTACGGATTGCGGTCGACCGTGTACTGCAGCAGGTCCGTCCGGATGCCGCAGTGGTTCAGCAGGGTGTTGCCCTTGCCCGGGGCGCCGTAGCCGACGACGGTCTTGCCGTCGTTGCGCGCCTCGATGAGGAACTTCAGCAGGTCCAGCCGCACGCGGGTGACGCGCTCGGCGAACTCGGTGTACCCGGACAGCTCGTGCAGCCCGGCGGACTTCTCCCGCTCCAGCACGTCGGTCATCCGCTCGCTGGGCTCGCCCGCGACCTCGGCCGGCCGCGCCCAGAGCCGGATCGACCCGCCGTGCGTCGGCACGAGTTCGACGTCGACCACGGTGAGCCCGCCGGTCGCCAGCGCGCGGCGCGCGGATTCGACCGTGTAGTACTGGAAGTGCTCGTGGTAGATCGTGTCGTACTGGTTCTTTTCGATCAGCGTGAGCAGGTGCTGGACCTCGATGGAGACCCAGCCGTCGTCGGCGACGAGCGCCCGCAGGCCCTTGGTGAAGCCGAGGACGTCGGGGATGTGCGCGTAGACGTTGTTCGCGGCGACGAGGTCGGCCGGCCCGTGCTCTTCGCGCACCTTCAGGCCGGTTTCCTCGGAGAGGAAGGCCGTCAGCGTGGGCACGCCGGCGTCGCGCGCCGCCTGCCCGACGTTCACCGAAGGTTCCACGCCCAGACACCGGATCCCGTGCCCGACGACGTGCTTGAGCAGGTACCCGTCGTTGCTCGCCACCTCGACGACGAACGACTTCTCGCCGAGCCCGAGCCGCTCGACCGCGCCGTCGACGAAACGCTTCGCGTGCTCGACCCACGACGTCGAGAAGGACGAGAAGTACGCGTACTCGGTGAAGGTGTCGTCGGGGTCGATCAGCGGCGGGATCTGGGCGAGCCAGCAGTCGGTGCAGACCTTCAGGTGGAGCGGGAAGGTGGCTTCGGGCTCGTCGAGCTGCTCCGCCGGCAAAAATCGCTCACACGGGGGAGTCGCGCCGAGGTCGACGACACTGGCCGTGTTTGTCGAACCGCAGAGTCGACATGTGGTCATCTACCAGGCTCCTTGGCTCGCGGTCGCGATGTGCATCCAACACGTCGACCGGCGCCGGGAGGTCGTTACAGCGACGCGGGAGCCGCTGGTGGACCGATTCGGAACCGCAACCTGAATGGCCTAACTGTGGCAGGAATCACCAACCGTACCCGACCGAACCCGTAACGTCCACAGTGGACGTGCTCCTAGGCTGGCCGGATGACTCCCCAGCCGACTCCCCGCCTGAGCGGGTTCCCGGGTGTGGTGCTGACGGTCCGCTTCCTGACCGAGCTGATGCTGCTGGGCGGCCTGGCCCTGGCGGGTACCCAGCTCGGCGGCGGAGTGGCGCTGGCGATCGTCGACGCCGTCCTGCTGCCGGTGGCGGCCGCCGCGCTCTGGGGCCTGTTCGTCGCCCCGCGGGCGCGCCGCCGCCTCCCCGAACCGGCCCGTTTCCTGCTGGAATTCGCCCTCTTCGCGGTCACCGGCGCGGTGCTCGTGCTGGTCGGCTGGCCGGTCACCGGCATCGTGGTGGCGGTGGCCGGGATCGGCATCGCGGCCCTCACCCGCGTCGTCGCCAAGGACGGCTGAGCCCTCCCCGCCGTCCGACGGGGAGGGCTCGGGGCGAAGTTGTTCAGATCTTCTCGGCGGCCGGAATGACGTCGGTCGCGAACTTCTCCAGCACCACCGGCCGGTGGACGTGCGGCACCATGCCCAGTGCCACCTGGATGCCCAGGCCGTTCAGCCGCTCCAGCTCGGCCAGCAGCTCGCCGGACTTCTCACCGTTCTCGCCGATGTCGAGGATGTGGTAGACGGTCTTGGTGATCGAGTCGTAGTCGCGGCCCTCGTTTTCGCAGTGCTGCCGCAGCACGTCGAGTTTGCGCTCCAGGTCCGGTCCGTTGAACAGGTTGCACTGGTCGGCGTACTTCGCGACCAGCCGCAGCGTCTTCTTCTCCCCGCCGCCGCCGATCATGATCGGCGGCCGCGGCTCCGACAGCGCCTGCGGCACGTTCAACAACCGCGTGGCGTCGAAGTGCTTGCTCTTGAAGGGTGCGTCGCCCTCGGCCCACATCTGCAGCACGTACTGGAGGTTCTCCTCCAGCAGCTCGAACCGCTCGCTCACGGACGGGAACGGGAAGCCCAGCCCGCGGGACTCCTCCTCGTTCCAGCCCGCGCCGATGCCGAGGATCGCGCGGCCGCCGGAGAGCACGTCCAGCGTCGTGATCGCCTTGGCCAGCAGGCCGGGGTGCCGGTAGAGGACCCCGGTGACGACGGTGAGCAGTTTGGCGCGCTCGGTGTGCGCCGCGATGAAGCCGAGGGTCGTGTACGCCTCGAGCATGTCGTTTTCGACCGGGCCGACGGCGCCGATCTGGAAGAAGTGGTCCATCACGGCGATCGAGCCGAAGCCGGCCTGGTCGCCGGCGCGGACGACGGCGGCGAGGTCGGCGCCCAGCGCGGACGCCCCGTTCGGCCAGGTGAAGTCCGGGATCTGCAGTCCGAGTTCCATGTCTGCCGACCGTATACCTGGAGTGGCCCCAGCTGCGGGTCAGAAATCGCGGACCAGGAAGACCCGGCCGTGCAGGGGGTCGGTCACCCACACCGTGCGCGCCCGCTGGTCGACCGCGACGTCACCCGGGTTGACGCCCAGTGACAGCTCGCCGCTCAGCGTGCCCGCCGTGCCGTCGACGCGGGCGAGCCCGTTCTGGCCGCCGTTGGTGTACACCGTGTTCGTGCCCTGGTGCACGGCCAGCGCGGAGGATTCGCTGCGCAGCAACACGGTCTTGCGCTCGGCGTGCGTTGCGGCGTCCACAATGGACATGTGATGGATGCCGGAGTTCGCGACGTAGACCGTGCCGCTCGCCTGGTGCACCGCGACACTCGTCGGGTTGCGCCCGACCTTCACCGAGGCGGCGAACCGCCCGCTGTCGATCGAGAAGACCTCGACCGAATCGGAGGCGGTGCTCGCGCAGTAGGCCAGCTTGCGGCCGGAGTCGACGCCGATCCCGGCGAAGCCCGGCTTCGGGCCCGGCACGAGCGCCGTGAGCGTGCAGCTGACGCCGTCGAGCACGGCGAGCGTGCCGGTGGTGCCGCTGGCCGCGTAGACGCGGTTGGCCGCCTCGTCGATCGCGAGCGCCGACGCGCCGGCTCCCGCGCCGATCACGCTCACCAGGTCGTGGGTGCGGCCGTCCAGCACCACCACCGTGCCGGCCGGCGGGTTCGCGACGTAGATCCGGCCCGCCTTCGGGTCGACCGCGACGTCGCCGGGCTCGCCGCCGACGTGGATCACGTCGACGACCGACACGCTGCGCGGATCCACCACGGAGACCGTCCCGGCCTGGGCGTCGGTGACGTACCCGAGCCCGGTGACGGGGTTCACCGCGACCCCGGCCGGTGCCCCGCCGAGGTCGAGCGACCGGACGTCCTCCGCGCGCGCCGTCCCGGGCAGGACGAGGGCGCCGGCACCCGCCGTGACCAGGGCGAACAGCGTCCGCCGGGGTAGCCGCGCACCGCGCATCGGCGCCTCCGCTCCTGATCAACTCGCCGTCCGAGCGTAACTCGCGCCATCGCCACGTGAAGGAACTTCGCGTCCCCCGATCGCGTTGTTTCCACTGGGTAACCCCACTCGGGACAGCGGACGGAGGCGAGCGCGCGTGCACGGGCACCAGAACGGACTCAAGACGGCATTGCTGCTCGGCCTGCTGTCGGCGATCATCGTCGCGCTCAGCGGGTTCTTCGGCCGGGGCGCGCTGGTCATCGGGCTGGTCATCGCCCTCGGGATGAACGCGTTCGCCTACTTCAGCTCCGACAAGCTGGCGCTGCGCGCGATGCGGGCGCGGCCGGTGTCCGAGGTCGAGCAGCCCGCGATGTACCGGATCGTGCGCGAGCTCGCGCAGGTCGCCCGGCAGCCGATGCCGCAGCTGTACATCAGCCCGACGGTCGCGCCCAACGCGTTCGCGACCGGCCGCAGCCCGCGGCACGCGGCGGTGTGCTGCACCAGCGGCATCCTCGAGCTGCTCGACGAGCGCGAGCTGCGGGCCGTGCTCGGCCACGAGCTGTCGCACGTCTACAACCGCGACATCCTGATCTCCTGCGTGGCCGGCGCGCTGGCCAGCGTGATCAGCGTGCTCGCGAACATCGCGCTGTTCTTCGGCGGCAGCAACCGCGACGGGAACCCGCTGCTCAGCCTGCTGTTGATCTTCGTCGGCCCGATCGCGGCGGCCGTCATCCGGATGGGGGTCAGCCGGTCGCGGGAGTACCAGGCCGACGCGTCCGGCGCCGAGCTGACCGGCGACCCGCTGGGCCTGGCCTCGGCGCTGCGGAAGCTGGACGCCGGGACGCGGGCGCGGCCGCTGGTCGCCGAGCCGCAGCTGGTGTCGCAGTCGCACCTGATGATCGCGAACCCGTTCCGCCCCGGCGAGGGGCTGAGCAAGCTGTTCTCGACCCACCCGCCGATCGCCGACCGGATCGCGCGGCTCGAGGAGATGGCGCGCCGCCCGTTCTAGGCCGACGCCCCCGCCGCCACGGCGACCGCCTTCACGTAGTCGCCGTAGCCGGACTTCGCCAGCTTCGCGCCCAGCGCGTAGCACTCGTCGGCGTCGATGAAGCCCATGCGCAGCGCGATCTCCTCGAGACAGGCGATGCGCACCCCCGTCCGGTGCTCCAGGACCTGCACGAACTGGCCGGCTTCGAGCAGCGAGTCGTGCGTGCCGGTGTCGAGCCAGGCGAAGCCGCGGCTGAGCTCGACCAGCGTGGCGCGGTCCTGGCGCAGGTAGGTCAGGTTGACGTCGGTGATCTCGAGCTCACCGCGCGCCGACGGCTTCAGCGCGCCGGCGATGTCGACGACCTGGTTGTCGTAGAAGTACAGGCCGGTGATCGCCTTGTTGGAGCGCGGCTTCAGCGGCTTCTCCTCGATAGTGACCAGCTTGCCCGTGTCGTCGACCTCGCCGACGCCGTAGCGCTCGGGGTCCTTGACCGGGTAGCCGAACAGGACACAGCCGTCGAGCTCGCGCACGGCCTGCTGCAGGCGGCCGGAGAAGCCCTGGCCGTAGAAGATGTTGTCGCCGAGGACCAGCGCCACGTCGTCGTCGCCGATGAAGTCCGCGCCGATCACGAAGGCCTCGGCCAGCCCGTTCGGGCTCGCCTGCTCGGCGTAGGAGAACGAGAGGCCGAACTGGTCGCCGTTGCCCAGCAGCCTGCGGAACATCGGCAGGTCGGTGGGGGTGGAGATGACGAGGATCTCGCGGATCCCGGCCAGCATCAGCACCGAGATGGGGTAGTAGACCATCGGCTTGTCATAGACCGGCAGCAGCTGCTTGGACACCGCCTGGGTGATCGGGTGCAGGCGCGTCCCGCTGCCTCCGGCCAGCACGATCCCCTTCATGGACTGCCTCCCTTTCCCGTGGCCGCGACCCGACCACCCTACGGGCCGTCCTCAGAAGGCGGATCCTTTACCGAAGTAGGCCTTGCAGCCGGCGTTGTCCTCGGTGGCGATCTCCAGCACGTTCCGGCCGTCGTCGACCGGCAGCAGCGTCGAGGAGTAGTTGGGGCAGAAGTGGTTCCGGATCCCGGTGATGTGCACCGGAGCAGGCAGTTCGTACCAGTGGCCGCTGCCGAAGTCGTCGTTCGCGAGCAGGACCTGGCCGTTCTGCGGCTGCGGGACGCCCTTCGCGTCGGTGTAGATCTGCCCGACCATGACGATCCGGACGCCGTTCGGGCCGCCGGGGAACAGCGTGATCGTCTGCGCGTGCTGGAAGTAGTTGCCGGTGGCGGTGTCGACGCGGGTGCCGGGGTCGGCGGGATCGCCCCAGTTGGCGCCGTCGGCGGAGATCTTGAAGTAGGGGTCGCAGTAACGGTCGCGGAAGTTGCAGATCTCGTAGGCGAAGTAGTAGCGGCCGTCGGGCAGCCGCCGGATGATCGGCATCCCCGGGCGGACGCGGTCCGGCGGGATCGCCATGGTGAGCTGCTTGGTGCCCCAGTTCACCCCGTCGGTCGAGGCGACCCGGTTGAGCACCTGCGCGTACTTCGGCGCCTGCGTCTCGTCGGCGAAGTGGAGCCAGAGCGTGCCGCCGGCGTCGACGGTGAACTCGGGCTCCCAGATGCCGTCGATGTTGTGCGACCGCGCGGCCTCGGACAGGAAGCTCCACGACCGGCCGCCGTCCTTGCTGGCCCAGACGCGGATCCCGATGCGGCGCTGCGGCCCGGCGTCCTGCCGGTAGGAGGCGGCCCACAGCAGTGTGCCCGCGCGGAGCCGGCCGACGCGTTCCGGCAGCTCGTAGACGGTGCCGCAGCACATGCCGGACCGGCCGTCGGGGTCGCGGATCGCGCCGATCTCGTGGAACGAGTCGCCTTCGTCGGTGCTCTCCAGGACGGGCGTGTACTTGCCGTCGGCGTCTTGGCTGGTCAGGGTGGCGACGATGCGCCCGTTCCCCAGCCGGATCAAGCGCGCGTAGGCGCCGAAGCCGGGGATGAGCTGCTTGCGTTCGGCGGCGCTCGCGGGCGTCAGCAGGGAGGCGACGGCCGCGAGCGTCAGCAGGAAGACCAGCGAACGGCGCACCTCGACCCCCTCCACACGGTGACCGCGCGATTACAACACGGGTGGGCGACGGCCACCGGGCGCATTCACGCGTTCGGGTAACGCTGCCGCGCTCGGCGCCGAAAGATCACGGGGAGGGGAAAACATGAAGATCCGGCTGGGTGGCCTGCTGCTGCTCGTGGCGCTGACGTCGGCGTGCGCGCCCGCGACCGGCTACGGCGAGATCATCGATTCGGTGGCTCCTCCGGCCACGCCGTCGTCCACCGCGCCCGCCACCGCGCCCGCGGAGCCGCGTGAGGTGCCGGCGGAGACGCACACGGGCACGGGGAGCGGCGAGTTCCAGACGACGTGGCCGGCCGACCAGCTGGGCTTCTTCACGTTCGAATGCCCGAAGTGCACGTCCAACGTGATCGTCGACACGGATGGCGGCGAGCACGGCCTGGTCAACGCGATCGGCGCGTACAAGGGCACGAAGTGGCTGAACACGGACCCGCGCCGCCCGGTGAAGCACGTGACGGTCCACGCGAACGCCCCCTGGACGGCGACGATCGCGGACCACCGCAGCGTGGCGACGATCGACGCGGGCAAGGAAGCCTCGGGCAAGGGCGACGCGGTGGTCCGGCTGCCGGCGGGCGTGGCGAAGATCCGGTTCACGGCGAAGACCCGCGGCGCCATCGGGCTCTGGGTGATGTCACCGGAGGACCGCGACCTGATCTTGAATCAGATCGGCGACCTGCAGGTGGAGCGGGACGTCCACGGGCCGGCGTACCTGCAGGTGGAGGGCTACGAGGCGAGCTGGACGCTGACGCCGTCCTGAGCGGGCACCCGGCGACCGGGTGCCCGCGGCGGCGTCACGTTGGTCGTCGCTGGCTGTTGTCATCTGTACCGGATTTGTACCCGTCGGGTCAGCTCTCGTGAACGATGCCCAACTAGCGGTCCGAGCTGTGCGCCGACCTGATAACGATCAAGAGCTCACTCGCAGGAAAGATCAAGAGTTCTCGAATCGACCATGATTGGCGAGTGGTCGCAATTTGCTCTACAGTGCCTTCTGTGAGTGCTGATGCAGGCAAGAAGAATGAACGATACGGCAAGATCTCCCAGGTTTTTACTCCTGCGGCTCCCGTTGGGTCGGTTGAGCTCTTCGCGGGCAGGAACGCGGAGATCATGAAAGTCGTCAATGTTCTTAATCAGCCTGGCGAGCATGTGGTCCTCTATGGTGAGCGCGGTGTTGGGAAGACGTCCATCGCTAACGTGATCGCCGACATCATAATGCACCGCGGCGGGGGCTACGAAGCTCTTTCGGTGCGGGTGAACTGTAATACTAATGATAACTTCAAAACAATCTGGAGAAAAGTCTTTCGCGAACTTGGAATCGAAATTCCAGATGAGTGGAAGTATGCCTCTCCAGATCCAGATGATTTGCGGTACATGCTGTCAAAGGTCGACCCGCCGAAGCTGATAGTACTGGATGAATTCGACCGAATCGAAGATGATGAAGCCTTGTCTTTGATGGCCGACACCATTAAGGCGCTGTCTGATCACCGGACGGCCAGTAAGCTCGTTATCGTAGGGGTCGCAGATTCGATCGATCAACTCATTGGCGAGCATGAGTCGATTCAGCGCGGCATATCAGAAGTACACGTTCCTCGTATGGATTACGAAGACTGCGTTCGAATTGTTGTCGGGGGCCTGGAGAAGCTTGACCTTGCGATCGTCGATGCGGCGCAAACCCGCATTGCCCGGCTTTCCGAAGGACTTCCTCATTACGTTCATTGGCTGGCGCAAAAAGCCGCCCAGCGTGCGGTAGCGGATGATCGTACCGTTCTAACTGTACTAGACGTTGAGGCGGCAACGGAGGAATCGACTAAACGACACTCGTTGGTTAAAGAGTATCAAACGGCGATACAGAGTCCTCGTCGAAACAATCTATTTTCGCGAGTGCTTGCTTCGTGTGCGCTTGCGGAGAAGAACCTGCTGGGTCAGTTTACTTCCAGTGCGGTTCGTGAGCCAATGTCGCGAATTATGGGGCGGCGATACGAAATTCCTGCTTTTGCTCGACATTTGGCAGAGTTTACCGAAGAAGAACACGGTTCCGTTCTGAAAAAAGAAGGTAGTGAAAGGAAATACACCTACCGATTCAGGAACCCGCTGATGCAGCCATTCGCCATTATGGCTGCACTTTCGGAGGGTGTAATACCGGAGGAGTATAAGGCTGAGCTTTTTGGGGCCTGACTCTGAGTGGGTGGCCTCTCGGCATCTCGTCGACCTGGCGCAGCCCGATCACGTCGGGTCAAGGGGGCACCTTCCGCTGGCCGTGACTGAGCTCCGAAACCGCCCCCTTGACGCGGCGTGATAGCCCTCCGGGAGGTTGACGAGATGCCGCCTGGCCAACCACGGACGCAACGTGCGGGCCCTGCTGGCCATCTCGGAGACCTGCCCGTCCGGCGAGGACATCTCTTCTCGGATCTGCGGCTTACCCGAACCCTTCGGCCCACTCGCCCCGGCCGACTCGCGGGGGACCGGCCGCCAGGCCGCACGCCCCCGCGAGGGCTTGGCCGGGGCAAAGAGCTGGGGCCGAGCGGCCCCGGAGGGGCCGCCTTGATCCTGTAGAGAAAGTTCTCACCAAGCCTCCGCCTCACGGGCTGCGGCTCAACCGAGGAGAGCTCGAAGCGCTGCGGCGTCGCTGGCGAGTTGCGCAGGGTCGATCTGGGACTCGTCGCCACTCTGAGGCAGCAGCGGGAACGGCCTCCCCGGAGCAGGGTCCTCGACGAAACGCGGGAGTAGGTGCGTGTGGAGATGCGGGACGGTGTTCCCCAGCGTCTCGTAGTTCATCTTCAGCGGCCGGTAGAACGTGGCCAGCGCCTTCGCCACGGTCAACGTCGCCTTCCAGTAGGCCTGCGCCTCCGACTCGCTCAGCTCGAACGGCTCGACGACGTAACGCCCGCGCCAGATCACGAGCGTGTACCCGCGCTGGATGTCGGCTCGCTGGAGCACGGCGTCCACATCGGCCGTCTCGAAGATCCGGATCCCGTAGGTGTCTTCGTCCAAGCGCTTCGACTGGCACATCTCACAGGCTTCGCCGCTGATCCGGTTAGCCCAGTTGCCCGGCCACTCGCTCGTCATGGCTGAATGTCGCCTTCGTTCCACTCGTAGATGAACTCGTGCTTGTCGCCCGCGTGGACGTCGGCGGCCCGCCAACCTCGTGTTCACCCGGGGTGACGGCCGCCCGATCCACCGGTCCGACTGGTCGTACATCTGGCGCCCGGCCGTGAAGGCTGCGGGCCTGCCGGAGGGCTTCGGCCTGCGTGACCTGCGGCACTACTTCGCCACGGTGCTGATCTTCGGCGGAGCGAACGTCAAGGCCGTTCAGCTCGCCATGGGCCACACCACGCCCACGGTGACGCTCAACACCTACGTCGGCTACTGGCCGGACGCGGTGGACCAGACGAGGGCGCTCGTGGACTCCGCGCTCCGTTGTACCGGGGTTGTACCCACGGGCACCTGAAACCAGATACCCGCAGGTCAGAGCCCATGAATCACCGGTAGTTGGTGAACTGCAGCGCGATCTCGAAGTCCTTGCCCTTCAGCAAGGCGATCACGTCCTGCAGTTGGTCCTTCTTCTTGCCCGACACCCGGAGCTGGTCGCCCTGGATTTGGGCCTGGACGCCCTTGGGGCCTTCGTCGCGGATGAACTTGGCGATCTGCTTCGCCTTGTCCGAGGCGATGCCCTGCAGGATCTTGCCGGAGATCTTGTAGATCTTGCCCGACAGCGCCGGCTCGCCGGCTTCGAAGGCCTTCAGGGAGATGCTGCGCTTGATCAGCTTCTCCTTGAACACCTCGACCGCGGCCAGGGCGCGCTCCTCGGTCTCGGACTCGATCGTCAGCGCCTCCTCGCCCGACCAGTTGATCGTGGTGCCGGTGCCGCGGAAGTCGAACCGGGTGCCCAGCTCCTTGCTCGCCTGGTTGAGCGCGTTGTCCACCTCCTGGCGGTCGACCTTGCTCACGACGTCGAAAGACGGATCCGCCACGTGTCCTCACACCTCGTACTCGCTTGTCAGGGGCCACCCAGCCTAGCCCCTGTCACCCGACGGGTATCCCGGTTGACCCCTGCTCGGGGGCGTTGGGTAAGCTTCTCCCCGGCCGGTGAGACCGGCCTGGGCGGGTTACCCGAGTGGCCAAAGGGGACTGGCTGTAAACCAGTTGGCTTACGCCTACGGGGGTTCGAATCCCTCACCCGCCACGCTCGAACGAAAGAGAGCCCTGTCGCTGACAGGGCTCTCTTTCGTTGTACCCGACCGGGTTCAGGTTCCCTGTGGCACGCGGATCACGTCGCCGGGGTGGATGACGTTCGGGTTGGGGATCGTGGCCGGGTTGGCCGCCACCAGGCGGTGGTAGAGGTTGCCCGAGCCGTAGTACGTGGCCGCGATGCCCCACAGCGTCTCTCCGGATGCCACCACGTGCTCCAGGTAACTGTGGTAGCCCGGGACGATCTTCGGGCCCCAGACCACCGGGACGACCACTTTCCCCAATTCCGAGCCGTCCTTGGGCGATTCGTGGAAAACGTCCACGAACAGCCGGTCCAGTGTGAAACTCGCGCTGGTGACGTCGACGGTGATCTGGAACTGGCCGTGGCCGCCCGCGCCGTCGCCGGCCAGGAACGTGCCGGTCACCTCGTCGTGGCCCTCGTGGATGCGGTAGTTGAAGTTCGCCTCGAACGCTCCGCCGGCCACTCCGGCCACCTGGATCACGTTGCCCACCAAGTCGTACGCGTGCGGTTGCTGCAGATAGATCGTCACTGCTCACCCTTCCGATCCGATTCGGCAAAGACAATTGATCGGTATTCGGGGGGCGCGCGCTAGAGGAATTGGTCACCGATCGCGGAACGGCCGGTTTCCCGCGGGAAGGGAAACCGGCCGTCCGGGGCGGCGGCGCTCGGGGTTACGCCGCCTGGGAAACCGGCGTCGAAGCCGGGGTCAATGCGAGGTCCAGGACCTCGCGGACGTTCGCCACCGGGTGAACGTCCAGCTGGGCCAGCACCTCCGCCGGGACGTCGTCCAGGTCCGGCTCGTTGCGCTGGGGGATGATCACCGTCTTCATCCCCGCCCGGTGGGCCGCCAGCAGCTTCTGCTTGACGCCGCCGATCGGGAGGACGCGGCCGGTCAGGGACACCTCGCCCGTCATCGCCACGTCCGCGCGGACCACGCGGCCGGACAGCAGCGAGGCCAGGGCCGTCGTCATCGTGATGCCCGCCGACGGGCCGTCCTTCGGGACCGCGCCCGCCGGGACGTGGACGTGGATGCCGCGGTTGCGCAGGTCGCCCACCGGCAGCTCCAGCTCCGCGCCGTGCGACCTGAGGTAGGACAGCGCGATCTGCACCGACTCCTTCATCACGTCGCCGAGCTGGCCGGTCAGCTGCAGCCCGGACGCGCCGGACTCCTGGTCCGCCAGCGACGCCTCGATGTACAGGACGTCACCGCCGGCACCCGTCACCGCCAGGCCCGTCGCCACGCCCGGCGTCGCCGTGCGCTGGGTCGACGCCGGCAGCGACGACTCCGGGATGTGCCGCGGGC
>NZ_MUMI01000204.1 GCF_002155975.1 Amycolatopsis kentuckyensis
CCACCCCCTCGACCAGCACCCAGTCTAGGTGTACTGCCCGGGGAGGTTGGGATCGTGGGGACACGTGATCGGATGATCTTGGTGTGAGGGAGGGCCTCCGGGTTCGGTGTGGATTGCGACATCTGCACCGAACCCGGAGGCCCTCGTGACCCACGCTAACGCACCCCTGACCTCGACCGGCAGGTTGCGCCTGGCTCACTGCGTCGTGGAGGACAGCTGGCCGCTACGACGGGCCGCGGAGCGGTTCCAGGTCTCGGTATCCACCGCCGCGCGCTGGGCCGGCCGCTACCGGACCCACGGTCCCGCTGCCATGAACGATCGGTCCAGCCGTCCGCGGACAAGTCCTGCACGGACACCGACGCGGACTGAGCGACGGGTGATCAAGGGACGGATGACCCGCCGCTGGGGACCGGCCCGCATCGGTTATCTGCTCGGGCTTAACCCCTCGACAGTGCATCGGATCCTGACCCGCTACCGGATGGCCCGGCTTACCCACCTGGACCGGGCCACCGCCGCCCCGATCCGCCGTTACGAACATCCCGCCCCGGGTGATCTGGTGCACGTCGACATCAAGAAGCTGGGCAACATCCCCGACGGCGGCGGCCACAGGATCCTCGGCCGCGCTGCCGGGCGCCGCAACAGCGGTCAACGTGGCCACGGCTACGCCTACCTACACAATGCCGTGGACGACCACACCCGGGACGAACGTCGAGAAGGCGTGGGTCCTCGACATCACCGGCGGCAACTTCCGCTCCGCGTCATCGCTTCGCGGCTTCTGTGATGCATTGCCGGCGGTAATCGCTCGGTGAGTCGAGTCCGCCTTCACCACCCTGTCCAAGCCCTGGCGACTCGACGTCTCGACCGCGGTGACCTGCTGTCCGTGCCGGAGCTGGCCGCACTCGCCCACCTGCCGGTCGACGCCGAGCTCCCCGGCATCGAGCGCGTCGGCGCCAAAGCCGTCGCACCACCGCCCAGCCTCGCAGTGCCCGGGCCTGAGGCCAAACCTCTCGGCATCGCCGATACCGGCCACGCTCGGCCGGCCGGGTTGCGCGTGCCGGATGCCCGCCACCACCTGCACATCCTCGGCGCCACCGGCTCGGGGAAGTCCCCGGTGCTCGGGAACCTGTTCTTCGACGACGCCGGCCGCGGCATCATGCTCATCGACCCCGAGGGCGACCTCGTCACCGGTCAACCAGGCTTTGCGTGTTCCAAGACGCCGGCGAGCTCCAGGCTGACGAGCAGCAGCCGCTAGGCCCCGGCCAAGGCCGAGGGCTCGATCCCGCGCTCAAGACACTCGTCGTGCAGCCGTACGGCAGGCCCTGCTCCTGACGCTCGCCGCCGGCATCGCCGTCTTCGGGGTGTCCGCGATCCTGGCAGCGCAGTTCCGCAAGACCTGCCGACCGCACCGACGTACCCGCCCGGGTCGGGGGCGCCCGCGCCTTCCCCGGGCGGGTCACGTCAGGCCCGTGCCGTCAGCACATCACTTCACCGGTGGTGTAGGTGTGCTGGCCCCACCACCGCAGGTGCGGAAGTGTCTGCGGCCCGACGCGTCCGTCGACCCGGATCCCGGCGTTCCGGTAGTTGGCGCAGGTCTGGAAGACCTGGACGCCGCCTGCCGTCAACGAGTCGTAGACCCCATTCACCGGGATGTAGGGGTAGGCGCTGTAGGAAAGCGTTGCGTTCAGCAGGCACTGCACCTCCCGGACGGCGGTTCCGGTGGCACCGATACCGATGTCGTAGGTAGCCGGCCCCCGCGGGCAACCAGCCTCGCGAAGTCCCGCACCGCGGTCGGACTTGAGCGCTGACGACGACTGGTTCAGCGCCGTCCGGCCGTCAGCGTGGTTCGCAGTGCCGCTCGCCTGTGCCGGAACGGCCAATGCCGGCCACACCCCGGCGAGCATCGCCAAGATCATCAGCGTGCGGCGCGCAGTTCGCATCACGTTTCTCCCTCTCTCGGTTCCCTGGCCGGTCTATTCACCATGACCTTTGGTTTCTGTTCCTGCGATCGGCTAACTGATGCCGACCTCGTAGAGAGGGTGGGCTCCTGAGTCGTCATAGCTTCACCTCGTTGTGGCAATCGCCTGGTCAGCGGTCGCAAGTCGCCGTGCGGGCAGAGTAGGAAGGGGTACGGGGGAGGTGGGCATCGTGGCGACAGAGCTGCGTGTGCTCGGGCAGGTCGAGCTGCGCGTCGACGGCCGGTTGGTGGAGGTCGGTCACGCACGGCAGCGGTGTGTGCTAGCGGTCCTGCTGGTGGAGGCGAACCGGGGCGTCACAATGGAGCAGCTGCTGGAACGCGTGTGGGCGGATCGGTTGCCCTTCAAGGCACGGCAGGTGGCGAGCAACTATGTGTCGCGGCTACGACGGGTGCTGGCGGGTGAGGTCGCGGTGGTGCGGCGGGGCGGCGTGTACATGTTGGAGGTGGATCCGGAGGCGGTGGACCTGCATCGGTTCCGCCACCTCGTGCAGCAGGCGCGCGGGCGAGAAGACGCACGGGCGTTGGCGCTGCTGGAGGAGGCGGTGGGGCTGTGGCGGGGTGAACCGTTCGCCGGGCTGGACACCCCGTGGCTAGCGGCCGTCCGCACGGGTCTCGAGCAGGAACACGTCGCCGCCCGGCTCGACCGTATCGACCTGGCATTGCGCTGCGGCCGACACACCGAGGTACTGCCCGAACTGTTCACGCTGGCGGATCGGGACGCCTTGGACGAACGTGTCGCCGCCCAACTCCTGCTCGCCCTGCACCGCGCCGGACGCACCTCCGACGCGCTGGCCCGTTACCGGCGCCTGCGCACCCGGCTAGTCGCGGACCTGGGCACCGAGCCCGGCAACGCGCTGCGGGACCTGCATCAGCGTATCCTCGCCGCCGACCCCACCCTTAACCCGCCGCCAGCGGCGATCAGCGATGGGACAGCCGCGAAAGCGGAGCAGCCGGTACCCCGGCAGTTGCCCGCGCCACCACGGTGGTTCACCGGCCGCAACACCGAACTCGCCGGCCTGGGCCGGGCGCTGACCGCCGAACCGGATCAGGACCCGCTGCCGGGCGGGACCGGGGTGGGCGCACGAGGCCCCGCCACGGTGATGATCTCGGCAATCGGCGGGTCCGGGGGCATCGGAAAGACCTGGCTGGCTCTGGCCTGGGCGCACCAGCACGCCGGGCAGTTCCCCGACGGGCAGCTGTTCGTGGACCTGCACGGGTTCAGCCCCACGCAAGATCCGATGACCCCCGAGGCGGCGGTGCGCAGGTTCCTCAACGCCCTCGGAGTCGACTCCGGCCGCATCCCCACCGACCTGGACGCACAGGCCGCGCTGTACCGCAGCGTGGTCGCGGGGAAGCGGATGCTGGTCGTGCTGGACAACGCCGCCACCGCTGACCAGGTGGTCCCCCTGTTGCCCGGGTCGCCGTCCTGCACCGTGCTGGTCACCGGCCGCACCAGGCTCGCATCGCTGATCGACCGGCACTGCGCCCGCCACCTGCAACTCGACATCCTTGCCCGCGCCGAGTCCCTTGCCTTGCTCACCGCGCGGCTGGGCGCCGAACGTGTCGCCGCCGAGCCAGGCGCCGTCGACGAGCTGGTCAAGTTGTGCGGGGGATATCCGCTGGCCTTGTCGATCACCGCCCGCACCGCCGCCACCCGGCCCGGCGGCGTCCCGCTGGCCGAGGTCGCCGCCGAGCTGCGTGATCTGGGGCTGGGGATGCTCGACGACGAGAACGACCCTGCCGCCAGTCTTCCCACCGTGTTGTCCTGGTCCCTGCGCCGGCTCACCGACGAACAGCGCACCGTGTTCGGGCTGCTGGGCATCGCCCCCGGCCCCGACACCACCCTGCCGGCCGCGGTCGCCCTCACCGGCCTTCCGGAAGCGGACACGCGCAAGGCACTGCATGCCCTGGAGGGGCACTCGCTGCTCGTTCAACACTCGCGCGGTCGTTACTCGATGCACGACCTGATTCGGGCCTACGCCGTCAGCGCCTGCGACCGCCTGCCGGAACCGAAAGTGCAAGCGGCACAGGAGCGTGTGGTGGACTTCTACCTGTACACCGCCCACACTGCGGATCAGCTCTTGGACTCCTCCCGCGATCCGATCAGGCTCGATCCACCCGCCCCAGGCACCGGCCCGCAGCCATTGACCGACCAGTCGGCGGCCTTGGCCTGGCTCGATGCCCACCACCGTCACCTGCTGGCCGCCCAGCACGCCGCCGCCACCCAGCGGCGACACCAGATCGTGTGGCGGCTTGCCTGGGTCCTGCACACCTTCCACTGGCGACGAGGGCACCGCCATGACGAACTGACCGTGTGGCAGATTGCCGCCGAGGCCGGCAGCCACCTGTCCGATCCCGCCGTCCTCGCCCGCATCCACCGGCGCCTCGGCTATGCCCACGCAGGGGTTGGTCGACACACGCAGGCCGTCGAACACCTGCACCACGCACTCGCGCTGGCGGAACAGCACCACGAGCTCACTCAGCAGGCCCACACCCACAGCACCCTCGGGCGGATGTGGGCACGACGTGGAGACCACCAACGGGCACTCGAACACGCCCGCCGCGCCCTAGACCTCTACCGCGTCCTAGACCAGCCCGCGTGGCAAGCTCTCGCACTCAACCAAGTGGGCTGGCACACCGCTCAGCTAGGGAATTACGACACCGCCCGCAACCACTGTCGAGCAGCCCTCGCCCTGCATCGAGAGCACGGCGACCTTACCGGCGAGGCGACTGCCCTGGACGGCCTGGGCTTGATCGAGCACCGCACCGGCAACCACCACGAGGCCATCCACCACTACCGGCAAGCCCTCGCACTGCGCCGGGGGCTGGGCAACATCACCGAGATCGCCGAAACCCTCGACCGCCTGGGTCACTCCTACACCGCCCTCGACCATCCCGAGCAGGCCCGCGCCGTATGGCGGGAGGCTCTCGGGCTCTATCGCGGACACAACCGAGATGCCGACGCTCTGCGTGTCCAACGGCAACTCGATGCCCTCGGACCGACAATGGATCCCAACGGGCCCCCGGACGCGTCCAAGACCACGGATAACGCGTGAAGCTCGGCAGACTGAACCTCAAGCTCGACCTCTTGTGTGCTTTCGTCTGCCGGCACGTTCGCCACGAGGAGCCACCGACCCTCCTCAGCCGACGCGCGTCACGAGCCGTTCGAAACCAGCGTTCGGGATCGCTCATCACGCGGTCATACCTGAAGAGTTCTTCACGCCGAGCCGCTACGACGAAAGGATCAGCACAGCTGTTGTTCAAGCCTGCGACACCGCAACCGACGTAGCCTTTGTCGACCACGCGGGCGGAAAAGCCGACCACATTGTTCGCCCAACCCTGGATGGCTCGCAGTGCAGCCAGATCTTCTTTTCGCCAGCCATTACCGATCATCACTGTGGCACCCTGCCGCCGAGCGCCAGGGCCACGAGTTCATTGCTTGCCGTAACACAAGATCTATTCGCCGAGACATACCGGCGCTGGCCACCACCACGCTGGAGGCGTTCGTTGTCATCGGACGTACTGTCCTGGCCGTCCCCGTCGCGCGCTGCCTCCGCCGAGAACAGCAGCACATCGAAGACGGCCGTCGACGTCATGAAGACGCTCGGCGAGAAGATCGCCACGCTGAACCTGATCAAGACCTGCACCGCGAAGGACGACCCGAACAACCTGCTCGGCCGGCCGAACGGTTACGGCTCGAAGACGGCTTTCGGGGACTCGTGCGTCAAGACTGACGACGTCGAGTACCTGCAGGAGGACGCGGTGGCTCGGTGGAGGTGTTCACCACCGAGGAGGCTGCCAAGACGCGAATGGACTTCATCCAGTCAGTGGCGAAGAGACTGCCCACGGTCGGCGAGTAGGATCACGTCAAGAATGCCATCTTGGTACGAGTGTCGCGATTTCCAACACCGGTCCAGACGAAGGACCAACAGGCACAGATGGCCAAGAAACTCACGATCGAAATTTCCGACGACATCGACGGCAGCCAGGCCGACCAGACTGTCCCGTTCGGACTCGACGGAGCAGCCTACGAGATCGACCTCTCCAACTCGAACGCCAACGCCTTACGTGCAGCACTGGAGCCGTTCGTCGCGGCTGCCCGCCGCACCGGCGGACGACGGCTACACCGCAACTCATGACATCCGCTCCTGGGTCCGGAACAACGGATACGAAGCAGCCGACCGGGGCCGAATCCCGGCGTCGGTCGTCGACGCGTACACGCAGCTCGGAAAACCGACGGCCCGAAGATCCCAGGCAAACCGACATCTCGATCCAAGCCACAGCACCGAACCACGCGTAGGAAACAACACTCGAAATGACACGACACAGAAGAACCATCATCAACCCACAAGTAGTCCTCAGCGCCGGACACAGCTCATTCACGCCTCCAACTCCGGCAATCCGCTCGTCGGGAGACAAGCCGCGGCCGACTTTCCGATTCCACTGAGCACCGGCGGGACAACGTAGCCAGTGAGGGGCCCGACTCGTCGAAGCCCCAGCCGCGTGGCAGCTGGGGCTTCGGCGTGTATGCGCAACTCAAGTCAATCTATGGTCTCACCCTGCAGGTGGCCACCAACCAGCAGCTCGACTGCCGGCACCGGTTCACGAAAACTCGGTCCGGACAACAGAACGGATCGTCGATCGCTTCACAGAACACCCGAGTGGCGACGCGGGAGGTTTCCCGCGTCGGCGTGTTCAGAAGGAGACTCGAACACACGTTCGTAGCATCCCTGCACAGGATGCGTGTTCATGCAACAGTTCACGGCCGTACGTCGTCGACCGTTGCCGGCTGACGCCGCATTGAGACTGCCGAAGGTTTCGACGGCGATCTCTGATGTTCTCCAGGTTCAGCGAGCGAGTTCGACGGTGACCTGGTCGGCGGTGGCGAGCACCTCGGCGCCGCCGTCGGGCAGGTGGCCGAGGATGACCACGCCGCTCGCCGGCGGTGCGTCGCGGTAGTAGATGGCCAGGTTGCCCCATGGGGCGTAGAACGCCAGGTCGCCGGCCTTGGGGTCGGCGCTCTCCGGGGCGTCGGCGGTGGACAGGCGCCGAGGCAGGTCCGCGATTCGTTCCGTCCCGTGGAAGTCGCTCAGGTTCAGCGTGAGTGGCAGGAGGGAGGCGAAATCGCGGGCGGCGGCGCTGTCGTTCAAGGTCGCGTTCACGACGCGACCCTGAACGGTGAGGTGGATGTTCACGGCGGCGGTGCTCCCGGTCGTGGGTACGAGGGTCGTCGAAGGCGGTGCTTCGGGGCTGCAGGCGGCCACGGCCAGCAGCGCCGCGGCCAGGGTCGCGCGGGCAAGAATCACGAGGTCCTCCCGGGTCAGTTCGGCATCGGTTCGGCGAAGTGCCGGAAGCCGTCGCGCTTGGCGTGGATGTCGAACAGGCGCTCGGCCAGGACGTCCGGGCTCCTGTGCTCCGCGTCGGGCCGGATGGCGCCGGGGACGATCAGCTGGGCGATGTGGATGTTTTCCGGAGCGAGCGCGTCGTGGAGCATGCTGGCGTAGGCGCTCTCGGCGGCGAAGGCGATCGAGGTGCCGGCGCGCTCGGGGTGCGGGCGCACGGCGGTGCCCCCGTTCACGAACAGGACGGTCCCCCGGCCCAGCGCGCGCATGCCGGGCAGCACGGCGTGCACGGCGGTGACCGGTCCCTTCACCGAAAAGTCCAGCGGGGCGTCGAGGTCGTCGGCGCTCGTGTCGAGGACCGGCTTCATGAAGTCGGCGCGGGGCACCGGGCTGAACTGGAGGATCTCGACGGGCCCGAGGACCTCGGCGGCTTCCTGCAGCGCGGCGCCGAGCGAGGCGCGATCGAGCACGTCGGCGGGGAACGCGCGCGCCTCGATCCCCTCGCGCGACAGGCCGGCCGTCAGCTCGGCCAGGCGCTCGGCGTCGCGGGCGATCAGGGCGACGGCGTGACCGGCGGCCCCGAAGCGCCGTGCGGTGGCGAGCCCCAGGCCGGGGCCGGCGCCGATGAGTGCGAAGGTCGACATGGTGACTCCTTGGTCGGGCTCGGCTTCCCTTCCAGGGAACCAGGCGCAGCTGTGAACCGGGAGGTTCTCTCGAAAGGTGTACTGACAGGGGACCCCTCGCCCGGTCGAGCGGACCTAAGGTGATGGTGTGGACAATCGTCAGGAGGTCCGCGAGTTCCTCGTCTCGCGGCGGGCCAAGATCACGCCGGAGCAGGCCGGCCTCCCGGCCGGGAGCAAACGGCGGGTACCGGGGCTGCGCCGCAGCGAAGTCGCCCTGCTGGCCGACGTGAGCGTCGAGTACTACGCGAAGCTCGAACGCGGCACCCTCGCCGGTGTCTCCCCGTCCGTGTTGGACGCGGTGGCCCGCGCGCTGCAGCTCGACGACGCGGAACGGGCCCACCTGCTCGCCCTCGCCCGCGCCGCCGACGGCACGAGCGCGATCCTGCGCCGACGGCCCAAAAGCAAGCAGTGGACCCCGCGCCGCAGCTTGCAGTGGGTCCTCGACGCGGTCACCGACGGACCCGCGTTCGTCCGCAATGGACGGATGGACCTGCTCGCGGCGAACCGCCTCGCGCGAGCCTTCTACTCCGAGGTCTACGCGAGCCCGCAGCAGCCACCGAACATCGCCCGGTTCCAGTTCCTCGACCCGGCCTCTCACCGGTTCTACCCGGATTGGGGCCTGTTCGCCGATGTCTGCGTCGAGATCCTGCGCACGGAGGCAGGCCGCAACCCGCACGACAAGGGCCTGCACGACCTCGTCGGGGAACTGTCCACCCGCAGTGACGAGTTCCGCGCCCGGTGGGGCGCGCACAACGTCCGCCACCACGGCAGCGGATCGAAGACCTTCCACCACCCGGTCGTGGGAAACCTGACTCTCGCCTACGAAGGCCTCGAACTGGCCGCAGAACCCGGTCTCACCCTGACGATCTACGCCGCCGAGCCCGGGTCGCCGTCGGAGGAGGCGTTGCGGCTGCTGTCTTCCTGGGCTGCCACGCACGAAACGGAGCAGCCGAGCAGTCACCGATCGGGTTGAACCGCGGTCCAGGACGCCAGCAGCTCCAAGCCTTCCGCGGACGGCGACCCGGGCTCGGCGGTATACACCACCAAGGTGAGCCCGGGTTCGGCCGCCATCGCCATCGCCTCCCACGTCAGCGTGACGTCGCCCACGATCGGGTGATGAAAGCGTTTCACGCCCGTACCGTGCCGCCGGACGTTGTGAGCACCCCAGCGACCGCGGAATTCATCACTTCGGGTGGACAGTTCCCCGACCAGATCGTGCAGGCCCTTATCGTGCGGGTTGCGACCCGCTTCGGTCCGCAGGACGTCCACGGTGATGTCCGCGGCCAGATCCCAGTCGGCGAAGAAGCGCCGGGACGCGGGGTCGAGGAACTGGTAGCGCGCCATGTTCGGCGTCGAGCTGCCGGAATACATGTCGCTGTAGAAGGCACGCGCCAGCCGGTTCCCGGCCAGCAGGTCCAGCCGGCCGTTGTTGACGAACGCGGGCCCGGCGGTGATCGCGTCCAACGTCCACTGCAGACTACGACGCAGCGTCCACTTCTTTTCGGCGCGCTGCCGGGGCCGGGAGAGCACGTCCGCGCCCTCGGCGGTCTGGGCCAGGTGGAGCAGGTGGGCGCGTTCGGCGTCGTCGAGCCGCAGCGCTCGGGCGACGGCTTCGAGCACGGCGGGCGAAGCACCGGCAAGGTTCCCTCGTTCGAGTTTCGCGTAGTACTCGACGCTGACGTCGGCCAGCGCGGCGACCTCGCTGCGGCGCAGCCCGGGGACGCGGCGCCGGGTGCCGCCCGGCAGCCCGGCCTGCTCCGGCGTGATCTTGGCTCGCCGCGAGACGAGGAACTCGCGGACTTCGGCACGGTTGTCCACAGCGCGACCGTACGCGCCACCACGACACGTTGGGGTGTACTGCCGGTACACCCCTCGCCAGTGACTCGCTGCGGGCGCGTGAAGGAGGTTGTCTTGAAGTTGCGGGCCGTCCGGCCCGCAACCGCCAAGGCAAGAGGAGTCACCATGCGGGGAGCTGTCATCCACGCGCCCGGCGACGTCCGGTTCGAGCAACTCGACGACCCGAAGATCGAGCAGCCGACCGACGCGATCATCCGCACCGTGCTCACCTGCGTGTGCGGCTCGGACCTGTGGCCCTACCGCGGCCTCGAACCGGTCGGCGACCCGCACCCGATGGGACACGAGTACGTCGGCATCGTCGAAGACGTCGGCAGCGAGGTCACCGCGGTCAAGCCCGGCCAGTTCGTGGTCGGTTCCTTCGCCACCTCCGACAACACCTGCGCGAACTGCCGCAACGGCTGGCAGTCCTCCTGCCTGCACCGCGAGTTCATGAGCACCTGCCAGGCCGACTACGTCCGCATCCCCAACGCCCAGGGCACCCTCGTCGCCACCGCCGAGCACCCGGACGAGGAGTTCCTGCCCGGCTTGCTCGCCGTGTCCGACGTCATGGGCACCGGCTGGTACGCCGCCCTCGCCGCCGAGGTCAAGCCCGGGGACACCGCCGTCGTGGTCGGCGACGGCGCCGTCGGGCTGTGCGGCGTCATCGCGGCCAAGGAACTCGGCGCCGAGCGCGTCATCGCCATGAGCCGCCACGAATCCCGGCAGAAACTCGCCACCGAGTTCGGCGCCACCGACGTCGTCACCGAACGCGGCGACGAGGGCGTCGCCCGCATCAAGGACCTCACCGGCGGCATCGGTGCCGACGCGGTACTGGAATGCGTCGGCACCGCCGAGTCCATGCAGCAGGCCTTGCGCGCGGCCCGGCCCGGCGGCAACGTCGGGTTCGTCGGCGTCCCCCACGACGTGCAGTTCGCGGGCGAGGAACTGTTCTTCTCCCACGTCGGGCTGCGCGGCGGCCCGGCGCCCGTGCGCCGCTACCTGCCCGACCTGATCGACCGCGTCCTCACCGGCCGCATCGACCCCGGCAAGGTCTTCGACCTCACCCTGCCCCTCGAACAGGTCGCCGAAGGCTACCGGGCCATGGACGAGCGTCGCGCCATCAAGGCCCTGCTCGCCCCCTGACCGAAGGCCGGCCCGGCCGCAGCGACGGCGGTGCGGCCCAGGTCGGCGACGCCATTCCCTGAAGGAGAGAGAGTTTCATGCACACCGGGAAGCTTCCCGCCGTCGTCTGGGTGCTCGCCGCCGGCACCTTCCTGCTGGGCACCACCGAGTTCGTCATCGCCGGGCTGCTGCCGGAATTGGCCGGTGACCTCGGTGTGAGCGTGTCGCAGGCCGGCCTGCTGATCACCGCCTTCGCCGTCGGCATGATCATCGGCTCGCCCACCATGGCGCTGGCCACCCTGCGCCTGCCGCAGCGGCGGACGCTGGTCCTGGCGCTGGCCGTGTTCAGCCTCGGCCACGTCGTCGCGGCGCTCAGCGGCTCTTTCGTGATCGTCCTCGCCGCCCGGGTCGTCACCGCGCTGGCGACCGGGGCGTTCTGGTCCGTCGGCTTCGTCGTCGCCACCACCGCGGCCGGCCCGCGAGACTCCACGCGCGCGGTTGGCGTCATGATGGGCGGCCTGACCCTGGCCAACGTCGTCGGCGTGCCGATCGGCGCGTTCGCAGGCCAGATCACCGGGTGGCGCGGCCCGTTCTGGGCGCTGGCGGCGCTGTCCGCGGTCGCCGCAGTGGTCGTGAGCCGGTTCATCCCCGACGGCGAGCAGCAGACGGCGGTGTCGGTGCGGGCCGAGCTCCGGGCCCTGCGCCAGGGCCGGCTGTGGCTGGCGCTCGCGGCCGCGATGCTGATCATGGGCGGGGTCCTGGCCGCCTACAGCTACCTCACCCCCCTGCTGACCGAACGCGCCGGCATCCCGGCCGGTGTCGTCCCGCTCGCCCTGATCGCCTTCGGTGCGGGCGCCCTCGGCGGTACGACCGCAGGCGGCCGCCTCGGCGACCGGCATCCCATGGCGATCACCATCACCGCGGCCGCGGTCACCGCCGCGACCCTGTTCCTGATGATCCCGCTGTCCGCGAATCCCGCCGCGGCCGTCTTCCTCGTCTTCCTGATGGCACTGGCCGGGTTCACCGTCAACCCCGTTGTCACCGCGCTCGCCGTCCGCTACGCCGGCGACGCCCCGACTCTGACCTCCGCGCTGAGCACGTCGGCCTTCAACACCGGCATCGCCGCCGGCACGGCGATCGCGGGCACCGCGCTGGACACGCTCGGGGTCACCGGACCACCCCTGGTCGGGGCGGCGATCGCCGCCCTCACCTTGCTGCCGCTCGCCGTCCTGGCCGCCCGCACTCGCGGCACGAAACCGGCGGGCACCGACCACGAGCAGGAGGAGGTCGCCGTACCGTGCTGACCGAGCCAACCGGCCAGAATAGGTGCCGTCCACCCGCTTTGCGAGGTACTGGCGGTACACCCCTTACCAGGGAGTCCCACACCGCGCGGACCTCTGATGGGGTCGAACCCATGCCCCCCGAGAATCCCCTCTCGCCCGAAAGCACCGAGACGGACACGCCGACGGCCCTTTCCCGGCGGACGTTCATCGCCGCCTCGGCCGTGAGCGGTGCCGCCGCCGTGGCCGGACCGGCGCTGCTCGGAGCCGAGCCCGCCGCCGCGGCCGACGCGAACAGCAGCCAGGTTTCGTTGACCGTCAACGGAACCCGGCGCACCGTCACCGTGGACAACCGGACCTCGCTGCTGGACCTGCTGCGTGAGCACTTCGGCTTGACCGGCACGAAGAAGGGGTGCGACGCCGGTGCTTGCGGCGCCTGCACGGTCCTCGTCGACGACCGGCGCGTCAACGGGTGTCTGACGCTGGCGGTGCGGCTGGACGGCGCGCAGGTCACCACCGTCGAAGGCCTGTCCCCCGGTGACGACACGCCGCTGCACCCGCTGCAGCAGGCGTTCGTCGACCAGGACGCCTTCCAGTGCGGGTACTGCACCCCCGGGCAGATCATGTCCGGCCTCGGCTGTCTGAAAGAGGGCCACATCGGGTCTCCGGAAGAGATCCGCGAATGGATGAGCGGCAACATCTGCCGCTGCGGGTGCTACGTCAAGATCGTCAAAGCCATCCAGCAGGCGGGGAGCTGACGACCGATGGAACCGTTCTCCTACACCAAGGTGCCCGACGTCCGGGCCGCCATCGCCGCCGGACAGCGGGGCGGCCGGTTCATCGCCGGCGGCACGACCCTGGTCGACCTGATGCGCGAGACCGTGGAACGTCCCGGCGCCCTCGTCGACATCGGCGCGCTGCCGCTCACCGGCGTCTCCCCCACCCCGGGCGGCGGCCTGCGGATCGGCGCGCTGGTGCGGATGGCCGACGCCGCCGCGGATCCGCGGGTCCGCGGCGCCTTCCCGGTCGTCTCGGAAGCCCTGGAGCTGAGCGCGTCCGCGCAGCTGCGCAACATGGCCACCATCGGCGGCAACATCATGCAGCGCACCCGGTGCACTTACTTCCGGGACGTGACCGCTGCCTGCAACAAACGCGAACCGGGTTCGGGCTGCGCCGCCGTCGACGGCTACAACCGAAGCCACGCCATCCTCGGCGGCTCCGAAGCATGCGTTGCCACGCACCCTTCGGACGTCGCCGTCGCGTTCGCCGCCCTGGAGGCGATCGTGCACCTGCAGGGTCCCGCCGGCGAACGCACCATCCCCTTCGCCGGCTTCCTCCTGCAGCCGGGCAGCACCCCGAACCGGGAACAGGCCCTGCGGCCCGGTGAGCTGATCACCGCGGTGGAGATCCCGGCACTCCCGCGTCCACTGCGGTCCGGCTACCTCAAGGTGCGGGACCGGCAGAGCTACGAATTCGCCCTGACCTCCGCGGCCGTGGCGCTGTCGATCCAGGCCGGGGTGATCCGCGCCGCGAAAGTCGCGGCCGGCGGGGTCGGCACCGTCCCGTGGAAACTGCCCGCCGTCGAACAGCACCTGCTCGGCAAACGGCCGTCGGAGTCACTGTGGGCCGAGGCCGCACAGCGAGCGGTGGATGGCGCCCAGCCGTTGCGGCACAACGGGTTCAAGGTCGAATTGCTCAAGCGCACGGTCGAACGCCAGCTGCGCGTCGTGGGAGGCACCCGATGATCCAGCCCCGAACCGCCGTCGGCACCCCGCAGTCCCGGGTGGACGGACGTCTCAAGGTGACCGGGCGCGCGCTCTACGCCGCCGACCACCCGACGAACGGCGTCCTGTACGCGGCCGTGGTCGACAGCAGCGTCGGACGCGGTCGTATCACCGGCATCGACGACAGTGCCGCCCGCGCCCACCCCGGCGTTCAGCGGGTGATCAGCCACCTCAACGCACCCCGGCTGCCCTATCTGGACAATCCGGGGTCGAACAACCCGGCGCCGAACTCGCGGCTGCGGGTCTTCCAGGACGGCCGGGTCCGGTTCTTCGGCCAGCCGGTCGCCGTCGTGGTCGCCACCAGCCACGAGGCCGCCCAGCAGGGCGCCCGCCTGGTGAAGGTGTCCTACGCCGCCGAACAGCCGGTCACCGACCTGGCCACCGCCCCCGCCGACGAACCGGCGACCTACGCGCGTGGCGACGCCGACCGAGCGCTGGGCGCCGCACCGGTTCGGCTGGACCTGGCGTACCGCACCGCTCGCAACCACCACAACCCCATGGAGCCACACGCCACCATCGCCCGCTGGGACGGCGATCGGCTCACCGTGTGGGACAAGACCCAGTGGGTGATCGGCGGCACGCAACAGGAACTCGCCGCCGTGTTCGGCATCCCGCAGACGTCGATCCGGGTCATCTCGCCCTTCGTCGGCGGTGCGTTCGGCAGCGGGCTGCGCGCCTGGCCGCACACCACCATCGCCGCCCTCGCCGCCCGCGAGACCGGCCGCCCGGTCAAGCTCGTCCTCACGCGCAGGCAGCTGTACTTCGGCACGGGATTCCGGCCCGCCTACTCCTACCGGCTCCGGCTGGGCGCCGACCGCACCGGGCGGCTCACCGCGATGACCCACGACATCCGCGGCGAAACCTCCAGCTACGAAACGTTCACCGAGGCGATGCTGGCTCCGGGCCAGATGCTCTACAGCACGCCGAACGTCCGCCAGGCCTATGCGACCGTGCCCCTGGACGTGAACACCCCGATCTGGATGCGCGGCCCCGGCTACGCCTCCGCCGCCCTCGTCATCGAATCCGCGATGGACGAACTCGCGCACCAGCTCGGCGTCGACCCCATCGAACTGCGCAAGCGCAACGAACCCGCGACCGACCAGTCCACCGGCCTCCCGTTCTCCACCCGCCGGCTGCGTGAATGCTACGACCTCGGCGCCCGGGAGTTCGGCTGGCAACGCCGGAACCCCAAGCCGGGGGCCACTCGCGACGGCGACTGGCTGATCGGCACCGGCATGGCCGCCGCGGTGTACGACACCGCCCGCGCCCCGGCGCAGGCCCACGTCCGGCTCAACGCCGACGGCACCGCGCTGGTCCAGGCGGCCACCAGCGACATGGGCCCCGGCACCTACACCTCCATGCCCCAGGTCGCCGCCGACGCACTCGGCCTCACCATGGACACCGTCCAGTTCCGGCTCGGCGACTCGCTCATGCCCCCGACCCCGCCCCACGGCGGCTCCATGACCATGGCCAGCGTCGGCTCCGCCGTCCAGGACGGCTGCGACAAGGTGCGCCGCCAAGCGATCACCCTCGCGGTCAACGACCCCCGATCGCCCTTGCACGGTGCCGATCCCGCCAACGTCATCGTCCGCAAGGGACGGATGCACCTGAAGAACGACCCGACCCGCGGTGAGACGTACCGGCAGCTGCTGGCCCGCAGCAACCGAGACCACCTCGAAGTGATCGGATCCTGGGCGCCCTCCGAGGAGAACCGGTTCTCGATGTACGGCTACGGCGCGGTGTTCGCCGAAGTCGCCGTCGACGCCCGCCTCGGGCTGGTCCGCATCCGGCGCATGCTCGGCGTCTACGACGCCGGCCGGATCGTCAACCCCAAGCTCGCCGACAGCCAGGCCCTCGGCGGCATGGTCGGCGGCATCGGCGCCGCCCTGCTCGAGCACACCGTCACCGACCCCCGCGACGGCCGCATCGTCAACGCCAACCTCGCCGACTACCTCGTCCCCGTCAACGCCGACATCCAAGATCTCCGCGCGATCTACCTCGACGGCGAAGACCGCGAAGCCGACCCCCTCGGCGTCAAAGGCCTGGCCGAACTCGTGCTGGTCGGCGTGGCCCCGGCGATCGCCAACGCGGTCTTCCACGCCACCGGGCGACGCATCCGCGATTTTCCGATCACCGCCGACGCCCTGCTGTAGCGGAGATCAGGTGCCGGACTTGTAGTCGGCGTCCATCGCCGCCAGGACCTTGTCCGGGGTGGACTGCTTGCTGAAGACCTCCTGGATGCCGGTGAGCATCGTCTGCTGGACCTTCGGGTTGGGCCACAGCTGGTCCATGAACGGCACCGTCTTGTTCTGGTTGATGTACCCGGACAGTTCCTTCAGCGACGGGTCGAGGTGGTAGCCGGTGTCGGCCAGGGCCGGGAGGCCGCCCTGCTTGCCGGCGAACAGGTTCATGCCCTGCGGGGACATCACGAAGCTGATGAACTTCATCGCCAGCTCGGGGTTCTTCGCCTTGGCGTTGACGCCGTAACCCGCACCGGCGGCCGCGGGGACGATGGTCTGCGCGGGATCGTCGGTGGCCGGCACCTGCTTCAGGGTGAAGGTGCCGCTCGGGTTCTGCTTCTTCAGCAGCGAGATCACCCAGTTGCCCTGGATGATGCCGAGCGTCTTGCCGGTCGCGGCCAGCTTCTGGCTGGCCTCGTAGCTCGTACCGAGCGGGTTTCCCTGGAAGCAGCCCGCCTGGTCCAGCTCGCCGTACTTGGTGAAGGCGGCCGCCCACGGTGAACTCGCGAAGGTCGTCTGGCCGGCCTGCATCTTCTTCTCGAAGTCCCGGTCCGGGCCGTACACCAGCGTCGCGGCCAGCGGGTACAGGGCGACCTGCGTGACCCAGTTGTCCTGGATGCCCAGCGCGAACGCGGGCGTGCCCTTCTCCTTGGCGGTGCGGCAGAACGCGAGCAGCTCGGTCCACGTCGTCGGCGCCGTGAGGGCCGCCTTCGTCATGGCCTCCTGGTTGTAGATCGCGCCGATGCCGTTGATCCCGTAGATCGCGTTGTACGTCTTGCCCTCGAACTGGGCGACATCACTGACGACCTTCGGGAACTTCGTGGCCCAGGGCTGGTCCGACAGGTCTTTCAGGTAGCCCCCCTTGGCCAGGACGGTGACCGTGCCGGGGTTGCCGTTGCCCGGCCACACCGACATGACGTCGGGAGCGGTGCCGGACGCGAGCTGGGTGCGGATCTGCTGCTGGAACTGGTCGGCGCCGCTGGTCGTGAAGTTCACCTTCACCCCGGGGTTGGCGGCTTCGAAAGCCTTCACGACGTCTTCGACGGAACCTTGGTCGACCGAGGCGAGCGAGAGCGTCTGGTTGCCGGTGCCGGGACCGGCGGCGTTGGTGCCTCCGCTGCAGGCGACCAGCGCGGCGCCGGTCGTCACGGCCAGCAGGACGTGGCGGATCTTCATGACAGCTCCTTCGAGAAGGTGGCGGTGACGACGTGGTGGCCGGAGGTCAGCCGGAGGGTGGTGCCGGTCCGCTCCCCCGGGCCGGTGATGCTCGCCGGGTCGGTCGTGGGGACTTCCAGTACCGCGGCGGTCCCCGGCGGGACGTCGGCGGTGACGGTGATCCGATCGCCGTCGTGGGCCCAGCCGCAGGCGACGCGGCCCCGCGCGGTCTCCTGCTCGGCCCGGGCCCAGGTCAGCCTGCCGCCGGGCCGGGGACGCAGCAACAGCTCGGAGTAGGCGACGGAGTCCGGGGTCTGGTCGATGCCGGCGACCCGGCCGTAGAGCCAGTCGCCGACGCTGCCGAGGCTGTAGTGGTTGAAGGAGTTCATCGCGGCGGACTGGAAGCCGCCGTGCTCGGTCCAGCCGTCCCAGCGCTCCCAGATCGTGGTGGCGCCGTGCCGGATCGAGTAGCCCCACGACGGGAACTCCTCCTGCTGCAACAACGCGTACGCGAGGTCGTCGCGGCCGTGGTCGGACAGCACCGGGCAGAGCAGGGCGACGCCGACGAACCCGGTCGTGAGCCGGTTGCCGCGCTTCTCGACATCCGCCGCGAGGTGGTCGACGGCGGCAGGCACGAGTTCGTCCGGGACGAGCCCGAACGCCAGTGCCAGCAGGTACGCCGTCTGGGTACCACCCGCGACGGCGCCGTCTTCAGCCACGTAGGACTCGATGAACGCGGCGCGGATCTCCGCGTGCAGGGCGCGGTGTTCGGCCGCGACGTCGGTTCGCCCCAGTACCTCGGCGGCATCGGCCACGATCTGCGCGCTGCGGGCGAAGTACGCCGTCGAGAGCACGTCCCGCGGCGTCGTGACGTCGATCTGCAGCCAGTCGCCGTAGGAGTTGCCGGTGCGGTGTCGCCAGCGCAGATCGGGGTTGTGGCGGCGGATGTGCGCGACCCAGGCGACCATCGCGTCGAAACACCGCTCCAGCACGCGGCGGTCGCCGTAGGTGCGCCACAGGTGCCACGGGATGATCACGCCGGCGTCGCCCCAGGCCGGTGCGGCCTCGCGGAGCATCGCGATGCGCGGGGCGACGTCGCCGAACGCGCCGTCGGCGTCCTGGCCGTCGACGACGTCGGCCAGCCAGCGCGCCAAGAACGCCGAAACGTCGGCGTTGCGGCTGGCGGTCGGCGCGAAGATCTGCGCGTCGCCGAGCCAGCCGAGGCGTTCGTCCCGCTGGGGGCAGTCGGTGGGCACCGCGACGAAGTTGCCCCGCTGCCCCCAGACGATGTTGGCTTGCAGCTGGTTCACCATCGGGTCGGAGCACTCGAACGCCCCCGTCCACGGCGTGTCGTTGTGCAGCACCCGGGCCACCACGTCGTCCGCCGAGAGGGCGTACCCGGTGACTTCCAGGTACCGGAAGCCGTGCACGGTGAACCGCGGTTCGAACACCTCGACCGGCTCGCCGCCGGAGACGTAGCCGTCCGTGGCGGTGGCGCGCCGCAGGTTCGCCACGTACAGCTCGCCGTCGTCGAGGATCTCGGCGTGCCGCAGGACGATCCGCTGCCCGGCCGGCGCGTCGCGGACGGTCAACCGCACCCGGCCGACGAGGTTCTGTCCGAAGTCGACGATGAACCGGCCGGCTTCCCGCTCGACGACGGAGATCGGCGCGACTTCCCGCGTGACGCGGATCGGCTGGTCGGGTTCGGCCACCAGCGGGCCCGGCTCGGTCCCGAGCACAGCCACCGGCTTCCACGCCCCGGGAACGGCGGAGGCGTCGACGTACTCCCCCAGCAGCAGGTCGGCGAAGCGCACAGCGCCGGGCCGCTCGGTCCAGGCGGCGTCCGTGGCCACCACCTGGCGCGAACCGTCGGCGAAGTCGACGACGAGCTGCGCGAAGAAGCCGGGGTGCTCGCCGTAGTGGCGGGCGGGGCGGCGCTCGTCGAACCCGACGAACCCGGACCACCAGCCGTCGGCGACCACCGCGCCGAGCGCGTTCTCGCCGGCCCGCAGCAACGAGGTGACGTCGTAGGTCTGGTACTGCAGCCGGTGGTGATACTCCGTCCACCCCGGTGCCAGCTCGACGTCGCCCACGCGCTCCCCGTTCAGCGACGCCTCGTAGACGCCGTGCGCGGTGGCGTACAGGCGGGCCCGCACCGGTTCCCGCGTCAGCGCGAACTCCCGCCGCAGGTGCAACGGAGGCTCGCCGAGCGGCTGATCGTGATCCGTCGGCGGGTCGAAGACCGGCTGGGCGTGGGGATCGCGGCCGATCCACCCCGCGGTCCAGTCGTCGCGGTGCAGCAGGCCGGTCTCGAACCAGCTCTCGCCCGCGCCCGCCGCGGCGCCGGTCTCGTCCCAGAGTTCGACGCGCCAGTGGTAGCGGGTGGCCGAGCGCAGGACCGGTCCGTCCCACGGCACGAGCACACCGTCCCGGGATGCCCGGCGGCCGCTGTCCCACAGCAGCCGCGAGGGGTCGTCGAGGTCGGCCGCGCGTTCGGCGGCGGTGATCCGGTAGGCGCTCTGCGCGGCGCCGTGGCGGTCGCTCGCCAGCCGCCACGACAGCCGCGGGCGCGGCTCGCCGAGCCCGAGGGGCTCGTGGCGCTGCTCGGTCTGGAGTGCGTACGGCGTCAGCGTGTCCGTCATCCTTCGAGCCCTCCGGCGAAACCGTTGATGATGCTGCGTTGCAGCGCGAAGTAGACGACGAGGATGGGGACGATGCTGATCACCAGCGCGGCGAAGATCAGGTTCCAGTCGGACACGTACTGGCCGACGAACCCGGCAATGGCGACCGGCAGCGTCTGCTGCGCGCCGCCGCTGAGGTACAGCAGCGGGGTGAAGAAGTCGTTCCACACGGCCACCGCGTTGAGCACCAGCGCGGTCACCGTCACCGGCTTGAGCATCGGCAGCACGACGTACCGGAAGCCCTGCAGCGTCGTGCACCCGTCGATCAGCGCCGCGTCCTCGAACTCGCGCGGCACCGCGCGCAGGAACCCGACGTACAGGAACGTCGTGAACGGCACCTGCAGCCCGGAATAGAACAGGATCAGCGCCCACGGCGTCCCGAGCAGGCCGAGGTCGCGCATCGTCTGGTACAGCGGCAAAGCGGCCAGCTGGAACGGGAGCACCAGGCCCAGCAGGATCAGCAGGAACGTCCAGCGCGACCAGCGGGCGGCGACCCGGGCCAGCGGGTAGGCCGCGAGCGCGGAGACGGCGAGAATGACGACCACGGAGCCGGCGGTGACGAGCACGCTGTTGGCCAGTGCCCCGCCCAGTGCTCCTTGGTCCCACGCCTGCGTGAAGTTGTCAAAGGTGGGCGAGGTGGTCGGCGCGATCGGGGACGAGGTGTCCGACGGCCGGCGGATGGCCAGGTTCACCAGCACGTAGACCGGGAACGCGAAGACCAGCCCGACGGCGATCATCACCAGTTCCAGCGTCAGCGTGCGGCCTCGGTAGCGGTTCACGACACCGCCTTCTCGGCTCGCGACAGCCCGAAGTACTGCCCGGTGGACGCCACCGACACGACGAGGGTCAGCACCACCGCCAGCGCGATGCTGTAGCCGAACTCCCCCAGGGTGAAGGCGTCTTTGTAGATCAACGTCGAGAGCGTGTCGGTCGCGTGGCCCGGGCCGCCGCCGGTCAGCGCGTACACCTGGTCGAACAGCTTGATCCCGCCGATGATCGACAGCATCAGGTTGATCGTGAACGCCGGGGCGAGCAGCGGCCGCGTCACCGACCAGAAGCGCCGGATCGCGCCGGCGCCGTCGATGGCGGCCGCCTCGTGGATTTCGCGCGGCACCGACTGCAGCCCGGCCAGGAAGATCACCATCGAATACCCGGCGAACTGCCACACGATCACCCCCACGACCGACCACAGCGCGAGGTCCGGGTCGCCCAGCCAGTCCTGCCGCCAGGAATCCAGGCCCACGGCGCCCAGCAGGCTGTTGACGGCGCCGTCCGGGCCGAGCAGGTTGCGCCACAGGTAGGCGGACACGATCGGCGTGACCACGGCCGGGGCGAACAGGAGGACCCGCAGCACGTTGCGGGACTTGATCATGCTGTTCACGCCGAGAGCCAGCAGCAGGCCGACGCCGTTCTGGATCACCGTGATCGCCACGGCGATCACCAGCGTGTGCCAGAGCGCCTGCGTGGCCGCGGGATCGGCCGGCATCTCGGCGAAGTTGCCGAAGCCGATCCAGGAGAAGGCCGGTGACAGGCCGTCCCAGTCGGTGAACGCGTAGTAGATGCCCCGGGCGCTGGGCACGAGCACCACAAAGGCGAACAGCAGCAACGCGGGCACGGTGAACCACCACGGCGGGGTCGCCCGCCCGCTGCCGCGGCCGCGCCGGCGGTCCGGCGGCGACGCGACGGCGGCCGCGCGTCGGTCCTTGATGGCGACAGTCATTGGCGCCCACCTCATTTGAACGTTTCAACATTGCGGCCGAAGCATCGGCCCTGGTCAAAGATCTTTGGGTAACGTTGCCCACTGAGGGTGCGGACGACTTTAAGAGTCGCCGGAAGGCACGTCAAGATGCCTGGTGCCTACCTTGCGTGCGACAGGTAACGTTTCCCATATGGACCGTGCCGATCCCCCGCGACGCGTGACGATCGTCGACGTCGCCCGTCACGCAGGAGTCTCGACGACGGCGGTGTCGAAGGTGCTGCGCAACGCCTACGGTGCGAGCCCGGCCATGCGCACGAAGGTCCAGCGGGCGATCGAGGAGCTCGGCTACCGGCCGTACGCGGCCGCCCGCGGCCTGCGCGGCCAGACCTACACCATCGGCGTGATGCTGCCCGACATCCGCAACCCGTTCTTCCCCGAAATCCTCGACGGCCTCACCGACACGCTCCGCGACACCGACTACCACGTCCTGCTCGGCCCCAGCTGCGACAACGAAACCGACGAAACCCAGCTCACCGACGCGATGGTCGACCGCGGCATGGACGGGCTCGTCCTCATCGCCCCGGTCATGTCGAAGGCCCGCCTCGAACGTCTCGCCCAGACCGTCCCCACCGTCGTGGTGGGCCGCCACACCCGGTCGGCCCACTACGACACGGTGACCGACGACGACACCGTCGGCGCCGCGCTCGTCGTCGACCACCTCGCCGACCTCGGCCACCGCCACATCGTCCACATCGAACACCACGAGACCGACCGCGCCCGCCTCGCCGAGATGCCCAACGCCGTCCGCGCCGAGGGCTACCGGAGAGCCATGCACGCCAGGGGCTTGGCCGCCGACATCGTCTCGACCAGCTACACCCAGGAGGGCGGCTACCTCGGCGCCCAGCAGATCCTCGCCCGTCCCGAGCGCCCGACGGCGATCTTCGCCGGCGCCGACATCGTCGCCATGGGCGTGCTCACCGCGCTGTCCGAGGCGGGGTTGTCCGTGCCGGAGGACATCTCCCTCGCCGGCTACGACAACACCACCGTCGCGGCGCTGGGCCCGATCTCCCTCACCAGCGTCGACCAGGCCGGTCACCACATCGGCACCGACGCCGCCCGGCTCCTCCTGGAACGCATCGCCGACCGGAACCGCCCGGCGACGCAGATCAAGCTATCGCCGAAACTGGTCCCCCGGCGCACCACCGCTCCCCCACGCTGACGGCGCGGCCCAGCTCGCCAGCAGCCGGAGCCGTTCCGCCGAGGGCGAGTCGGGCCGGGCGGCGTAGGCGGTGAGCGTGAGCCCGGTGTCGGCGGACAGTTCCATCGCTTCGAAGTCGAGGACGAGTTCGCCGACGACCGGATGGCGGAACTCCTTGGTGCCGGTCCGGTGCAGGCGGACGTCGTGGGCGGCCCAGCGGGTGCGGAAGTCCTCACTGCGGGTGGACAGCTCGCCGATGAGGTCGGAAAGGTCGCGGTTGTGGGGGTCGCGGCCGGCTTCGGTGCGCAGGATGGCGACCGAGGTGTGGCAGGACTTGCCGTAGTCCGGGAAGTAGTCGCGGGCCGCGGGGTCGAGGAACCCGAAGCGGGCGAGGTTGGGCAGGGAGACCTCGCTGGTGCGCGTCGGGCTGTCGAACACCGGCGAGTACAGCGCGCGGCCGAGCGGGTTGGTGGCGAGGATGTCCAACCGTCCATTGCGGACGAACGCGGCCGTCGTCGTCATGCTGTCGAGGATCTGCTGCACGACCGGCCGGACCCGCTGCGGAGACCGGCGCCGCTGCCCGGAAGCCGAGCGGGGGCGCCCGGCCGCGTTGGCGGCGCGGGCGAGGTCGAACAGGTAGACGCGCTCGGCTTCGTCGAGCTGCAGTGCTTCGGCGATGGCATCGAGGACGCTGTCGGAGACGCCGGCGAGGTTGCCTTTCTCGACGCGGGTGTAGTAGTCGGCGGAGACCCCGGCGAGCATGGCGACCTCTTCGCGGCGCAGGCCCGGAACGCGGCGGTTGCCGCCGTAGTGCCGCAACCCGGCCTGCTCGGGGCTGATCTTGGCCCGGCGGGTGACCAGGAAGTCGCGGACCTCGGTGCTCTTGGCGCTCACACTTCCACCGTACGACGGGCCGAACCCGTGAGGGGGGTTCTGTCGTAACCCGGAAAGACGCGACCTCCCGCGCGTCCGCGAACAGGCGTTCCCTCGAAGCGTGACCACCTCCGGGAAGACCACCGCGGTCGCGGGCCTGCGTGCTCACCACTCGAAACAAGATCAACGAAAGGGAACACGATGACCGACGACACCCGGCCCGAGCCGTCCGGCGCGGAACAGATGTTCGGCGACTTCGCGCCCGCACTGGTGCACTTCACCGACGACGTCCTCTTCGGCGAGGTGTGGAAGCGCACCGATCTGACGCCGAAGGAACGCAGCCTCGTCACGGTGGCCGCGCTGGCCACGAACGGAAACACCGAGCAGCTGGTCTTCCACCTCGGCCTGGCCGAGGAAAACGGCAACACCGAGGCCGAGCTGATCGAGGCGATCACCCACCTGGCCTTCTACGCCGGCTGGCCGCGAGCGATGGCCGCCATGGCCGTCGCCAAGCAAGTCTTCCGCAGCTGACCCCCAGGAGAACACCGTGGACTTCATCCCCGTCAACGACACCGTCAAGACCCCGGCCGAGCGCTTCACCGGCGACGTCTACCTGACCATGATCAAAACGCCCGAGCCCCCGTCCCGCCTGGTCGCCTCCCTGGTCCGGTTCACCCCCGGCGCCCGCACCCACTGGCACTCCCACGCCGTCGGGCAGACCCTGCACGTCACCGACGGCGTCGGTCTCGTCGTCAACCGGGACGGCCAGGTCATCCGCATGCGGGCCGGCGACACCGTCTGGACACCGCCCGGCGAGGAGCACTGGCACGGCGGCACCAGCACCACCTGCATGAGCCACATCGCCATGCTGGAGGGCCCCGAACCCGGCGGCGACGGCACCACCTGGCTCGAACCCGTCACCGACCAGCAGTACCAGGACGCCCACCGGCAGTAACGGTGGAGGCCCGCACGACCAGCTCGGGAGAGAACTCGATCTGCGGCCGCGGCAGGTCGGGGCCGCCGTGACGGCCGGCCGAGCCGAGCGCGTCGATTTCCGCGAAGAGCAGGTCGGCCGCCGCGGTCCCCAGCTCGGCGTGCGGCGTCCGGATGCTGGTGAGCGGCACGATCGTCGACCGGGCGAACTCGATGTCGTCGTAGCCGACCACGGCGATGTCGGCCGGCACGCTGACGACCTTCGACGCCACGAAGGCCTGGACGACCCCGATGGCCAGCAGGTCGTTCGCGCAGAACAACGCGTCGGGGCGGGCCGCGGGCGGCCTGCTCGCGATCGCGTCCGCGCAGGCGATGCCGGCCTCGACCGAGCGCTCGGGCACCGGAATGACTTCCAGGGTGACGCCGGGTGCCGAACGCACGGCCGACAGCGCACCGTCGAGCCGGTCGGCCACCTGCTTCAGCTCCAGCGACGAGGAGACGAACCCGATCCGCCGGCGGCCCAGCTCGATCAGGTGGGCCGCCGCCAGCCGGCCGCCCGCGACGTGGTCGATCGAGACGGACGCCTGCTCGGGCGACTCGGCGTGGCGGGCGCTGAGCACGCTCGCGATGCCGAACGAGCGCATCCGGGCCAGCTCCGGCTCCACGTTGCCGACCGGAGCGATGATCACCCCGCTCACCAGCTGTTTGGCGAACAGCTGCAGGTAGCTGCGTTCACGCTGCTCGGACCCGGTGTCGTTGGCCATCAGCAGGTACATGCGAAAACACTCGCCACGCTCATCGGCTGAGCACTCGCCGACCGGGTCCGGGCCCTCGCGCCGCACGGCATCGACGTGTCGATCGAGCTGCGCGGCGGCACCGACCGGATCGTGACGATCACCGACCTGCGCGCCTTCGACCTGGGCATCGTGTTTCCGGCGACAGCCTCGTCACCGTGGCCAGGACGGTGCCTCCGAGAGCGAGCTGATCGAGGGCCGGGGGCGCTCATCCGATTGAACAGCGAGCCGGAGCGACTCGTGCCCGACACTGACCGTCCCGCGCGCGGATGCACGTCGGTGACCACACCCGCGCGCGATGGTTTGGGGTGCTGGGTTCGGGGTACTTGCGCAGTCCGCGCTCATTGAGCCCCCGAATCGACCGAGGACGAGCATGCCTGAGCCGACCACGCCCGAGCCCCTGCCGGCCGAGCTGCGGGCGCTGGCCGCCGACGCCGAAGCGCTCGCGGCGCGGACCGCGGAGGTGGCCGCCCGGCTGCAGACCGCGCCCGACGGCCACCTGCAGCGCCTCGCCCGGCCCATCGCGAAGGCGACCCACGACCTGAGCGACTACACCGACGAAATTTCCCGCACGGCCGAAGACCTGGCCCGGGTCCGGGTGGCCCGTGACCCCGGTCTGTGCGACGTCCCGTGGGGCGTCTGCCCGGCCCACGGTGTCACGCTGCACTCGAACGGAGGACGCGCCTGGTGCACCGAACCTGGCTGCGCCGGCGCGTGGGACTACGACCGGCTGCACACACCCTGCGCGGAGCCGGTTGCCGCGGTGGCGACCGACCAGGACGGCGTGACCGCGAGGCTGTGCGCAGCCCACGCGCGGGACGCGAGCGACCGGCTGTCCGGCTGCACCGTCTCCCGGCTGGACCACCAAGGCTTCGACGACTGAACCCCACAACACCGGCCAGCTGTTGCGGGTCACCGGGCTCACGAACTCGACAGCCCGCTCACTCCCGGAGCCACTCGCAACGTCCGACCACGGCACAGCGGCGACTTGCCGGACCCGTGTGCAACGCCGTGAGGTGTTCCCTTTAGGGCTTTCTTGAGCGATAGTGGTCGAGTCTGTGTTTTACAACGTTGTAAAGCTCTCAGGAGGCGCGATGCGCAGGCAGCTGGCGCGGAGACGTAACCGGCGTGGACTTGGCGTGATCGTCTGGCTGGCCACGGCTTGCCTCTCCGCCCAGATCGCACTCTCCGGCGTCGCGGGTGCGGCGCCCGGGGACGCCGCTCGCCCGGCGACGGCGACGCATTTCCTCGACCACACCGCCGCCCTGGCCGGTTACGCCGATCCCGGCTGGTACGAAGCGAACATCCCGTTCGTGGACCTGCCCGACGCCACGATGCAGAGCGTCTACTACTACCGGTGGCGCGTGTGGAAGGAGCACCTGCGCTACACCAACCCCACCGACGGCTGGATCTCGACGGAATTCCTCGACTGCTGCGGCTACGCCGCGCCCTACCAGGCGATCAACGCGGCCGCGGGCCACCAGCTGACCGAAGGACGCTGGCTGCGAGACCCCGGTTACGCCCAGGACTACCTGCGGTTCTGGCTCACCGGCCCCGGCGCCGGGCCCAAGCCGGCCGTCGACGACGTCAACGCCGACACCACCGACTGGGCGCACGAGTACAGCGCGTGGCTGGCCACTTCGGCCTACGGTCAAGCCCAGGTGACCGGCGACTTCGCGGCCCTGCGCGAACTGCTTCCCGCCCTCGTGCGCCAGTATCGTGGCTGGGACAAGCAGTTCAACGCCGAGCTGGGCCTGTACTGGTCAGTGCCGGTCTGGGACGCCATGGAGTACTCCGCTTCCTCCTACGAGGCGCCCAACCCGTACCACGGCGGCGCCGGGTACCGCCCGACGCTCAACTCCTACCAGTACGGCGACGCCGTCGCGATCAGCCGCATCGCGGACTCGGTCGGCGACCACCGGCTCGCCGCCGAATACGCCCAGCGCGCCGCCGGGCTCAAGGCCGCGCTGCAGAAGTGGCTGTGGGACCCGCAACGCGGCTTCTACTACGCGATGGCCCGCGACGGCAACCCGGACCACCGGTTGTCCGGCAGCCGCGAGCAGATCGGGTTCGTCCCGTGGATGTTCGGCGCCGCCGGCACCGGGAACTCCGCGGCCTGGTCCCAGCTGCGCGACCCCGCCGGGTTCGCGAGCGCCTACGGCCCGACCACGGCCGAGCGGCGCAGCCCCTTCTTCATGAAGGACGCCGGCGACTGCTGCCGCTGGGACGGCCCCAGCTGGCCCTTCGCCACCTCGCAGACCCTCACCGGCCTCGCCAACCTGCTCGACGACTACCCCGCGCAGGCCACGATGTCCAAAGAGGACTACGCCGCGGCACTGGCCACCTACGCCCGGACCCAGACCAAGGACGGCAAGCCCTACGTCGCCGAGGCCCACGACCCGGATCGCGACGCGTGGATCTACGACGGCCGCGGCCACAGCGAGGACTACAACCACTCGACCTACACCGACCTCGTCCTGTCCGGCCTGATCGGACTGCGCCCGCAGACCGGGGACACACTGGACGTCCGGCCGCTGACACCGTCCACATGGGACCACTTCGCCGCCGAGAACGTGCCCTACCACGGGCACGACGTAACGGTGCTGTGGGACCGCGACGGCCGGCACTACGGACAGGGCGCCGGGATGCGGCTCTACGTCGACGGACAGCTCGTCCGGCAGTCGGCGACCTTGCGGAACACCACGATCGACGTCGGCCGCCCGCGCCTGCCCGGGGCCGACGACCTCGTGAACGACGCCGCCAACCCGCTGCGCACCGGCTTTCCCCGGCCGATCACCTCATACACGTCGCCCTACGACAACGCGTGGAACGCCCTCGACGGCAAGGTCTGGTACAACGAGGTGCCCCAGAACACCCGGTGGACCAACTACGCCTCGCCGAACGCCAACGACTTCTACGGTGTCGACTTCGGCGCCCCGACGCCGGTCGGCGACATCCGCTGGCACGGCTACGACGACGGCGGCGGGGTCAAGCCGGCCGCGGCCTACAGCCTGCAGTACTGGACCGGCTCGGCCTGGCAAGAGGTTCCCGGCCAGATCCGCGAACAGGCGAAGCCGGCGGGCAACGGCGTCAACCGCATCACCTTCCCCGTCGTGACCACCAGCAAGGTCCGGCTCGTGTTCACCAACCCGCCGGGTGCGTTCGTCGGCGTCACCGAACTGCAGTCCTGGACGCCGTCGAGCCCGGACGCCAGGATCGGCGTCGGGCCCGCCAACGCCAACGGCGTCGTCACGATCAGCCGGAGCGTCCCGATCGACGTCACGGTGCGCAACACGACGCGGAGTCCGCTCGTCTCGCCGCGGGTGAGCCTCGCCCTGCCGGACGGCTGGTCGGCCACGCCGGCCGGGCGGCCTTCCGCCACCGCGATCCCGCCCGGACAGTCCCGGACGTGGAACTACACCCTGACGGCACCGGCGGGCGCCGAGCCAGGCAGCGCCGCGGCGCTGAACGTGACCGCGTCCTACCGCGGCCCCGGCGGCCGGCCGGAAACCACGCATCAGCGGCAGAGCCTCCAGGTCGCCCACCCGGCCGGGCAGCACGACCCGGTCGGCGCCTGGAACCTCGACGAAGGCAGCGGCGCCGTCGCCCACGACCGCGCGGGTGCCCGCGACGCAACCCTGACCGGTTCCCCCGCCTGGGTTCCCGGCGTGACCGGCACCGCGCTGCGGCTCGACGGCTCGAGCCAGTACGCGCAGACGAACGGGCCGGTCGTGGACACGACCGGGAACTACTCGGTCAGCGCGTGGGTCCGGCTGGACCGCACGGGTTCGTGGGCGACGGCGGTCAGCCAGGACGGCGACCCGAGCAGCGGGTTCTACCTGCAGTACTCCGCCGC
This sequence comes from Amycolatopsis kentuckyensis, assembly GCF_002155975.1. Taxonomy (GTDB): domain Bacteria; phylum Actinomycetota; class Actinomycetes; order Mycobacteriales; family Pseudonocardiaceae; genus Amycolatopsis; species Amycolatopsis kentuckyensis. The sequence goes on from NZ_MUMI01000204.1 coordinate 29,452, forward strand.
CGACGACCGGCTGGCGTTCTCGACCAGCTCGGGCCGGGCCCTGTCGGACTTCGCGCCGCAACCCGGGCGCTGGTACCGCCTGACCGGCGTGCACGACGCCGACGCCGGCACCTACGTCCTCTACGTCGACGGCGTCGCGCAGGCCAAGACCTGGAACCAGCCCACCGGGGACGCCGCACCGGGTCCGTTCGCCATCGGCCGCGCGGTGTCCGGCGGCGCGCACAGTGATTTCTGGCCGGGCAGCGTGGACGACGTCGTGGTGTGGAACCGGGCCCTGACCGCGGCCGACGTCACTTAGGGCGGCCGGCTCCGGGCGACGCTTGCGGCTCTGGTCGTGACAACCGCTGCGAAAGAACACCGGCCGGGCCGTGACGCGGCCGTCCGGCCCGGGCGGTGCTCCCCCGGGTGGCGTAATCCGTCAGTTTCTGCCCGGAGTGCGGCGGGACGGTGTTAACTTCCGTCCCGTCATCCGCTGCCCGAGCGAGGTGTTCGAGTCACAGTGACACTGCACACGGACAAGTTCGCCGCCTACCTGCGCATGCTGAAAGACCGCAGCGGGCAGGGCTATGAACGGCTGGGCAAGCAGGCCGGGGCCAGTGGCTCCAGCCTGCACCGGTACTGCTCCGGCAAGAGCGTCCCCGCCGACTACCGCGTGGTCCACTCCTTCGGCAAGGTCTGCGGCGCCTCCCCCGCGGAGCTGCGGGAACTGCACCAGCTGTGGGCTCTGGCCGACGCCGGCCGCGTCGACGAAGCCGAGCAGGCCGAGGCCGGTGAGGACGCCGCGACGCCACGCCGGTGGCGCGCCTACGCCGCCACGGCCATCGCGGTCGTGGTGCTGCTGGCGGCCGGTCTGGTCTGGCTCACCGCCGACGCGTCCGCACCGGCGACCGGCCGGTACGCCGACCGGATGCTGTTCGCGCCGGGGTGCCAGCCGCCGGTCAGCATGGGGCAGCACGACGAGTGCGTCACCGAGGTGCAGAACCTGCTGGTCGCGGCGCACGGGCGGCTCTCGGTCGACGGCTCGTTCGGGCCGGAGACGCTGCGCCGGGTCACCGCGTTCCAGGTGCTGGCGGGCCTGCCCGCCCGCGGGGTGGTCGACGAGGCCACCAAGACCGCGCTGTACGACCGCCGGACCAGCATGGCGACCTGGCCGGCGGCCATGGTGGAGCAGCGGGTCCGGGCCGTGTTCACCGAAGCGCCGGACACCGCGGTCGCCATCGCGCGCTGCGCCTCGTTCCTCGATCCGCTCTGGGTGCTGCCGAACACGAACGGCAGCCGCAACTGGGGCGTCTTCCAGATCTCCGACGCCCGCCTGCTGGAGCTGGGCGGCTCGCCGCGGCAGGCGTTCGACCCCGTGTGGAACATCGACGCGGCGCACCGCCTGTGGAGCGTGCGCCACGACTTCCACGACTGGCCGGCCTGCTCGGCGGCGCTGACGAGCCCGCCGTCGCACTGAGCCCGGCCGGGCGCCGGGAATCCCCAGGTTCCCCGGCGCCCCGGCCGCCTCAGACCGTGCCGTTCTCCCACCACCACGACCGGCCGAGGTCGGCGCGGCTGTCCACGTGCTGGTGGTCGGTGTTGTAGGTCTCCAGTCCGGAGAACCCGCACGTCTCGGCCTTCTGGTACACGGTCTTGTTGGCCACGCCCGGCACGTTCAGGTCGGCCGCGGTGCCGTACAGGTGCATGCTGTCGCTCGCGCCGCCGATCTCCGCGTTGTGCGCGATGCTGCGGAACCCGGAGTTCACCGTGATCGGCTTGTTCCCGAGCTTCTTGCGCAGCGCCTCCAGCTTGTACATGCAGCGCCGGGCGTTCTCCTTGGCGGTGGCCGCGCTGACCTTGCCGCCGTTGAAGGTGCCGCTGTCGCGGTCGGTGAACTCGCTGAAGTTGAAGTGCACGGTCGACCCGTCGCTCTGCTCCAGCGCGGTGAGCGCGGCCTGGGTGGCCGGACCGACCTGGGCGTCCGCTCCGAGGCCGTAGGCCGCTTGGAACCTGCGGACCGCGGCCGCGGTGCCGGGACCGAACTCACCGTCGATCGAGACGCGGCTCTGGGCGGCGTGGTCGGCCGCCCAGCCGGCGACCCGGATCTGGAGCTCGGTGACGTCGGCGCCCGTGCTGCCCTCCTTCAGCGTGCGGGACCACGGGTAGGCCTGGGCGGT
>NZ_MUMI01000205.1 GCF_002155975.1 Amycolatopsis kentuckyensis
GGAGGGCGGTCAGGGCGGCGTCGAGGTCGCGCAGCCGGCCGTGCCGCCGGACCGCGGCGTCGTGGGTGATCAGGTCGGCCGACGCCTGCAGCAGCTCCACCGTGCCCGCGGTCAGGTCCGCGCGCAGCCGGGCCGTCTCGCGCTGCGCCCGCCGAGCGGCCAGGGCCGCGACGAGCGGTGCCAAGACGCCTGCGACGGCCAGGCCGAGCGCCGCGGCGAGACCGGCGCCCGGCAGGACGAGGCCGAGGGTGACGGCGGTCGCCGTGAGGACCAGGAACGTCGAGACACCCGGGACCAGCCCGCGGACCAGGACGTCCTGTTGGCTGTCCACATCGGACACGAGTCGGTGCAGGAGGTCGCCCCGGCGCAGCCGCGTCGTGCCCGCCGGGCCGATCCGGACCAGCTGTGCCCAGACTCGCACCCGCAGCTCGGCCAGTGCGCGCAGGGCGACGTCGTGGGACAGCAGCCGCTCGACGTAGCGGAACAAACCCTTCGCCAGGCCGAACGTCCGCACCGCGACGATCGCCACCATCAGGCTCAGCACCGGCGGGTGCAGGGCCGCGCTCGCGATCAGCCAGGACGACGTCGCCGTGAGGGCCACTCCGCAGCCCAGCGCGGCCGTCGCGGCCAGGCAGGCCAGGGCCAGCCGGAGCCGGTGGGGCCGGATCGCCGCGCGCAACGGGCGCCACCTCGGGACGTCCACAGTGGACTCGGTGGCGGTCGGTGCGGCCGCCGGCCGGGAGATGGGCCGTGGCGACACCGCGGCCGGCGGCGCGGGAAGGACGACCGGCTCACCCAGGGAGATGACCCGGTCGCAGCGGGCCAGCACCGCCGGGTGGTGGCTGACGATGACGGCGGTCCGCCCGGCGAGCACCTTCGGCAGCCGCTCGAGGATGGCCGACTCGGTTTCCGCGTCGACGCCCTCGGTCGGCTCGTCCAGGAGGATCAACGGCCGGTCCAGCAGCACCGCCCTGGCCAGCGCGACGCGGCGGCGCTGCCCGGTCGACAGCCTCGCGCCCAGCTCGCCGACCACAGTGGACAGCGGGACGTCGAGGGCCGCGGTGTCGGCCGCGGCGAGCACGGCGTCGTCGGTGGCGTCGGGGGAGCCGAGGCGGATGTTCTCGGCCACGGTTCCGGCGACCAGGTGCGGCTGCTGTGGGACCCAGGCCAGGTGCCGGTGCCAGGTCGCGCGGCCGATCTCGGTCAGGTCCGTGTCGCCGACGACGATCCGGCCGCTGTCGGGCCGCCGCCAGCCGAGGAGGAGATCGAGCAGCGTCGACTTGCCCGCGCCGCTCGGGCCGGTCAAGCCGACGACCTCGCCGGGCGGCAGGCGCAGGCTGAACCCGTCGAGAATCGGTCCGGACCGGCCTTCCACGGTGACGTCTTCGCAGCGCAGCGCCACGCGGGTGAGGTCGGGAACGACGCGGGTGCCGGTGTCGCCGGTGGGCGTGTCGGCGAGGGCGATGATCTCTTCGGCGGCGGCGAGGCCTTCGGCGCTGTCGTGGAAGCGGGCGCCGACCGCCCGCAGCGGCAGGTAGACCTCCGGGGCGAGGATCAGCACGACCAGCGCGGTCTGCAGGTCGAGTTCCCCGGCCAGCAGGCGCAGCCCGATCGACACGGCCACCAGGGCGACCGACAGCGTGGCCAGCAGTTCGAGGGCGAGCGCGGACAGGAACGCCACTCGCAGGGTCCGCATGGTGTGCGTGCGGTACTGCCCGGTGATCTCCCGCAACGACCGGATCTGCGCCCGTGCCCGGCCGAACGCGGTCAGCTCGGCGAGCCCGGCGACGAGGTCGAGGAAGTGGTTGCCCAGCACGGAAAGCGTCTGCCATTGCCGCTGGACGTCGCGTTGGGTGTAGAGCCCGATGAGGATCATGAAGACCGGGATGAGCGGCACGGTGAGGCCGACGATCACCGCGGCGGCCCAGTCGGCGAGCAGGATCCGCACCCCGACGACCAGCGGCACGACCGCGGCGATCAGCAACTGCGGCAGGTACCGCGCGAAGTAGCCTTCCAGCCGGTCGACGCCGTGGGTGGCCAGCGACGCGACTTCGGCGGGGGAGCGTTCGGCCCGGCGCGGCCCGATGCGCAGCGCGGCCGCGATCACGGTCTCCCGCAGCTGGGACAGTGCCCGGGCAGCGGCGCGGTGCGCGGTCGTCTCCGACACCCACGCGATTGCTGACCGGGCGAGCACCACCAGCACGAGCAGGCCGAGCGGGACCTGCAGGTTCCGGAGCGCGAAGCCGTCGAGGAAGGTCCACGTGATGGTCTTGGCCAGCAGTTCGGCTTGGGCGAGTACCAGCATCGCGGTGAGCGCACCGAGGGCGGCGCTGGCGAGGATGAACGGTCGGACCGCGCTCGCGTGGCGCAGCAGGCGCGGGTCGAGGGGCTTCACCGGCCGGCCACGGGCAGGCCGCCGCCGGCGGGGATGGAGGCGCGGCTGATCCGCTTGCGGAACACCCAGTAGGTCCAGGCCTGGTAGGCGAGCACGATCGGGGTGAACGCGACGGCGACCCAGGTCATGATCTGCAGCGTGTAGGGCGTCGAGGACGCGTTGGTGGTGGTGAGGCTGAACGCGGGGTCGGTGGTCGAGGGCAGGACGTTCGGGTAGAGCGACCAGAACAGCGTGAAGGTGACGGCGATGATCGCGCCGGCGGTGCTCGCGAAGGCGAACCCGTCCCGCCCGCCGGTGGCGAACAGCACCGCGGCGACGAGCAGGGCCGCGGCGAGCGCCGACGACAGCCACGCCCAACCGCCGTGTTCGATCGCGGTGTAGGTGAGGAAGACGCCGCCGAACACGATCGCCGTGCCGCCGAGTGCGCGGGCCAGTGTCCGGGCCCGGTCGCGCAGCGCGTCGGTCGTCTTCAAGGTGAGGAACACCGCGCCGTGGAAGGTGAAGAGGCTGAGCGTGGCCAGGCCGCCGAGCAGGGCGTAGGGGTTGAGCAGGGTGAAGAACGTGCCGGTGAAGTGGTGCTGGGCGTCGAGGGGGACGCCGTGGACGATGTTGCCGAACGCGACGCCCCACAGCAGGGCGGGCGCGGCGGAGCCGAAGACGATGACCCAGTCCCAGGTGGTGCGCCAGCGGGGGCTGTCGAGCTTGCCGCGGAACTCGAACGCGACGCCGCGCAGGATGAGCGCGACCAGGACGAGCAGCAGGGCGAGGTAGAAGCCGGAGAAGAGGCTGGAGTACCAGAGGGGGAAGGCGGCGAAGGTGGCGCCGCCGGCGACGAGCAGCCAGACTTCGTTGCCGTCCCAGACCGGGCCGATCGTGTTGATCAGCACGCGGCGGTCGGTGTCGTCGTGGCCGAGGATCCGCAGCAGGGTGCCGACGCCGAAGTCGAAGCCTTCGAGGACGAAGTAGCCGGTCCAGAGGACCGCGATGAGCAGGAACCAGATGTGGGTGAGAGCCATGGCGGTGCTCCGTCAGTAAGCGAAGGCCGCGGGGCGCGGCTCGTCGGTCTCGGTCTCAGGTGCTTCGGGTGGTGGGGGACCGGCCTTGGCGTAGCGGACCATCAGGACGCCGTCGACGACCGCGAGGACGCCGTAGAGCAGGGTGAACACGATCAACGAGGTCAGCACGCTGCTCGCCGGGACGGTGGGCGACACCGAGTCGGCGGTCTTGAGGACGCCGAACACCGACCACGGTTGGCGGCCCATCTCGGTGAAGATCCAGCCGACGCTGTTGGCCAGGAACGGCAGGGCGATTCCGGCGGTGGCGGCGGCGAAGAACCAGCGGGTGCGCGGGGTGCGGCCGCGGCGCAACAGCCAGAGCCCGGCCAGGGAGATCAGCAGGCAGAGGAAGCCGAAGCCGATCATCAGGCGGAACGTCCAGTAGGCGACCGGGATGTCGGGCCGGTACTCGCCGGGCCCGTATTGCCGTCGTTCGGCGGCCTGCAGGTCGTTGATGCCCTCGACCTGGCCGTCGAAGCGGCCGGTGGCCATGAAGGACAGGACGCCGGGGACGCGGATGCTGAACTTCTCCTGCGAGCCGTCGAGCGAGCCGATGGTGAACAGCGAGAACGACGCGGGCGCCACGGTGTCGTAGAGCGCTTCTGCGGCGGCCATCTTCATCGGCTGCTGCTCGGTCATCAGCCGCGCCTGCAAGTCACCGGTGACGATGACGCCGAGGCTGGCGATCAGCACGGTGACCAGGGCGAGCTTCATCGACGGCCGGAACACGTCCGCCGAGCGGTTCTTGCGCAGCTGCCAGGCGCTGATCCCGACGACGAACATGCCGGCGGTGAGGAAGCACGCGGTGATGGTGTGCGCGAAGGCGCCGACGGCGGTGGAGTTGGTGAGCACGGCGCCGAAGTCCTTGAGTTCCGCGCGGCCGGTCGCGGGGTTCACGACCGAGCCGACCGGGTGCTGCATCCAGGAGTTGGCGGCGAGGATGAAGTACGCCGAGAGGACGGTGCCGATCGAGGCGAGCCAGATGGTGGCGAGGTGGAGTTTCTTGGGCAGCTTGTCCCAGCCGAAGATCCACAGGCCGAGGAACGTCGACTCGAGGAAGAACGCGAGGAGGCCTTCGATGGCCAGCGGCGCGCCGAAGATGTCACCGACGAAGGTGCTGTAGTCCGACCAGTTCATCCCGAACTGGAACTCCTGCACGATGCCGGTCGCCACGCCCATGGCGAAGTTGATGAGGAACAGCTTCCCCCAGAACTTCGTCATCCGGCGGTAGCGGTCGTTGCCGGTCCGCACCCAGGCCGTCTGCATCCCGGCGACCAGGAAGGACAGCCCGATGGTCAGCGGGACGAAGATGAAGTGGTAGACGGTGGTGATCCCGAACTGCCATCGGGCGAGGTCCAGGGCGCTCATCGAAGGTCTCCTGCTCGTTCGCGGTTACCCGGCGAGCATCCGGTGCGGAGGGCGTCCGGGTTTAGGGTCCTTGGTCACTTCCCGGACGGTCCCGGGTCCCTGCCGCCGGTGACCTCGTGGTCGTACGCTGGAGCCCGTCGAACCGTTTCGGAGGAGGTCGGAGATGCTCCGCGTGTTTCTGGTCGACGACCACGAGGTCGTCCGCCGTGGCGTCGCCGATCTGCTGGACGAGGACGAGAACCTCACCGTGGTCGGCCAGGCCGGCAGCGTGTCGCAGGCGCTGGCCCGGATCCCGGCGCTGAACCCGGACGTGGCGGTGCTGGACGTCCGCCTGCCGGACGGCAACGGCATCGAGCTGGCTCGCGAGCTGCGGTCCAAGCTGCCCGGGCTCAAGTGCCTGATGCTCACCTCCTTCACCGACGAGCAGGCGATGCTCGACGCGGTGCTGGCCGGGGCGAGCGGGTTCGTCATCAAGGACATCAAGGGCATGGACCTGGTCTCGGCCGTGCAGGACGTCGGCGCGGGCAAGTCGCTGCTCGACGCGCACGCGGCCGCGGCGCTCATGGCCAAGCTGCGCGAAGGCCAGGCCAAGAAGGGACCCCTCGCGGACCTGTCGGACCAGGAGCGGAAACTGCTGGAGCTGATCGGGGAGGGGCTGACCAACCGGCAGATCTCCGAGCGCATGTTCCTGGCGGAGAAGACGGTCAAGAACTACGTCTCCCGGCTGCTGACCAAGCTCGGCATGGAACGCCGCACCCAGGCGGCCGTCCTGGCCACCGAGCTGCGCAACCAGGGCGGCTGAGCCCGCTCAGGCGCCAAGCTTCGACGGCTCGATCAGGACGTCCGCCAGCGACCGCCGCGGCGTCCACGGCACCGGTGCGCCGCGGCCCAGGCGCAGCACGATCTGCGGCCACAGGCCCCCGCCGAGCAGCCGGCGCAGCTCCGCCCGGATCGCCGGCACCTCGACCGGCTGGGAGATGAACGACGCGTCGAGCCCGGCCACCGTCGCCGTCAGCAGGACCCGCTGCATCGCCTGTCCCGCCCGGAGCCGGTCGGCCCTCGTGTCGTCGAAGGAGCCGATGACCACGACCAGGGGCTCGGAGTCGTCGGGCCGGCCGCGATCGCGGGAGCCGAAGTCGCGCAGCACCCAGCCGCCGTTGTTCGAGGGCATCGACCCGGCCGCGTACTCGGGGACACCGTCGCGGCTGTCCGGACCGCGGCCGGTCCACTGTCGCCACTCGGCCAGGAAAGCCGGGTCCGTGAGCTGGTCCACAAAGGGCACGCC
>NZ_MUMI01000206.1 GCF_002155975.1 Amycolatopsis kentuckyensis
GCCGGCCAGGAACGCGGGCGCGAACTTCTCCAGCGGCCCCCAGACCGGGAAGTTGAAAGCGTTGATCTGGACGGCGACACCCCGCAGCGGCGTCGCGATGTGCTGCGCGACGAACGTGCCGCCGCGGGAGAGCGGCTCGACGTTGCCCTCGACGTAGACGGTGTCGTTCGGCAGCTCGCGCTTGCCCTTCGAGGCGTAGCTGAACAGCACGCCGATGCCGCCGTCGATGTCGAACTTCGAGTCACCGAGGGTGGCACCGGTCTTCGCCGAGAGCGCGTACAGCTCGTCGCGGTGCTCGCGCAGGTGCGAGGCCAGGGCCTTGAGCAGCGCCGCACGCTGGTGGAACGTCAGCTCCCGCAGCGCCGGGCCGCCCACGCGGCGGCCGTACTCCAGCGCGGCCGCGAAGTCGACCCCCGCCGACGAGATCCGGGCGACCTCCTCGCCGGTGGCCGCGTCGTGCAGCGGGACGCCCTCGTCCGCCGCCGTGTGCCAGCTCCCGGAGACGTAGCTGCGCAGCAGTGCCATCAGGTCCCTCTCGCCGAATTACCTACCGGACGTTCAGTTAATCGCATGGTAGCCGCCGGACCCGAAGATCGGAAGGGCCGGACGCTTGACACCGGCGCCGACCACTGCCTTTACTGAGCGGCACCGCGAGGTGACCGTCCATTCGGTCAGTGGGGACGGAGGGTGCATGACCAACGCCGCGCACACCATGTTCGCCGCCGACGAGGCGTCCCGCGCGCTGGGCATCGAACTCCTCGAAGCGAGCGACGGGCGGGCCGTGGCGACCATGACGATCACCCGCGCGATGGTCAACGGCCACGACATCGCCCACGGCGGGTACGTCTTCCTGCTGGCCGACACGACCTTCGCCTGCGCCTGCAACAGCCACGGCCCCGCGACGGTCGCTTCGGGCGCCGAAATCTCCTTCGTCGCGGCCGGCCGGCTCGGCGACCACCTCGTCGCCACGGCCACCGAGCGCACCCGCTACGGCCGCAACGGCATCTACGACGTCACGGTGCACCGGGAGACCCCCGCCGGGCCCGAGGTCGTCGCCGAATTCCGCGGGCGCAGCCGCGTCCTCTCCGCGAAACGGGACCGACCATGATCGAGACGGACATCGGCGCCGACGAGCTGGCCGCCCTCCAGCTGGAACGTCTGCAGTGGACACTCCGGCACGCCTACACGAACGTGCCCGCCTACACGCGGAAGTTCGACGAGGCCGGCGTCCACCCGGACGACTGCAAGGAACTGGCCGACCTGGCGAAGTTCCCGTTCACCACCAAGCAGGACCTGCGCGAGAACTACCCGTTCGGGATGTTCGCGGTGCCCCAGGACCAGGTGCGGCGCATCCACGCCTCCAGCGGCACCACCGGCAAGGCCACCGTCGTCGGGTACACCGAGCAGGACATCGACACCTGGGCGACGGTGATGGCCCGCTCGATCCACGCCGCGGGCGGGCGGCCGGGGCACAAGGTGCACGTCGCCTACGGCTACGGCCTGTTCACCGGCGGTCTCGGCGCGCACTACGGGGCCGAGAAGCTGGGCTGCACGGTGATCCCGGCGTCGGGCGGGATGACCGCGCGGCAGGTCCAGCTGATCACCGACTTCCGGCCCGAGGTCATCATGGTGACGCCGTCGTACATGCTGACGCTGCTCGACGAGTTCGAGCGCCAGGGTGTCGACCCGCGGGCCAGCTCGCTCAAGGTGGGCATCTTCGGCGCCGAGCCGTGGACCGAGCAGATGCGCGCCGAGATCGAGGAGCGGTTCGCGCTCGACGCCGTCGACATCTACGGGCTGTCGGAGGTGATGGGGCCGGGGGTCGCGCAGGAGTGCGTCGAGACGAAGGACGGCCTGCACGTCTGGGAGGACCACTTCTACCCCGAGGTGATCGACCCGTACTCCGAGGAGGTCCTCGGCGGCGGCCAGACCGGTGAGCTGGTGTTCACGTCGCTGACCAAGCAGGCCCTGCCGATCATCCGCTACCGCACCCGCGACCTGACCGAGCTGAACCCGGGGACCGCGCGGCCGGCGTTCCGGCGGATGGCCAAGGTGACCGGCCGGACCGACGACCTGATCATCCTGCGCGGGGTCAACGTCTTCCCGACGCAGATCGAGGAGATCGTGCTGCGGACGGCAGGGCTGAGCCCGCACTTCCAGCTCGTCCGGTCCACGCGCGGCCGGCTCGACCACCTGACCGTACGGGTGGAGGCGCGCCACGACGCTTCCGGCGACGACCGGGCGCGGGCGGCTGCGGAGCTGATCACCGGCGTGAAGGACGGCGTCGGCGTGACGGTGTCGGTGGACGTCGTCGACCCGGACACCCTGGAGCGGTCGATGGGCAAGATGCGGCGGATCGTGGACCAGCGGGACAAGCCGTGACGGCCCCGCGGCGCGGGCGGCCCGGCTACGACCTCGAATCGCTGCTGCAGGTGGCGGTGAAGCTGTTCAACGAGCGCGGCTACGACGGCACGAGCATGGAGGACCTCTCCCGCAAGCTCGGCATCACGAAGTCGGCGATCTACCACCACGTGCCGAGCAAGGAGGAGCTGCTGCGGCTGGCGGTGGACCGCGCGCTGGACGGGCTGTTCGAAGTGGCGTCGGAGACGGCTCAGCTCGACGGGCGCGCGATCGACCGGCTGGAGCACCTGGTGCGCGGCAGCGTGCTGGTGCTGGCGGACCGGCTGCCGTTCGTGACGCTGTTGCTGCGGGTGCGCGGCAACACGAAGGTGGAGCGGGCGGCCCTGGCCCGCCGTCGCGAGTTCGACCGGCTGGTGACGGACCTGGTGAAGCAGGCGGAGGCGGAGGGCGACGTCCGGCCGGACGTGGACCCGGCGGTGACCGCGCGGCTGGTGTTCGGCATGGTGAACTCGCTGATCGAGTGGTACCGGCCGAGGCGCGGTTCGTCGGCGGCCGAGGTGGCGGACGCGGTGTGCAAGGTGGCCTTCGAGGGGCTGCGCACCGGGTCGTGAGTGGTGAGGAGGGTTCCCACCCTCGTTACCCCTCACGAGCGGTCAGTCCTCCGCGTTCTGCGGCGGCCGGCCTGCCTGCCACAGCAACGCCTCCCGCAGCTGGCCGATCAGCCGCTCGTCGTCCGCTTCGGACGGATCGATCCCCAGCGGGATCCAGCGCTCCGAGACCTTCTCGCCCCGGTCGTAACTGGAAATCACGATTCCCGAGTACGACAGCGAAGCCTCGTCCGCGCAGTCGCCGTCCGGAAGGGGCTCGTCCGCTTCGAAACCTTCGTCGAAGCTGACGTGGCGATGCTGCAGGCGGACGCTCACCCAGCGCCCGGCCGGCCGGATCGGCGCGCCTTCTTCGTTCATCTGCTCCTACCCCCGGTCCGGGCCCCCTGCCGTCTCGTCGCATCCGGGTGCCGGGAAGTTACCGGCCGGTTGTTCCGGTTGCGTAACGACAAAGGTTGGCCCGAAACACCGCATCGCCGCCACCGGAGTCACTCTTTTGACGACGGGTCAACTACTTGTTGACAGCGTGCCGATCCCCCGCGAGGCTGAGCGGATGACCAGTGGGACCCGGCCCCGGCGCCGCCGGCTCGAACCCGCCGAACGGCGTGCGGAGATCCTCGCCGCCGCCCGGCACCTGTTCGGGGCGGGCAGCTACGCCTCGGTGTCCACTTCGGACATCGCCGAGGCCGCCGGGGTGGCGCGCCCGCTGATCAACCACTACTTCGGCGGGAAGCGCGAGCTGTACCTGGAAGTGGTGCGGCAGCTGATGATCGTGCCCGCGCCGGTCACCGAAGCGCTGCCGGACACCACGATGGAGCAGCGGCTGTCGATCGGCGTCGAACGCTGGATCGAGGTCGTGGACCGCAACCGCGACGCCTGGCTGACCGTGATCGGGCCCGAGGCGGCGGGGCGGGACCCCGAAATCGAGCGGATCATGCTGGAGGCCGACGAGATCGCCGCCGACCGCGTCCTCGAAGCCGCGCTGATGACCGGCGTGACCGAGGGCCGCGAAGAACTGCGCGCGATGATCCGCTCGTTCGGCGGGATGCTGCGCGCGGCGTCGCGGGAGTGGCTGATCCGCGGCACGCTGGACCGCGCGGCCCTGCGCACCTTCCTCACCGATGCGCTCCTCAACCTGCTGAAGATCACCTACCCGGCGGTCCTCGCCGAGCGGCGCGGAAGCGACGGGCGAACGCCGCCGGCGTCATCCCGGTCCAGCGCTTGAACGCGTGGATGAAGCTCGACGCCTCGGCGTACCCGAGCCGGTAGGCGACGTCCTCGACCGACAGCACGCCGGTGTCGAGGAGCTCTTCGGCGAGCGTCTGGCGGACCTCGTCGACCAGCGCCCGGTAGCTCGTGCCGGCTTCGGTCAGGCGGCGGCGCAGGGTCCGCGTGCTGAGGGTCAGCTGACGGGCGATCTCGTCCATCCCGGCGTCGACGCCACCGAGCCGGACCAGCCGTTCCCGCACCTGCTGCGAAATGCCCGAGCGCAGCCGCCGTCGCGCGACGAGCGCTTCGCACTGCGCGGCGCACAGGGCGACGGTCTGGTCGTTGGCCTGCGGCAGCGGCCGGCTCAGCAGCGCCGGGTCGAGCGTCGCGCGGCAGGCGTCGGCACCGAAGCGCGGCCGCACGCCGAACGCGGGCAGGTACTCCTCCGGAGTGGACGTTTCGTGCCGGAACGTCAGCTCGTCCAGCGCGATCTCGGGCAGGAGGTCGCGCATGACGGCGAAGATCGCGGCCAGGTCGCGCAGGACGAGGAAGCGGGCGACGTCGGCGGGCACGCGGCTGTCGTCGAGCTCGAGGGTCAGCCGGTCGGCGCCGAGGACGACGTGCGGGATGCAGAACGCGAAGCTCAGGTCGAAGTAGCGCAGGGCGAACAGCATCGCGTCGCGCAGCGTCGGGCTGCTGATGCAGGCGAAGCCGAAGATGCCGAAGGTGGTGACGCGGTAGCGGCGCCCCAGCGCCAGCGCCGTCGCGTCGGATCCGTCCAGGCCGGCCAGCGCCCGGACGACAGCCAGTTCCTGACGCGCGTCGACCTGCACGGAGGGGTCGGCGAGCAGCTCCGGCGTCAGCGTGGTCGCGGCCAGGAGCCGCCCGGCGGGCAGGCCGCGCTCGGCGGCGAAGCGCGTCATCAGCTCGATGCTCGCGGTGCCGCGGGGGAAGTCCCAGTCCCCGACGGCGGGCGCGGCGAGCTCGGCCATGGCCGGAATTCTGGATCACGCCCGGAGAACGTGTCCAATCGAGGACGGAAACTGTCCTGGGTGATCGTTAGGGTGACGGCGTGCAGACCTTGAGCCGACGCGCCCTGAACCGGGCCACCCTGGAACGCCAGCTGCTGCTGCGCCGGGCGAAGATGTCCGCCTTCGACGCGGTGGAGCACCTGGCCGGGCTCCAGGCGCAGGCGCCGTTCCCGCCGTACTTCGGGCTGTGGTCGCGGTTGGCGGGGTTCCGGCCGGCGGAGCTCGTGGAGCTCCTGGAAAGCCGGCGGGTGGTGCGGATCGCGCTGATGCGCGGCACCGTCCACCTGGTGACGGCGGCGGACGCGCTGGCGTGGCGGCCCGTGGTCCAGGGGATCTACGACCGCGACCTCAAGCAGAACGCCCAGCACGCCCGCGCGCTGGCCGGGCTCGACCACGACGAGGTCGCCGAGGCCGCGCGGAAGCTGCTCCTCCACGGCCCGATGCCGGGGAACGCGCTGGGTGCCGAGCTGGCACGCAGCTGGGACGTCCCGCCGTCCTCGCTGACGCACCTGGCCCGGGGCCGGCTGCCGCTGGTGCAGACCCCGCCGCGGGCGATCTGGGGCAAGGCCGGGCAGACGACGTACGCGTGCCTGGACGACTGGGTGGGCGCTCCGCTGCCGCCGCCCGCGCCGGCGGAGCTGATCGCGCGGTACCTGCGCGCGTTCGGCCCGGCCACGGTGGCGGACGTGCAGGCGTGGGCCGGCATCACCCGGCTGGGCGAGGTGGCGGCCGGGATGGACCTGCGGCGCTACCGCGGCCCGGACGGCCGCGAGCTGCTGGACCTGCCGGAGCTGACGCTGCCCGGCGAGGACGTCCCGGCACCACCGCGGCTGCTCGGCCCCTTCGACCAGATGATCCTCTCCTACGCGGACCGGACACGGGTCATCTCGGACGCCTACCGCAAGCGCGTGATCTCGCACAACGGCCTGGTCAAGGGCACCTTGCTGGTCGGCGGGCAGGTGTGCGGCTTCTGGGAGATCAAGGCGGCCAAGAAGGCCGCGGTGATCGAGCTGTCGCCGTTCGAGAAGCTGCCGAAGCGGGACCTGGCGGCGCTGGAGAAGTCGGCGGCCGAGCTGGTCGAGTGGGCGGAAGCGGGTGCGGAAACCCACGAAGTCAGGGTCTTGCCCGTAGCGTGACGCCGGCCTGGTCGAAGACTTCGCGGACGTGCGGCACCTCGGGTCCCACGACGGTGAACGGCGGAGTCGCGCCGAAGCCACCTCGCAGGCAGTCGGCGAGTGCGTCGAGGTTCCACCCGAAGTAGCCACCCGGGCCGTTGACCGCTTCGCCGAGCGCGCAGTAGTAGCTCTTGGTGTCGGTGACGTGCGTACCGTCGAGCCGGTAGGTCCGGCCCGACGGCCGGTCGGGGCCCTCGGCGCGGTGGTGTGCCACCGCGGCCCGCAGCCATTCGACGCGGTCGTGGCCGGCCCAGAGGTTCTTCGCCTGCGGACGCCCGGCCGACCACAGCTGCCAGATCGGCTCGGCGGCCGGCGACGGCGGGTCGTGCAAGGGCTCCCGCAACACGAGGTCGGCGTGGTGGGCGCCGCGCAGCGACCATTCGGCGAGGTCAAATCGGACCAGGCTCAGTTCGGTTTCGATCCCGAAGCGGTCGACGGCGGCGAAGACGAACAACGCAGGCGGGATCTTCCGCCCGGTCCGCAGCCGTTCGCCGAGGTCGTCCGGCAGGGTGCAGTCCCACAGCCGGAGCGGCTCCCCCGCCGGCCCGGTGAACACGCCCTCGGCGGCCACGCACGGGATACGCCGCTCCCCGTCGTCCTCGACCAGCACGTAGCGCGGCACCTCAGCACCCTACTCTGGCCGGAAATCTCGATTGAGTGACCGTTCGTGGCCTGTTGTCACAGGCCCGGAGTCCGTAGCTTTTCGGGCATGACTGGTTCGGCGAAGGGGCCGTCGGTGCTGATCGCGGGCACCGGGTTCGGCGGCATCGGGACGGCGATCGAACTCAAGCGCGCGGGGTTCGGCGACTTCACGATCCTGGAGAGCGCCGACGGACCCGGCGGCGTCTGGCGGGACAACACCTACCCGGGCGCCGCGTGCGACATCCCGTCGCCGCTGTACTCCTTCTCCTTCGAGCCCAACCCGCGGTGGCCGAAGCGGTTCTCCCACCAGCCCGACATCCTCGCCTACCTGCGGCGCGTCATCGCGAAGTACCGCCTGGAACCGCACATCCGGTACCGCACCGAGGTCACCGCGGCCGCGTTCGACGAAGACCGCGGACTCTGGCGCGTCGAGACGAAGAACGGGGAGACGTTCGAGGCGAACGTCTTCGTGCCGGCCGTCGGCCAGCTGTCGCGCCCGGTGCTGCCGGACATCCCGAACCGGGAAAGCTTCGCCGGCGACGCCTTCCACTCGGCCCGCTGGGACCACGACGTCGACCTGACCGGCAAGCGCGTCGCCGTCATCGGGACCGGCGCCAGCGCCGTGCAGTTCGTGCCGGAGCTGCGGAAACGCGCCCAGCACGTCACGGTCTTCCAGCGCACGCCGCCGTACGTCATGGCGAAGTCCGATCCGAGCTACCGGCGGTGGCAGCACTGGCTGTTCGAGCACCTGCCGCCGACCCAGCTGCTCGGCCGGCTGCGGATCTTCCTGCTCGCCGAGTACGCCACGTACGCGATGACGCACCACCCGGCGCTGGCGAAGATGTTCGAGCTGCGGACCGCGCAGCTGCGGCGCCGCCACATCAAGGACCCGGAGCTGCGGGCCAAGCTCACGCCGGCCTATCCCCTGGGCTGCAAGCGGATCCTCTTCACCAACGACTACCTGCCCGCGCTCGCCCAGCCGGACGCCGACGTCGAGACGCGGCGGATCGCCGAGATCACCGAGAAGGGCGTCCGGGTCGAGGACGGGACCGAGATCGAGGCGGACGTGCTGATCTACGGCACCGGCTTCGCCGCGACGCAGTTCCTCGGCCGGATGACGGTCCGCGGCCTCGGCGGGCGGACCCTGGACGACGAGTGGTCCGGCGGCGCACGGGCGTACCTGGGCATGACCGTGCCCGGCTTCCCCAACCTGTTCTGCGTCTACGGGCCCAACACGAACCTCGGTGCCGGGTCCATCATCTACATGATCGAGCGGCAGGCCCGCTACATCCGCCAGGCGGTCGAGCGGCTCGCGCGGCCCGGCGTGTCCTATCTGGACGTGCGGCCGGAGGTCGAAGAGCGGTACGACCGGGAAGTGCAGCGGCGGCTGGGCCGCAGCGTGTGGAGCGCCTGCACGAGCTGGTACCGGCAGGCGGACGGCCGGGTGACGACCAACTGGCCCGGGCTGGTCACCGAGTACGACCGCCGGACGCGGCGCTTCGACGTCGCCGACTACCGGGTGGCGGGCTGATGGACTACGACGTCCTGGTCATCGGTTCGGGGTTCGGCGGCAGCGTCACGGCACTGCGGCTGACCGAGAAGGGCTACCGCGTCGGCGTGCTGGAGACCGGCCGCCGGTTCGCCGACGACGAGTTCGCGAAGACGTCGTGGCGGGTGCGGAAGTACCTGTGGGCGCCCGCGCTGGGCTGCTTCGGCATCCAGCGCCTGACGCTGCTGAAGAACACGTTCGTGATGAGCGGCTCCGGCGTCGGCGGGGGTTCGCTGGTGTACGCGAACACCCTGTACGAGCCCCCGGACGGCTTCTACGCCGATCCGCAGTGGGCGCACATCACGGACTGGAAGGCCGAGCTGGCGCCGTACTACGACCAGGCGAAGCGGATGCTCGGCGTGGTCGAGAACCCGGCGACGACGGCCGCGGACCGGGTGCTGCGTTCGGTGGCCGAGGACATGGGCATCGGGCACACCTACCGGCGCACGCCCGTCGGTGTCTACTTCGGACAGTCCGGGGTGGACCCGTTCTTCGGCGGCGCCGGTCCCCTGCGTGCTTCCTGCACGCAGTGCGGCGAGTGCATGACCGGGTGCCGGGTCGGGGCGAAGAACACGACCGTGAAGAACTACCTGTACCTGGCCGAGCGGGCGGGCGCCGTGGTGCACCCCCTGACGACCGCGGTGACGGTCCGGCCGGTCGACGGCGGGTACGCGGTCGACACGCGGCGCACGGGTGGCCTTTCCCGCCGGACGTTCACCGCGTCGCAGGTGGTGTTCTCCGCGGCCGCCCTGGGCACGCAACGGCTGCTGCACCGGATGCGCGACACGGGAACCCTGCCTTCGCTGTCGCCCCGGCTCGGGCTCCTGGCCCGCACGAACTCGGAGGCGGTGCTGGCGGCCCGGTCGTTGCGGACGGACACGGACTACTCGCGGGGGGTCGCGATCACGTCGTCGATCCACCCGGACGCGGTGACGCACGTGGAGCCGGTGCGGTACGGGCGCGGCAGCAACCTGATGGGCCTGCTGGCGACGGTGCTGGTGGACGCGGTCCCGGGGCGCCGTCGCTGGGTGCTGGGGCTGCGCGAGCTGTGGCGGTCCCGCCGCGACCTGCTGCGGATCCACAGCCCGCGGCACTGGTCGGAGCGGATGATCGGGCTGCTGGTGATGCAGACGCTGGACAATTCGGTGACGACGTACACCAAGCGCGGGCTGTTCGGCCGCCGCATGACGACCAAGCAGGGGTCGGGCGCCCCTTCGCCGGACTGGATCCCGGCCGGGCACGAGGTGACGCGCCGGGTGGCCGCGAAGATCGGCGGCCTGCCCCAGGGCGCGTGGACGGACCTGGCGAACATCCCGATCACGGGCCACTTCATCGGCGGCTGCGCGATCGGGGATGCTCCCGAAACCGGCGTGGTCGACCCGTACCAGCGGCTGTACGGCCACCCGGGCCTGCACGTGGTGGACGGCTCGGCGATCTCGGCCAACCTGGGCGTGAACCCGTCGCTGACGATCACCGCCCAGGCCGAGCGGGCGATGGCGTTCTGGCCGAACCGCGGGGACGCGGATCCGCGGCCGCCGCTGGGTGAGCCGTACCAGCGGGTGGCGGCGGTGGCACCTCGACGTCCGGTCGTGCCGCCGGAGGCGCCGGCCGCCCTGCGGCTGCCGTTGACGCCCCGCTGACGTCGGAAGACGTCAGCGTCCCCACGAGGCCGGGCCGCTCGAAGTGAGCAGTACTCGCTGCGCCACGAACCGGATGAGCGCCAGGTCGTGCGCGAGAAGCTTGGACTCGGGCCCGAAGGGGCGTAGCGGCTCCCCGCGGCCGTTGCCGCCGTCCTTGCCGTGCACGATGCGGCAACGCAGGTCGTAGATGCGATCGGACACCTGCTCCACCTGGGTTGCGCCGGGTTCCTTCGGTTTCACCGTTCGCACATCGGCTATCCGCTTGCTGTCCGACATGGCCGCGGCGCCAAGAGGATGGGCTTCGAGGTACTGAGTGAGAACACCCGGCTCGAGACACCGGAGGACCGTCGCCTTCAGCTGTTCACGCTCGTTGCTCGACGTCCGGCTCCGGTCGACGAGCATCTCGATCACGCGGCCCAGCGCGGCTTCGTCGTTGTAGTCGAATCGAGGATCCCTCAGCACATCCCGCAGCTTGTACACCGAGGCCTGCCGCGCGTACTGCGGCATGAAGAACTCGAGGACCTGGTAGTAAGCGAGGTACTCCAGCAGGGGAACCTGCCCCAGGGAGCGTGCGTACAAGTACAACGACGCGGCGTCGTCGTTGTGCACCAGCTCGGGAAACCGGGGTGGAGTGGTCAGTGCTCGCTCATCGTCGGTCCGCTCGTTCGCGAACTCCTTCATGACGTCCTTTTTGAGCCTGAAGGCAACTCCGTAGCTCATGTCCAGATCGATGAAGAACGACGTGGAGATCTCGCGAAGCAAGCGGAGCGCGTCATCGTGCCGCGCTGTCGTGGTACCGGTCAGCACCACCGACCACAAGTGCGGACGCGCGCTACAGGCGATGCGCAACGCGACTGGCGGTGGTTTCTGAACCACGATCGAGAGCCCTTCGACCGATCGATGATCAACCTGGAACCTCTGCGGCTTGCGAATGCCGGATTTCGATTCCCAGTCGTCGATGGGAACCAGGTCCGGATCTTCCTCGGAGATGTCCCGCGTCCCCGGGACCGGCCCGCTCAGCAAGCCGAAACCGTCGGAACGGCGGTCCAGAACGGCCATGATCCGGTCCGATGACCGATCCAGGATCGCGTCGTAGTCTCCCAGGAACGTCCACCGCGCGAAATCGACCCGCTCCCATTTGGGTGCGTCGTCCTCGGAAATGGTCACTTTCCGGTACGCCCGCCCGGCCGGGAAGTCGACCCGGAGGTAGAACGGCCCTTCCTGCTCCTTCGAGCTCGGGTTCAGCCACCGTGTCCAAGCGGCCTTGATCCCGGCGGCGGACGCCCGCTCGGCAATCCTCTTCAGCGCGGGGCTCGGCTCGTCCGACGTCGCGTTCTCAGCAGTCACGTCGGACAACCCTGGCACAGTCCCGCACCTCAGTTGAGGCCCGGACGTGTGATCGTGGCGTAGCCGGCTGCCATTGACGCCCCGCTGAACGGCCCTCCCGGACCGCGCCGCCGGGAGGGCCGTTCAGCGCACGGTCAGGGCAGGCCCGCGAGCCCGGCCGACACCGTGTTGGCGAACGCGTACCCCTGCGACGCGTCCCAGTTGATCGACCACGTCATCGCGCCGCGGATCGACGGGTACGTCGCCGACGGCTTGAAGCTGCCGCAGGACGTGCCGCGGGCCAGGCAGTTCAGTGCCGAGACCGTGTTGGCCGGGGCCTGGTAGCCGCCACCCGCCGCTTGCGGGGACGCCGGGAGGCCGAGGCCGACCTGGTCCGCGCGCAGGCCGCCCTGGAGCTGGATGCAGGCCAGCGCCGTCAGGAAGTCGACCGTTCCCTGCGAATAGACGTTGCCGTTGCAGCCGTTCATCGAACCGGAGTTGTAGTACTGCATGTTGACGATCGTCAGGATGTCCTTGATGTTCAGCGCCAGCTGGAAGTAGCCGCCGGCCGTGGACTGCATGTCGATCGTCTGCGGGGCCATCGTGATGACCTTGCCGCCGCCGTTGTAGATGCTGCGCAGCGCCTGGCCCATGTACGTGGCGTTGATGCCGTTCTCGAGGTCGATGTCGACGCCGTCGAAGCCGTAGTTCGCGATCAGCGACTTGATGCTGTTCGCGAAGTTGGTGGCCGAGTTCGAGTCGGCGACGCTGATCGTGCCGTTCTGGCCGCCGACCGAGATGATCACCTTCTGGCCGCGGGCCTGCACCGTCTTGACGTCGGCCTTGAACTGGGCGTCCGTGTAGCCGCCGAGCTGCGAGGACAGGCCCGAGTCGAGCGTGAAGCTCACCGCGCCCGGTGTTCCCGTCGCGTCCGCGAACGACACCGCGATGATGTTGTACTTCGTCGGCACGTCGGCGAGCTTCAGCGCCTTGGCGCCGTTGTAGAAGTTCTGCCAGTAGCCGGTCAGGACGTGCTTCGGCAGGTCACCCTGCGTGGGCGGCGTCGTCGTGGTGGTCGTCGGCGGGGTGGTTGTGGTGGTCGGGGTGGTCGGCGTGGCCGGCGTCGTCGTCGGCGGGGTGCCGGGGCCGTCGAGGCTGACGTCGTCGGCGTAGTACGCCGGCTGGCCGTACCAGCCGTGCAGGTACACCGTCAGCGACGTGCTCGCGCCGGTCGTGAAGCTCAGCGACAGCTGCTGGTAGCCGCTGGTGCCGGGCGTCCACGTGCTGGTCGTCGCCGAGCCGGAGACGCCCAGGTAGACGTAGCTGCCCTGGACCCACGCCGACAGCTTGTACGCCGTGTTCGCCGAGACGGTGAGCGTCTGCGAGCACTGGGCGTTGTCCGACGACGACGGCGTCGCGTTCAGGGCCCGGCTGCCGCCGTGCACCGGCGAGCTCACCGCGGCCGACGCGCCGGTGCACGTCCAGCCCGTGGTGCCGGCTTCGAAGCCGGGGTTGGCCAGGATGTTCGCCGCCGAAGCGCTGCCGGCGAGCACGAAGGTCACACCGAGAGACAACGCAACCACGGAAAGTAAGGAGAGCAGAGCGAAGCGAACCTTGGGGACCACGGGACCTCCACGAACACGAGTGAGGCAGGTCACCACAAAGTGGACTAGACCAATCTGATTGTCAAGCAGCCCCATCCGAAAGTCGGGGCGGCGGAAACGGCAGAATGAGACGATCGGAACCAGGCGAAGCAGGAGCGTGTTGCAGTGAGCGTGTCGGTCGAGCAGAAGATCGCCGAAGAACTGGGCGTGCGCGAAGGACAGGTCAAGGCCGCCGTCGAGCTGCTCGACGGCGGTTCGACCGTGCCGTTCATCGCCCGTTACCGCAAGGAAGTCACCGGCATGCTCGACGACGCGCAGCTGCGCACGCTCGAAGAGCGGCTGCGCTACCTGCGGGAACTCGACGAGCGCCGGCTCGCCGTGCTCGAGTCCATCCGCAGCCAGGGCAAGCTCGACGAGGCCCTCGAGGCGTCGATCCTGGCGGCGGACACGAAGTCGCGGCTGGAGGACATCTACCTCCCGTACAAGCCGAAGCGCCGCACGAAGGCCATGATCGCGCGCGAAGCGGGTCTCGAGCCGCTGGCCGACGGCCTGCTGAACGACCCGACGACCGACCCGCAGGCCGCGGCCGCGGTGTTCGTCGACGCGGACAAGGGCGTCGCGGACGCGCAGGCCGCCCTCGACGGCGCCCGCGCGATCCTCGTCGAGCGCTTCGCCGAGGACGCCGACCTGATCGGCGAGCTGCGCGAGAAGATGTGGGGCCAGGGCCACCTGGTCGCCAAGGTCCGGTCCGGCAAGGAGGAGGAAGGCGCGAAGTTCTCCGACTACTTCGACTTCTCCGAGCCCTACACCAAGCTCCCCTCGCACCGGATCCTCGCGATGCTGCGCGGCGAGAAGGAGGAGGTCCTCGACCTCACCATGTCGCCGGACGAGCCGTCCGACGAGCCGCAGGTCGGGCCGACCGACTACGAGCAGCGCATCGCCGCGAAGTTCGGCATCGCCCAGCAGGGCCGCCCGGGCGACAAGTGGCTCGGCGACACCGTGCGCTGGGCGTGGCGCACCAAGATCCTCCTGCACCTGGGCATCGACCTGCGGATGCGGCTGCGCCAGGCGGCCGAGGACGACGCCGTGCGCGTGTTCGCGGCCAACCTGCGCGACCTGCTGCTGGCCGCGCCGGCCGGCACCCGCGCCACCATGGGCCTCGACCCGGGCTTCCGCACCGGCGTCAAGGTGGCGGTCGTGGACGCGACCGGCAAGGTCGTCGACACCCACGTCATCTACCCGCACCAGCCGGCGAACAAGTGGGACCAGTCGATCGCCGAGCTGGCGGCGCTGGCGGCGCGGCACAAGGTGGACCTGATCTCGATCGGCAACGGGACGGCGTCGCGCGAGACGGACAAGCTCGCCCAGGAGCTGATCAAGAAGCACCCGGAACTGAAGCTGACGAAGGCCGTCGTCTCCGAGGCGGGCGCTTCGGTGTACTCGGCGTCGGCGTTCGCTTCGCAGGAACTGCCGAACATGGACGTCTCGCTGCGCGGCGCGGTCTCGATCGCCCGGCGGCTGCAGGACCCCCTGGCCGAGCTGGTGAAGATCGACCCGAAGTCGATCGGCGTCGGGCAGTACCAGCACGACCTGTCCGAGGTTTCGCTGTCGCGCTCGCTCGACGCGGTGGTCGAGGACTGCGTGAACGCGGTCGGCGTGGACGTCAACACGGCGTCGGCGCCGCTGCTGACCCGGGTTTCGGGCATCACGACGGGCCTGGCGGAGAACATCGTGGCCCACCGCGACACGAACGGCCCGTTCCGCTCCCGGATGGCGCTGAAGGAGGTCGCGCGCCTCGGCCCGAAGGCGTTCGAGCAGTGCGCGGGCTTCCTCCGCATCCCGGACGGCGACGACCCGCTCGACTCGTCGGCGGTGCACCCGGAGGCGTACCCGGTGGTCCGGCGGATCCTGTCGAAGACAGGCACGGACATCCGCGCCCTGATCGGCAACTCCCGGACGCTGTCGTCGCTGCGCCCCGACGAGTTCGTGGACGAGACGTTCGGTCTCCCGACGGTGACGGACATCCTGTCGGAGCTCGACAAGCCGGGCCGCGACCCCCGCCCGGCCTTCAAGACGGCGACGTTCGCCGAGGGCGTGGACAAGATCGGCGACCTCAAGCCGGGCATGCGCCTGGAGGGCGTGGTGACGAACGTGGCGGCGTTCGGCGCGTTCATCGACGTCGGCGTGCACCAGGACGGCCTGGCCCACGTTTCGGCGCTGTCGAAGAACTTCGTGAAGGACCCGCGGGAGGTCGTGAAGCCCGGGGACATCGTGAAGGTGAAGGTCCTCGACGTCGACGTGCCGCGCAAGCGCATCTCGCTGACGCTGCGCCTGGACGACGAGCCGGGCGCCGGGGCTTCCCGCGGCGGCGGTGGCGGCGGCGAGCGCCGGGACCGCGGTCAGGGCGGTCAGGGTGGCCAGGGTCAGCGCCGTGGTGGCGGCGGTGGCGACCGGCGCGGCGGAAGCGGTGGCGGCGGCCGCGGAGGCAACTCCGGTGGCAGCGGCTCCATGGCTGACGCGCTTCGCCGGGCCGGTTTCGGCAAGTAGCCGCTCCCGACGCGGTGCATGACTCGGCCAGGTCGCCGGACGAGTCATGCACCGCGTCCCGGCGAACCGGGCCTATTTCAGCGAGAACAGGCCCACCGCCAGCAGCCCCACCGGAACCACGGCGGCGGCCGCGCTGATCACCCCGGTGCCGCCGCGCCATCCCACCGGCGACGCGTCCAGCACCAGCCGCCGCACCAAGGCCGCCTCCACCACCGCCGTCAGCAGGAACCCCAGGCCCACGCTGAAGATCGCCGCCGCGCCGACGAACAGCAGGCCCGATGTCGAGGCCGCGCCCAACGGCGCCGCCACCTCCCAGCGCACCACGCCCGCGGCCGCCGCCAGCAGGGCCAGCAGCAGCACGAACGCCACCAGGAAGCCGATGCGCGCCGTCATCGGGTGGGGGCCGCGCGCGAAGAGCCAGAAGCCCGCGTCGAGCGCCGCCACCACCAGCGCCAGCACGACGAAACCCGCACGGAAAGTCAGCACCTGATCACTCTAGCGACGTGAAACTCGCTTCCACACTGCCCAGCGCGCCGAAGTCCGCCACCACGTGGCCGCCCGCGTGGATCGGGCACGGTGGCGTGGCCGTTCCGGTCGTCACCACGTCGCCCGGGCGCAGCGCGAGGCCGTGGCGGGGCAGCTCCATCGCCAGCCAGTGCAGCGCCAGGCGCGGGTCGCCGAGGACCAGGCTGCCGCTGCCGCGGGAGAACTCCGCGCCGTCCGCGTGGAGGACCACCCGGCTGCGGGGCAGGTCGACGTCGCGCCAGCCCGGCACCGGGCGGCCCTCGACGAACCGGCCCGAGCACGCCGCGTCGGCCAGGAGCTGCGGGCCGCCCGCGTGGCGGTGGTCGGTGTAGCGGCTGTCCGGCAGCTCGATCGCCAGGAACATCGTGTCGACCGCGTCGAGCACCGCGGCCAGCGACGGCGACAGTCCCGGGCCGGCCTTGAGCCGGAAGGCGAACTCCGGTTCGGCCACGCCCATCGTCATCGTGTCCGCCGGGACCGGGGCCCCCTCGACGTGGTGGAACCGCTCGAACATCGCGCCCGGCAGCGGCCCGGGCACGCCGAGGTACTGCCGGGCGTACACGGTGGTCGCGCCGATCTTCCAGCCGGACACCGGCCCGGCCCGCTCCGCGAGCGCCGCCTGCGCCGCCATGCCCTCGGCGAAGTCGCGCGGGCGGGCGTCGTCCGGGAGGCCCTCCAGCCGCTTGCCGGTCAGCCACGCGTCCCAGATCAGCTCCGCCGCCCGCTCTCGGTTCACGCCCGCGATCTTGCCAACCGGAACACCGGGTGTCGATCGGCTTCCGCGGCGAACTCTTCGGGCGGGCCGGTCAGCTTCGCGTCGAAGAACGGCGCCGTCACCGGGATCTTGCGGACGTAGGCGCGCAGCACCCTGCCCGCCGTGGCGGCGTCGGGCTCCTCGACGTCCCACGTCTCGCGCCGCCGGCCGCGCCAGAGCCGGGCGGTGGGGTCGGCGCGCAGGTTGTGCACCCAGCCGACCCGCCCGTACGGCGACACCAGCCAGCGCTCGCCGCCGACCTCGATGACGTTGACCGGCGTGGTCCGGTCCTCGCCGCTCTTGCGCCCGCGCGTGGTCAGCAGGAACCCGGTGCCGCCGTTGACCGGGATCCCGCGTTCCAGCAACGCCTTCACGACCACGTTCGCGGCTTTCCGCGTCACGCCCAGCCGGTACTTCCGCGCCATCACGGGTGCATAGCGTAGACCCCGGACAGCGCCCGCACCCGCGCCCAGACGTTCTCGAACCGCGCGGCGTCGACCACCGGCTTCCGCAGGGCGGCCAGGGCGATCGCCTGCTGGGCCCCGGTCGAGCTCGCCTTGCCGTGGAGGTCCACCGCCGCGACGCTGAAGTCCTGCACCAGCACCGCGAAGACCTGGTCGACGACCTCGTCGTCCAGGCCGGTGATCCGGGCCTGTTCCAGGACGAGCTGGCCGTACACGATCAGCGTGAACAGCTCGGTCAGCGCGAGCCCGAAGTCGAGGTCGGCCTGCTGCGCCTCGTCCGGCGCCGCCTCGGTGAGCAGCTTGACCAGGTAGCCCGCCTGCTCGGTGAACAGCGCGACGTTCGGGATGTGCGCGGCTTCGGCGTAGGCGGCCTTCCAGTCGTGGAACCGGACCTTCGACAGGCCGCGCGCCGGGCCCTGGCGGAAGAGGAACTCGTCGTCCGCGGCGTCGGTGCGGGTCGGCACCGGCGGGTACTCCTGCGGCGCGAACAGGTAGTTCGGCATGAACTTCGCGATCAGCGCCAGGTTGACGGCCACCGTGCCCTCGAGCTTCGGGAGGCCGTCGATGTCGTTCTTGGACATCGCCAGGTAGGTGTCGGCCTCGAAGCCCTTGGCCGCCACGACGTCGGCGACCAGGCCGATCACCTTCTGCGCCTCGGTGGTCACCTTCATCTTGGTGATCGGGTTGAACAGCAGGTAGCGGCGGTCGTCGGCGTTCGCGCTGCGGAAGTAGTCGACGGCGCGGTCGGAGAACAGCTTCATCGCGGTCAGCCGCGCGTAGGCCTCGACGAACTCGCGGCGGACGTGCGGGAAGTCCGTCACGGGCTTGCCGTAGAGGACGCGGTTGTGCGCGTGCGTGATGGCTTCGTACAGCGAGTGCGTCGCCATGCCGATGCCGCCGAAGCAGAGGTTGAACTTGCCGATGTTGACGGTGTTCAGCGCGGCGCTGAAGGCCTCGGCGCCGACGTGCAGGATGTCCTCGGCGCGCACCGGGTAGTCCTCGAGGCGGAACTCGGCGACGTACATCTGCGACGGCACGACGTTCTTCACGACGTGGTAGTTCGGGTGCTCGGCGTCGGCGTAGAAGAAGACGTACTGGTCCGGGCCTTCGACGCCGTCGATCCGGCCGAAGACCGACACCGTGCGCGCGCAGTTGCCGTTGCCGATGTAGTACTTGGAGCCGGTCGCGCGGTAGCCGTCGCCGTCCTTGGTGAGCACCATGTCGGACGAGTAGATGTCGGCGCCGTGGTCCTTTTCGGACAGTCCGAAGGCGCCGACTCCCCCGGCGTCGAGGGCGGCCGCCGCGCGCTCGCGGGCTTCCGCGTTCGCGCTCTGCCACACCGGGCCGAGGCCGAGGATCGTGACCTGCCACGGGTACCAGTAGTTGAGGCCGTAGAAGCCGAGGATCTCCGACAGCGCGGCGACGCGGCTGGTGTCCCAGCGCTTGTCGGGGTGGCCGCCGGCGTTCGCGGCCGGCGTCAGGAAGGTCGCGAACAGGCCTTCCTTGCCCGCGAACTCGATGAAGTCCGCGTAGAAGGTGCGGTTGTGGTAGTCCTCGGTCAGCTTCGCCTTGCCGCGCTGCTCGAACCAGTCGATGGTGGCGCGCAGCAGGCGCCGGGTCTCGGCGTCGAAGTGCGCCGGGTCGTACTCGCGCGGGTTCAGCAGCATGGTGGTCCTCCTCGATTACCGACCGGTAACTTAGCAAGGCGCTCCGACTGCGGGCAATCTCACTGGGGGTACGTCACCCTCTCCCGCTATACTGATCATGCGGGCCGCTCAGTTCTGCCTCGGCCCGCTGCTGTTGTCGACTACCACGCGCCGCGGCCGTTGACCGGTCTGCGCCGGGCAGGACAACCCTTCTCAGGTTACGGAGACCAGGGCACCCGCGTGCCCGCATGCACTTATGAGCACTTTCGCTGAACTCGGCCTGCCCACCCCGCTGGTGGCCGCGCTGGCCTCACAGGGCGTCACCGAGCCCTTCCCCATCCAGGCGGCGACCCTGCCGCACACCCTCGCCGGACGCGACGTGCTGGGGCGCGGCCGCACCGGCTCCGGCAAGACGTACGGCTTCGTGCTGCCCGTGCTGACCCGCCTCGCCGCGGGCCCGACGCGGCGCAAGCCGGGCCGTCCCCGCGCGCTGATCCTGGCGCCGACCCGCGAGCTCGCGACGCAGATCGAGGCGTCCATCCTGCCCCTGGCCAAGCCGCTGGGCCTGAAGACGACGACCATCTTCGGCGGCGTCTCGGCGAACCCGCAGATCACGCGGCTGCGTGACGGCGTCGACATCGTCGTCGCCTGCCCCGGCCGGCTCGCCGACCACATGCGCTCCGGGCACGTGAAGCTCGACGCCATCGAGATCACCGTGCTGGACGAGGCCGACCACATGGCCGACCTGGGCTTCCTGCCCGAGGTCCGCCGGATCATGGACGCCACGCCGTCCCGCGGCCAGCGGCTGCTGTTCTCGGCGACCCTGGACAACGGCGTGGACGTGCTGGTCAAGCGCTTCATGAACGACCCGGTCACGCACAGCGTCGACTCGGCGCAGTCGCCGGTGTCGACGATGGAGCACCACGTCCTGCACCTGGAGGAGACCCACCGGCTGCCGGTGCTGGTCGACCTCACCGCGGCCCCGGGCCGCACGCTGGTCTTCACCCGGACGAAGAGCCGCGCGAAGGCGCTGACGCGCAAGCTGGTGGCGTCGGGCGTCCCGGCGGTGGAGCTGCACGGCAACCTGGGCCAGAACGCCCGGACGCGCAACCTCGAAGCGTTCTCGTCGGGCACCGCGAAGACGCTGGTCGCGACGGACATCGCGGCGCGCGGCATCCACGTCGACGACGTCCGGCTGGTCATCCACGCCGACCCGCCGGTGGAGCACAAGGCGTACCTGCACCGCTCGGGCCGCACGGCCCGCGCGGGCGCGTCGGGCACGGTGGTGACGCTGATGACCGACGCACAGGTCCGCGACGTGCGCGACCTGACCCGCAAGGCGGGCATCAAGCCGACGACGACCCAGCTCGGCCCGGGTCACCCGCTGCTGGCGGAGCTGGCCCCGGGCGAGCGGACGTTCTCGAAGGCGCCGGCGGTGGACAACCGGCCGAAGAAGGTGTCGGCCACGGGCGCGGCACCGGGTGGCGGCCGCGGTCGCCGGGGTGGCCCTGCCACGCCGAAGGAGAACCGCGGTGGCCAGCGTTCGCGGGCGGGTGGGCAGCCCCGGCGTGACGACGCGAAGCCGGAGTCCGGTCGCCGCACGTCCGGAGGCGGCGGCCGCCGGTCGGGCGCCCCGGCCGGTGCGGCCAAGACGGGCGGCAGCGGCCGTTCCGGCGGCAGCGGCCGGTCCGCCGGCGCGGCGGGCGACCGCCGCTCGGGCTCGGGCGGGGCGGCGGCCTTCTCGTCCGGCACCCGGGCCGGCTCCCGCCGCACACGCTGATTCCCGGCCGACCGGGCCCCGGCACGCTTTAGCCGGGCCCGGTCGGCGCCGGGATGACCAAGCACCGCCCACGGGGGCGGACGGGTCAAGCCACGGGGGCGGACAGGCCAAGACCGGCCCCGACCGGTAAGCCATCAGACCGACCCGGCCAGGCAACTCGGCCCCAGCCGATAAACCATCAGACCGACCCGGTCAGGCAACTCGGCCCCAGCCGATAAGCCATCAGACCGACCCGGCCAGGCAACTCGGCCCCAGCCGATAAACCATCAGGCCGATCCGGCCGGGCAACACCGCCCTCAGCGCCACACCCCCAGCAGGACCGCCACGACCGCGACCTTCACCAGCCAGTCGCCCGCGTGCAACGCCGCCAGGCCCACCGCGACCCGCTCGTGCAGGACCGATCCCGCGAGGATCACCACCGGGAACCCCGCCCACACCAGCAGCGCCAGGCCGAGCGCTCCGGGGACACCTTCGACGCCGACGGCCGCGGCCAGCAGCGCGAACGCCGTGACCAGCACCACCGTCCGCGCGAACTCCGCGCCCACCCGCCACGGTGACGGCCGGGCCGCCGCGCCCGCCGGGCTCAGCCGGGCCCAGACCCGGCCGAACCCCAGGTACCAGGCCGAACTCACCACGAACGCCGCCACCGACGCCGTCAGCACCGCGATCACCATTGCCCGCTCCTTCGCTCGAGGAATCCGAAGGAGACGTCGACACCGGTGCACCGGCTTCGACATCCGGGCGCGAAAAAACCGCTACAGCGACGAAGTCAGGCCGCGGGCCCGCAGCACCGCGCGCTCCAGCGGGCGGAACACCACCAGCTCGATCCCCACGCCGACCAGCAGGATCAGGAAGATCGCCGCGATCACCGTCTCCATGCTGTTGAACGACGAGCCCTGGTTCAGGTACGCGCCGAGGCCGATGCCGAGCTGCGGGGACAGCGCGATCAGCTCCGCCGCCATCAGCGAGCGCCACGAGAACGCCCAGCCCTGCTTCAGCCCGGCCAGGAAACCGGGCAGCGCCGCCGGCAACAGGATGTGGCGGGCCGACGACAGCCGGTTCGCGCCCATCACCTGGCCCACGCGCGGGAGGATCGGGGGGATCTGGTCGATGCCGGACACCAGGCCGTTCGCGATCGACGGCACCGAGCCGAGCAGCACCACGAAGTAGATCGCCGCGTCGTTGATCCCGAACCACAGGATCGCGGCCGGCACCCAGGCCACCGACGGGAGGCTCTGCAGCCCGGTCAGCAGCGGGCCGATCGCCGCCCGGACCACGCGGACCTTCGCCACGACCAGGCCGAGCGGCGTGCCGATGAGCACGCCGGCGAGGAAGCCGAGGGCCGCGCGGTGGACCGACGTCCAGACGAAGCCGAACACCTTGCCGTCGACGACGATGCCCCAGAACTCGTTCCACACCGCCAGCGGTGCGGGCAGCTGCGTCTCGGGCCAGAACGCCGCGGCCCAGAGGACCTGCCAGAGAACGATCAGCAGGACCAGCGCGCCCATCGGGGGCAGGAAACCCCAGGCGAACCGCTTCCAGAAGCTCGGGCGGCGGTCGCCGACCGGGGCGTCGAGCGAATCCAGTCCGGCGCCGACCCGGTCCAGGTCGGCTTCGGCGGACCGGTCAAGCTGCGGCATGGGTGCTGATCACCTCGCGCAGGTGCCCGGTGATTTCCTCGGTCAGCTCCTCGGCGTCGGCCAGCGGCACGTCCGTCCACTGGCGCACGACCCGCCCGGGCCGCGACGACAGCAGCACCACGCGCTGGCCGAGCCGGACCGCTTCGCGCACGTCGTGCGTCACGAACAGCACGGACGTGCCCGTGCTGCGGTAGACGCGCAGCAGCTCGCCCTGCAGGACGTCGCGGGTGATGGCGTCGAGCGCGGCGAACGGCTCGTCCATCAGCAGCAGCGACTGCTCCGGGTCGCCGCCCACGCGCAGCGTGGCGGCCAGGGCGCGGGCCAGCGCGACGCGCTGCCGCATCCCGCCGGACAGCTCGTGCGGCCGCTTGCCGCCCGCGCCGTTCAGCCGGACCAGGTCCAGCAGCTCGGCGGCCTTTTCGCGGCGCTCGGCGCGGCCGAAGCCGGCCAGCCGCAGCGGCAGCTCGACGTTGCGGGCCGCGGTCAGCCACGGCATCAGCGCGGCTTCCTGGAACATCACCGCGGGCCGGGAGGTGTTCAGCGTGATCTCCCCCGCCGACGGCGCGTCGAGGCCCGCGACCAGGTTCAGCAGCGTGCTCTTGCCGCAGCCGGACGCGCCGAGCAGGCAGACGAACTCGCCGGGCGCGACCGTCAGGTCCACGCCGTCGAGCGCCACGACCGCGCGGCCGGCGGTGCCGAACGTCTTGCGCACGCCGTCGAGACGCACCGCGGTCGCGCCGGTGAAACTGGCCCGGCCGGTCGGGAGGGTGGTGGTCATCGCTGGCTGCCTCTCACTTGGTCAGTTCGGGAGCTACGACGGCGGGCTGGTTCTGCGCCTTCAGCACCTCGTTGAGCGCGCCGAAGTCGGCGAAGCCCTTGAGCGCGACGGCCGACTTCACGACCCCTGCGGTGACGGAGTCCTGCGCGAGCTGCGGGAACGCCGACGCGACCGGGTCGGTCGTCAGTTCGATGCCGGAGAACGCGCGGTCCAGGACCGCTGCGCTCAGGGTACTGCCGGCCAGCTCCTTGAGCGCACCGTTGACGACGGTCTTCGCGTCCGCCGGGTTGGCCTTCGCCCAGTCGATCGCGGCGAGCTCGCCCTTGAGCAGCGCGCGGACGGTGTCCGGGTGCTGCTGCAGGAACTCGCTGCGGACGATCACGACGGTGGACGGGAAGCGCCCGCCCGGCCACAGCGTCTTCTCGTCGACCAGGACCTTCGCGCCGGCGTCGAGGACCAGCCGGGACGCCCACGGCTCGGGCAGCCAGCCGCCGTCGACCTCGCCCTTCTTGAAGGCGTCGAACGTCTTCGGGTTTTCCAGGTTGGTGATCTTGACCTGATCGGTCAGCTGCTTTTCGGACAGGAACTTCTTGAGCGCGACGTCCTGGGTGTTGGCCAGCTGCGGCGTGGCGATGTTCTTGCCCTTGAGCTGATCGACGCCGGTGATGTCCGGCTTGACGACCAGCTGCGCACCGCCGGAGACGGCACCGGAGACCAGCTGGATGGCGCCCTTGGACTTGGTGAAGGCGTTGATCGCCGGGCCGGAGCCGATGAAGGCGACGTCGAGGGAGTTGCCCAGCAGGGCGTTGACCTCTTCGGGCCCGGCGTTGAAGGTCTGGGTGGTGAGCTTGGTCGAGCCGAGCTCACCGGCGAAGAAGCCCTTCTTGACCCCGATCAGCGCGGGCGCGTGCGTGACGTTCGGGAAGAACCCGACCCGAACCTCGCCGGCGGCGCCCTGATCGGCGGCGGGTGCGGCGCTGCTGTCGGCGCGCGAACAGCCGGCGAGCACGCCCACGACGGTCAGGGCGGCCAGCGCCGAGGCCAGGATTCTTCGAGGGGTGCGCACGTCAGCATCGCCTTTCGTCGGTGTCCGGGGGGAGGTTCGCACGGTCACCCACTCAGGCGCATAGCCATCCGCATCCCGGGACATCCGGTGAGATTTCTTGACATCGCCGTCGGCCGCCGCTAGCCGTCCGGGCGAACCACCGCCGCTGGCGGCGCTCGGTTCGAAGAAAGTGCCATAACGGGCAACCGTCGGCGTCACCCGGACGTGGTATCTGGTGACCACGGATTTCGGGAGGAAGACATGACGAGCAGGGGCCAGGGAGCCGCCGGCGTCCGCGTGGCGCTGGTCGTGTTGTTCATCGGGCTGGGCCAGGCGTCGTTCGAGTGGCTCAGGTCACTGGGGATGGACGCGCTGACCAGCGCCGTCGTCTGGGCGATCCCGGTCGTCACGGGGGCGGCGGTGGCGCTGGTGCTGTGGGTGGCGTCGGACCGGGCGTTCCTGCTGCGCAACTGGCTGCCGGTGGCGATGTCGATCCCGGTGTACCTGGGCGGCGCGTTCGGCCTGGTGACGGCGACGGCGAGCCTGGTGGCGTCGATCGTCAGCGGGATCGGGCTGGGGATCGCGGCGGTGCGGGAGCGGTACCTGTGGCACGAGTTCGGCGACGTGTCACTCCTGCTCCGCCGCGTCGTAGGCCCGCTGAACGACCTCCGCCCCGGCCAACGCCTCCAGCAGCAACAGGTTCGAGGCCTCCGGGGCGTGCAATCCCGTGACGATCCCGTCCACCACCCGCGCCGGGCGGTCCGG
>NZ_MUMI01000207.1 GCF_002155975.1 Amycolatopsis kentuckyensis
AGCACGCTGCCCAGCACCCCGGCGACGAGCGCGATCAGCGTCGTCTCGGTGCCGATGAGCTTGCGGATCTGCCGCGGGGTCGCCGCGACCGCGCGCAGCAGCGCGAACTCCCGGCGGCGCTGGTTGATGGTCAGGGCCAGCGTGCTCGCCACCACGAACACGGCGATGAGCAGCGCGAACCCGCCGAACGAGCCGGCGATGGCCAGCAGCAGCACCCGTGTCTGGCTGACGTCGAGGAACTCGATGCTGCTGCGCTCGACACCGGTGGCCACCTCGGCGCCGCCGGCGACGGCGCGCACCCGCTCGGCCAGGGTCTCCGGTGCGACCCCGGGGTCGGCGAGGACGCCGATCGCGTGCACCTGGCCCGGCCGCCCGGCCAGCTCCGCGGCCCGTTCGGGGGTGAAGTACAGCGCCGACTGGCGCGACCCGCCGTCGACGACGCCGCTCACCTCGAACACGACCGGCCCGGACCGGGTGGTGATCCGCACCTGCCCGCCGATGCCGACGTCGGCCCGGCGCGCGAGATCGGCGTCCAGCACGACCTCGTCCGCGGCGGCGGGCGCGGTGCCGCCGCGCAGGGCGAAGGGCGCCAGCGCGGCCGCGTCCCAGTTGTGCCCCAGCGACTCCCGGTCGGCGAGCACCCGCCCGTCGCGGGTGACGACCTGCGCCGGGAAGCTCTGCTCGGCGACCGCCGCGCGCACCCCGGGCACCCCGGCGATCCGCGCGGCCAGGGCCGCCGGGACCGACGGCTGCTCGCCGACCTGCTCGGTGGACAGGGCGTCGGCGCCGGGCGGGCGCACGGACTGCGCCCCGCCGACGACGACGGCCGCCGCGGCGTAGCGCTGGGTGGGGACACCGGCACGCAGGCCGGACTCCATGAGGATCCCGCACGCGGCCACCAGGGCGGTGCCGCACAGGATCGCGATGAAGGCGCCGGCGAACCCGCCGAGCCGGCTCCGGATCGTCTGCCAGGCGAGGTCCAGCACGCTCACCACTCCCCGAGGTGCGTCATCCGCTCCGCCACCCGCTCGGGAGTGGGGTGCGGGAGGTGCCCGGCCAGCTTGCCGTCGGCGAGGAAGAGCACGCCGTGCGCGGCCGACGCCGCGACCGGGTCGTGCGTGACCATCAGGACGGTCTGGCCCATCTGCTCGACGATCGCGCGGAGCAGGTCCAGCACCTGGCGCCCGGTGCGGGTGTCGAGGGCGCCGGTCGGCTCGTCGGCCAGCACGACCTCGGGCCGGGTGACGAGCGCCCGCGCGATCGCGACGCGCTGCTGCTGCCCGCCGGACAGCTCCGCCGGGCGGTGTTCCAGCCGGTTCGCGATCCCCACGCCGTCGACGATCTCCCGCAGCCACTGCGGGTCCGGCTTGCGCCCGGCGAGCCGCAGCGGCAGCGTGATGTTCTGCAGCACGTTCAGCGACGACAGCAGGTTGTAGGCCTGGAAGACGAACCCGATCCGGGTGCGCCGCAGCTCGGTCAGTTCGCGTTCCTTCAGCCCGCCGATCTCGGTGCCGCCGAGCAGCACCCGCCCCGACGTCGGCCGGTCGAGGCCGGCCGCGCAGTGCAGGAAGGTGCTCTTGCCCGAGCCGGACGGGCCCATCACGGCGGTGAACGTCCCCCGGGCCACCCCCGCCGACACCCCGTCGAGCGCGGTGACGGCGCCGTCGCCGGAGCCGTACACCTTCCGCACCCCGGTCAGTTCCAGCGCATACGCTGTGGTCATTGCGATCCCCTTCGTTCTCTCCCAAGGAAAACTAGGGCGGCGCGGACGGCGGATCGATCCCGTGGAGAGGTGGATCCGGGGTAGCGCCAGCACTACCCCGGCGGTGGGGTGGGACACTGTGGCCGTGACGACCCGCTTGCGCGAGTGCTGGTCGGCGGTTCGTTACCTCGTGGTCGGCGCCGGCACGTCGCTGCTGTCGATGTTCGCCCTCACCGGGCTGTTCGCCGTGCTGCTGCTGTGCCCGTTCGGCATCGGGATCCCGTCGCTGGCGCCGATGATCCGGCTGTCGAGGTGGCCGGTCGGGGTCGACCGCCGCCAGGCCGCGCGGCACCTCGGCGAACCGATCCCCGAGCCCTACCGCGACGGCTCCCCGCTGAAGGACCCGGCGACCCGCCGCGACCTCGGGTGGCTGGCGATCCACGCCGCGACCGGGACGATCATGGGTGCGCTGGCGTTCGGCCTGCCGCTGAGCGCGCTCCAGCAGGTCGTCTTCGCCGTGGTCTGGCCGGCCGTCCCCGGCGGCATCGAAGGCTCCCTCGGCCTGGTCGTGAACTCGTGGCCGATGGCGGGGCTGAGCGTGCTCACCGGGGTCGCGATGGCGGCGTTGTTCCTCCTGGTGCCGCGCGCCGCCCGGTGGAAGGCGGGGATCGCGCGGCGGCTGCTGCGGCCCGCGCCCGGCGTCGTGCTGGCGGACCGGGTCGCCGAGCTGACCGCGACCCGGGCGGCGGCCCTGGAAGCCCACGGCGCCGAGCTGCGGCGCATCGAGCGTGACCTGCACGACGGCACGCAGGCGCGGATCGCGGCGGTCGTGCTGCAGCTGGGCATCGCCGGCCAGCTGTACGACCGCGACCCGGCCACCGTCCGCGACCTGCTGGTGAAGGCCCAGGACACCGCGACCGACGCGCTGGCCGAGCTGCGCACGGTCGTCCGCAGCATCTACCCGCCGCTGCTGAGCGAACGCGGCCTGGCCGGGGCGGTGCGCGCGCTCGCCGAGCGCAGCCCGGTGCCGGCCGCGGTCGACGTCGAGTACGAGCCGGGCCGCCCGGCGGCGGTCGAGGCCGCCGCGTACTTCGTCGCCGCCGAGGCGCTGGCCAACGTCACCAAGCACGCCGACGCGTCCCAAGTGGACATCGTGCTCGGCGGCACGGCGTCGTTGCTGTGCTTGGAGATCCGCGACGACGGCCGCGGCGGCGCCGAAGAGGCACAGGGCAGCGGGCTGGCCGGTATCCGCCGCCGCGCCGAAGCCTTCGACGGAACCCTCACCCTGACCAGCCCACCCGGTGGGCCGACCGTGCTGCGAGTGGAGCTGCCATGCGGGTCGTGATCGCCGAGGACGACGCGTTGCTGCGCGAAGGCCTCTCCCTGCTGCTGAAGACGGCGGGCATCGAGGTGGCCGCCGCGGTCGCCAACGCCGAGGACTTCCTGGCGTTCATCGAGGGCGAGCGGCCCGACGCGGTCGTGATGGACGTCCGCATGCCCCCGACCCACCGCGACGAGGGCCTGCGGGCCGCCGTCCGCGCCCGCGAGATCCACCCGGCGCTGCCGGTGCTGGTGCTGTCGGCCCACGTGGAGACGAGCTACGCGGTCGAGCTGCTGGCCGACGGCGTCGGCGGGGTGGGTTACCTGCTCAAGGAGCGCGTCGGCAAGGTCGAGCGGTTCCTGGACGCGCTCCGGCGCGTCGCGAAGGGCGGGACGGCGATGGACCCCGAGGTGATCGCCCAGCTGATGGCCCGCCGCCGCGCGGCGGACCCCTTGGCCGCGTTGACCGCCCGCGAGCGCGAAGTGCTGGCGCTGATGGCCGAGGGCTACAACAACAGCACGATCGCGGAGCTGCTGGTCGTCAGCGACGGTGCGGTGCTCAAGCACATCCGGAACATCTTCGCGAAGCTCGGGCTGCCGTCCGACGAAGGCGCGGGGCACCGCCGGGTGCTGGCGGTGCTGGCGTACCTCGGGCGGGACGCGGGGTAGCGCAGGCACCACCCCGCATCCGGGTGCGGACGGCATTCTCGTGACCGTCGCGGTTCTTTAGCGTTCACGGCATGAACAACGACAACGTTTCGACGCGTTCTTCGAGCCCGGTTCTGCTGTGGCTGGTCCTGGTCGTCAGTTCCGCCGTCAACGCGGCGGGCCCCGTGCTGGGCTGGGGTTTGCCGGTGCGGACGGTCGCCGGCGGGATCGCGGTGGTGATGATCGGCTTGCTGATCACCCACTACGTCCGGCGACGCCGGGAGCAGCGCCACTCTTCCTGATCGTCGAACCGCGCGGCCCCTCAGCCCTCGGAAGCCAAGGCACGCAACAGATCCCGCAGGGCCTCCTGCTGATCCGCGCGCAGCGATCCCAGCGGCGAGCTGTCGCCCAGCAGCTTCACCGCTTCGGTTCGCCGGCGGTCGCCCTCCGGGGTGAGGACGATCTGCTTGGCCCGCCGGTCCGTCGGGTGCGGGTGCCGGTTGAGCAGCCCGCGTTCCTCGAGGCGGTCGAGCACGAACGTCGCGTTCGAGGCCTCGCACGCCATGCGCGCGGCCAGCTCGCGCGCGGTGATCGGCTCCGACAGCTCGCGCAGCGCCACCACCTGGCTCGGGGTGAGCGCCATGGCGTCCGCGACCCGCCGGACGTGGCCGTCGAGGGTGCGCGCGAGTCCGTGGACCAGCTTGCAGACGTCGCGATCGATCTCCTCGCTCGACATGCCCGCAACTCTAGCCCCCATGGTTCGAACTGTGATAGTTCTAGCTCGAATCATTACAACTCGAACCAACTGGGGGTTCGGTGGTCGTCTTTTCGCTCATGCTCGTCGTGTTCAGCCTCACGACCGGCGAATTCGTGGTGTCGGGCATCCTTCCGGACGTCGCCGGCGGGCTGGCGATCCCGCTTTCGGCGGCCGGTCTGCTGACCACCGCCTACGCGATCGGCATGATCGCCGGTGGCCCGATCGTCACGCTGCTGACCGCGCGGGTCTCGCGGAAACCGCTGATCATCGGGCTGGTCACCGCGGCCGTGCTGGCCAACGCGGCCTCCGCGATGGCCCCGGCCTACCCGCTCCTGCTGGTTTCCCGGGTGCTCGCCGGCCTGGTGGTGGCCACCTTCTTCGCCGTCGCGATCGCGACCGCGGCGGCGGAGGCCCGCCCGGGCAGGCAGGCGTCCGCCGTGGCGAAGGTGGCACTGGGCTTGAACCTCGGCATCGTCCTCGGCGCCCCGCTGGGGACGGTCGTCGGACAGCACCTCGGCTGGCGGGCGACGTTCTGGTCGGTCTCGGCCGCCGCCGCCCTGGCGCTGCTGGCGGTGCTGCGGTTCGTCCCGGACCGCCCGTCGCCGACGACCGGCCCGGTGACCGGCGAGCTGCGCGTCTTCGCCGACCGCCGGGTCCAGCTGGCGATCGCGCTGACCGCGGCCGGCAACGTGGGAGTCCTGGCCGTCTTCACGTACCTCGCCCCGCTGCTGACCGAGATCGGCGGCTTCCCCGCCGGAGCCGTCCCGGTGCTCCTCCTCGGCTACGGCGCCGGCGCGGTAGCCGGCAACACCGTCGGCGGCCGCCTGGCGGACCGGGCACTGCTGCCGTCGCTGGCCGGCCTGCTCGCGACGCTGGCCGGGGTGCTGGCCCTGGCCTGGCTGGCCGGCGGCAACCAGGTCGCGACGGCGGTGTCGACGGTGTTGCTGGGCGCGCTCGCCTTCGCCATCGTGCCGGGCATGCAGACCCGGGTGATCACCGCGGCGGGCGCGGCCCCGACATTGGCGGTGGCGGTCAACGCCTCGGCCTACCAGCTGGCGGCGGCAGTCGCCGGCTGGCTGGGCGGCCAGGTGGTCGACACGGGCGGCCCGCGGCCGATCTACCTGGTGGCGGCAGCACTCACCTTGGGCGGGTTGGGCATCGCGCTGTACTCGCTACGGCAGGACAGGCGAGTATCGGCATGAGTGCTCCGGG
This sequence comes from Amycolatopsis kentuckyensis, assembly GCF_002155975.1. Classification (GTDB taxonomy): domain Bacteria; phylum Actinomycetota; class Actinomycetes; order Mycobacteriales; family Pseudonocardiaceae; genus Amycolatopsis; species Amycolatopsis kentuckyensis. Next base: position 5,640 of record NZ_MUMI01000207.1, read on the forward strand.
CGGCAACGGGCCAAGCGCCGCGGCGATCGGCCCCGCGGCGCCCCGGAGCGTCTGCCGCCTCCTCACTCCAGCTGATCCGCCCGCGACTCCGCGCCCCCAGCACCGGAGCCCTCCGGCACCCGCGTCAACTCCCGGCGCACCACCGGCGCAAGCACCATCGCCGCCGCGACCAAGGCGCCGGCGACCCAGAACGGGCTCACCGTGCCGAGCAGCGCGCCGGCCAGCAGGGGGCCGGCCGTTGCGCCGCTGTTGAGGGCCGCCGTTGCGTACGATCCCGCCATTGTCGGTGCGCCCTTCGCCAGGTGCAGGCTCCGGGCGATCACCGTGCTGCCGACCGCGAACGACAACGCCCCCTGGACGAACGCCAGTGCGATCAGCGCGGCCGGGATGTGCGCGGTCAGGGCCATGGCCACCCAGCCGCCGAGCAGCGACGCGCCCCCGGCCGCGACGACCCGGCCCGGCCACCGGTCGGCGAGGCGCCCCGCCGCCGTGACGCCGGCGAAGCACCCGCCTCCGAAAGCCGCCAGGGCCACCGGTGCGACACTGCCGGCCAGCGGTGCCAGGTAGGTGAAGACCCCGAACGTGGCCGCATTGACCAGCGCGGCGAGCGCGAGCACGCCGGCCAGCGTGCGCAGCTCGGCCAGCTCGGCCCGCAGCCTGGCCGGCTTCGCCCCCGCCGGGGTGTCGGGGATCCGCCACACCCCGGCGAAGGCGGGCAGGCACAGCAGGGCGACCACCCAGAACGCCGACCGCCAGCCGAACGCCGCGTCGAGCAGCGCCCCGCCCGGCACCCCGGCGACGCACGCCACCGTCGTGCCGCCCAGCAGGACAGCGAGCGCGCGGCCCGGTCGCGCCGGCCCGGTGGCCGCGGTCAGGGCGACGGCGAGGAAGCCCGCGTTCGCCACCGCGGCCAGCACCCGCATCCCGAGCAGGACGGCGAACGACGTCGTCAGCCCGCTGACGACGTGGGTCGCGGCGAAGAGCGCCAGGAAACACAGCAACGCGGTGCGACGACGCCACGCTCGTGCGAGCGCGGCCATCAGCGGCGCGCCGGCGACCATGCCGACGGCGAAACCGGAGGTCAGGTAACCCGCCTGGGCCAGGGAAACCCCCAGCGCGGCGGCGATGCCGGGCACCAGCCCGGCGAGCATGAATTCGGACAGGCCCATGGCGAACACCGCCAGGGCGAGGAAGTACAAGGGCACGCGAAACTCCAGGGAGCACGAGATCGACGGACGATTTCGTGGTCACCCGGGGAACCGGGAAGCGGAACTCACCGGACCGCCGGGAAGACCGGCAGCCCGTTCCTGGACGCTTCGGGGCTCGACACGAACCCGAGGTTAGCCGATGCCCGGCGTCGTGTCGCGGGAGTTCCCGCCGTCCTCGATCACGCCGACCTGATCCGGGTCCGCCGGAGCCGGCATGTGCCGGATGCTGTCGCTGCCCTTGTGGTCGTGGGCGCGGTTGTACCGGGAATCCAGCACCCGCACCAGTTTCTGCGTCGCCCCGGCGAAGGAGTCGTCCACAGTGGCCGCGTGGTGGGTGACCGCCACCGGCTGCTTGCCGCCCGGCCGTGCCTCGATCACGCACTTCTTGTCTTCCGGCTTGCCGCCGCTGTCTTCACTGAAGTGCACTTCCACCCCGGTCAACCACGCGCCGAACCGGGACAGGCTCTGCTCCAGGTCGGTGGTCACGTAGGTGGCCAGTCGTTCGCCACCGTGGATGTTGTGGTCGGTGTTGACCTGGATCTGCACGAGCACCCTCCGAATCGGACAGCGTTGATTCCGCTCAGTACCACGGAGGCGGCGAAGTCAAACGAAGCCGATCGACCACAACCGCTTCGAGGACAGGCTAGGGACGGAGACTGCGCAGCATCAGGTCCGCGAAGTGCTTCCCCACCTGTTCCCCCGACAGCTCCCCGTCGGCGTGGTACCACATGCCCAGCCGGTGGATCGCGCCGAAGTGGTAGTTGATCACCAGGTCGGCCGGGACGTCACCGCGGAAGACCCCCGCGCGCTGGCCCTCGGCGACCAGGTCGCGGACCCGCTCGTGGTACGTCCGCCGCTCCGCGCGCACCTGGACCTGCTTGGACTTCTCCAGCAGCGGGAACGACTGGAAGAACACCGTCGCCGCGTCGAGGTCGGCGATGCTCGTGACCACGACGTCGGCGATGATCGCGTGCAGGCGCTCCGGCAGCGGCAGGTCCGACTCGGCGATCGTCACCATCCGCCGCGTCTGCATGCGCAGCATCGCCGCGTAGATCTCGAAGAGCAGGTCGTCCTTGGACTCGAAGTAGTGGTACAGCCCGCCTTTGGTGACGCCGGCTTCCTCGACGATCTCGCGGACCGTCGTCGCCTCGAAGCCCTTCTCGGCGAACAGCCGCACCGCCGCCCGCACGACCTTCTCCCTGACACTCATGTCGCCACCCTATGTGAGCGGACGGGCCGGCCCGCGGCAGCCACGAGCCGGCCCGATCGTCACTTGCTCACCAGGTTGACCTGCTCGGGAGTGGCCCGCTCACCGGAGTAGGGGGTGATCGCGCCCGTCCCGCGGTCGGTCACGGCCGGTGGCTGGAGCACCGTCGTCGTGGTGTCCGGGTTGATCTTGAACACGAACGCGCCCGTGTACCCGGCGTGCGAGTCCTTCGAGAACCCGAACGGCGTCAGGCCCGGCCCCTTCAGCGCGCCGGAGCTCATCGCGTCGACGACCTTCCGCCGCGTCGGGTCCGGCCCGGCCGCCTTCAGCGCCTGGCCGAACGTGTAGGCCTGCACCATGCCGAACATGACCGTGTTGGTGAACGGCTCCTTCGGGATGTACTTGTCGTGGATGCCCTTGAAGTAGGCGACCCACGGGTCCGACGTCTGGGCGACGTCCGGCAGGTAGCCGGTGCCGATCAGGCCGGCCAGCAGCTGCCCGCTGGAGACGCTCGCGCCGCCGCGCTTGGCGAAGTCCTGCAGCAGCCCGGACAGCGTCGCCGGGTCCGCGCCGATGCTGCTGACCACGAACTGCGGCCTGTACCCGATCTTCGCCGCGGCCAGGATCGACAGCGCGGTGAACGCCGGGATGCACGCGCAGACCACGACCTCCGCGCCGGCCGCCTTGAGCGCGGACAGCTGCGGCGTGACGTCGGTGTTCGCGCTGTCGTAGCCCTGCTTGACGACGACCTGGTCCTTGACGAACTGGTCGAGCCCGGCCTGGGTGTCGCGGCCGACGTCGTCGTTCTGCGTGAAGTAGCCGACCTTCTTGCCGGCGAAGGTGTCCTTGACGTACTTGCCCTGGATCTTGCCTTCCCGGGTGTAGTCCACCTGGTACCCGAAGGTCATCGGCGCCTTCTGCGGGTTGTCCCAGGCGAGCGCACCCGAGGACACCAGCAGGTCGGGGACGCCTTCGGCGTTGAGGTAGTCGACCACCTTCGAATGCGTCGGCGTTCCCAGGCCGCCGACGATCGCGAAGACCTTGTCCTGCAGGACGAGCTTCTTGACGACCTCGACGGTCTTCGTCGGGTTGTAGCCGTCGTCCTCCACGTGGTAGTCGATCTTGCGGCCGTTGATCCCGCCGCCGTCGTTGATCGCCTGGTAGACCGCGCGGGCGCCGGCGGAGATCTTGCTGTACCCGGGCGCGGCCGGGCCGGTGAGCGGCTGGTGGGTGCCGATGACGACGGTGTCCTTGGTGACGCCGACGGCCGAATCGGTGGCGGCCTGCTGACCTCCGCCGTCGCTCTCCCCCGCCCCACCGCACGCGGTCAGGGCCAGGGCGAGGGCGAGGAAACCCGCACCGAGCTCAGTCCTTCTCATGGTTCTCCTTCTGGTTCGCGGATCGGCGGAGGAGCGCGCCGAGCCGGTGGAAGCCGCCCTGGATGCCGCGCGGGAAGGCGAGCACGACGACGATGAGGATCACGCCGTACACCGCGAGCGGGAGGTTGTTGGCCACGTCGGTGTTCAGGTGCAGGACGTCGGCGAGGTCCTCGGACCAGGCCTGGAAGTACACGAGCGCGACCGCGCCCCACAGCGCGCCCCACAGGGAGCCGAGCCCGCCCAGCACGACCGCGGCCAGCAGGCTCAGCGACAGCGCGGGCGTGAACGAGCCGGGCGCGGCGGTGCCCAGCAGGAACGCCTGCAGGCCACCGGCCAGGCCGCCGCACACCGCGCTGACCAGGAACGCGAGGATCTTCGTGCGGCCGACGGCGATCCCGCTCAGCGCGGCGGCGACCTCGTCGTCGCGGACCGCGCGGAAGTCCCGGCCGAGCCGGCCGCGGACGATGTTCACCACCAGCACCAGCGCGAGCAGCACGCTGAGCCAGACGATCCAGGTCTGCCAGCGCAGTTCCGGGACGACCCCGACCACCGCGGACGGTCTGCTGTGGACGGTGAAGCTCAGCCCGTTGCTGCCGCCCAGGAAGTCGGGGAACTTCCGGGTCAGGGCGGGCAGGCCGACCGCCAGGGCGAGGGTCGCCCCGGCGAGGTACGGGCCGCGCAGCCGGGCCGCCGCCGCGCCGGCCAGCAGCCCGGCGAGCCCGCCGGCGGCCGAGGCCAGCAGCAGGTCGGCCCACAGCGGGAACGACGGCACGTGCTTCACCAGCAGGGCCACCGTGTAGGCGCCGATGAACATGAACGCGCCGTGGCCCAGCGAAACCTGCCCGGTGAGGCCGGTCAGCAGGGTCAGCCCGGCCACCGCGACCAGGTAGTAGCCGATGGTCGCGATCCGCAGGTTGGTGAACTCGTCGGTGACCAGGGTCAGCAGCACGACCACCACGAGCGCGCCCAGCGCGGCGAGCGTGTGGACCAGCAGCGGCGGCAGTGTCCGGCGCTTCCCGACCTGCGCCACTTCGACTTCCGGGGCTTCCGTGCGCACGCTCATACCCGCCTCACCTTGGCCCGGCCGAACAGCCCGCTGGGCCGCAGCGTCAACACGACGACCAGGATGGCCAGCGCGGCGATCGTCACCATCTCCGGTCCGAAGTAGCCGGACACATAGGACAGTCCGACGCCGAGGACGAACCCGCCGGCGATGGTGCCCAGCGGGTTGTCGAGGCCGCCGAGGACCGCCGCGGTGAGCGCGTAGACGAAGACGCCGTCCAGCACGTTCGGGAAGAGGAACGGCGGGGTGGCGAGCAGCCCGGCCAGCGAGCCGACGCCGGCGGCCAGCCCCCAGCCCGCGGTGAGCATCAGGCCGACCCGCACGCCGAGCGTCCGGGCGACCTCCGGGGCGAACGCGGCCGCCCGCATCCGCAGGCCCAGCGGCGTGTACTTGAACACCACCAGCACCAGCGCGGCGATGGCGACGACGATCAGCACGACGAACAGGTCGTTGGCGGAGAACCGGCCGCGGAAGTCGAAGGCGTACGGGAACGCCAGCGGCTCGTTGGACCAGATCATGCCCGCGACCGCCTGCAGCACCAGCAGCAGCCCGAGCGTGACGATGATCGAGCTGAGCTCGGAGCGGTGCCGCAGCGGCCGGATGAGCAGCCGTTCGGTGGCGACGCCCAGCAGGGTCCCGGCGACGATCGCGACGGCGAACCCGAGCCAGTAGCTGCCGGTCGCCTTCGTCACCGAGTAGGCGAGGTAGGTGGAGATCAGGGCGAGGGCGGGTTGCGCGAAGTTCACCACCCGGGTGGCCCGGTAGATGATGACCAGGGCGAGCCCGAGCGCCGCGTACACCGCGCCGGCCGAGATCCCGCCGAGGGTCAGGTCGAAGAAGTCCTGCATACCGGACCGATCACCTCCATGGTGACGCTCAGAAGCCGAGGTAGGCGTGGCGGAGGCCGTCGTCCGCCAGGAGTTCCGCGGCGGTGTCCACCGCGACGACCCGGCCGAGCGCGAGGACGTACCCGCGGTCGGCGATGGACAGCGCGGAGTGCGCGTTCTGCTCGACGAGCACGACGGTGAGCCCGGTGGTGGCCCGCAGGTCGCGCAGGATGCCCATGATCCGGGCGGTGATGAGCGGCGCGAGGCCGAGCGACGGTTCGTCGAGCAGCAGCAGCGACGGCCGGCTCATCAGGGCCCGGCCGATGGCGAGCATCTGCCGTTCGCCGCCGGAGAGCGTGGCGGCGGGTTTCGCCGAACGTTCTTCCAGGGCCGGGAAAAGCTCGTACATTTCGGTCCGCGCGGCGGCGCGATCGGCGCGGTCCCGCCGCCACAGCGCGCCCAGCCGGAGGTTCTCGTCGACGGTCAGTTCGGTGATGACGCCGCCGCCTTCGGGCACGTGCGCCACCCCGCCGCGGGCGATCCGGTCC
>NZ_MUMI01000208.1 GCF_002155975.1 Amycolatopsis kentuckyensis
GCTCGACCTCGCCGCGCGGCGGGACGACGCCGTCGGCCAGCTCGAGCACCACCACGGCCTGGTCCCCGCGCACGGCGAACGCCGACGCCGCGCGCGGCCGGATCGCCGGGTGCGCCTGCTCGGCCGTCGCTTCGAGGTCCTCCGGGCGGTACCCGGCGACGAAGTTCCGGCCGGTGACGCACAGCTCGCCGGAGGCGTCCAGGAAGCCCTGGTCACCGGTCCGCAGCCACCACCGCGGTTCGTCGTCCTCGAGCAGGAGAGCGCAGAAGACCCGCGCGGACTCCTCCGGCCGCTTCCAGTAACCGCGGGCGACGTTCGGCCCGCTCACCCAGATCTCGCCGACCTCGCCCGCGGGCACCCGCCGTCCGTCGCGGCCGACGATCGCGACCCGCTGCCCGGCCGGCCGTCCACAAGCGACCAGCGCGGTCGCTTCGGCCACGACGTAACACGCCGGCAGAGCCTCGGCCACGTCGTCGCCGATCACCGCCGGCCGGCCCGTGACGATCGGGACGGCCACCCCGAGCAGCAACCCCAGCGGGTCGCTCGGCGGCAGCCGGGTCGCCACAGCGGATTCGCCCAGCACCTGAGCCGCCTGCCGGGCATTGGCCAGCACGTTCGCGTGCGTGACCATGATCCCGCCCGGGTACTGCAGGTAGGCGACGTCTTCAGGCACCGCCGGGTACGAGGTGAAGCCGGACGCGTCCGGGACGGCGTCCACGGCGAGCACCCGGTGCCCGCAGGTGTCCAAAGTGGCCAGGAACCGCCGGATCGCGGGCACGGTGGCCGCGGTCGCCAGCACGATCGACGGCTCGGCGTCGGCGAGGACACCCGCCCGGCGCTCCGGCCCGGCGGGGATCGCGACCAGCCCGGCCCGCAGCACGCCGAGGAACGCGACGACGTAATCGGGTGACGGCGCGATGAGGATCGCCGCCCGTTGCCGCGGCTCGGTGACCCGGCGCAGGGCCGCGGCGACCGCGGTGACGCGCCGGTCCAGCTCGGCCCAGGTCAAGGTGACGCCGGGCCAGGTCAAGGCCGGCATTTCGCCCGCCACCGCGGCGCGGCCGGCCAGCAGCTCGGAGAGGGTCATGGGGTCCTCGTGCATTCTCAGGCGGCGGACATCCCGGTGACGCGCCACTTCCCGGCGACGCGCTCGGCCGTGACGCTCAGCTGGGCGGCGCCGGTGCTGCGCTGCCCGTCGCCTCTCGTGCCGGTCTGGTCGAGGAACACCAGCAGGGCCGCACGGTCGCCGTCCAGGAGCTTCACCCCGGACGTGACGGCGGTCGACGTGACCACGAGCTTCTGCTCGGCGGCCAGCTTCCGGACCTGGCCGAAGAGCTGTTCGTACTGCGCGAGCGCGGGCCCGGTCAGAACGTCCTTCGCCGCCTGTTCGCTCTTGGCCGGATCGTCGTAGCGGTAGGAGAAGACCGTGCCGAGGGCGGCGCTGACCTGCTTCGCGGCTTCGGCGGTGCCCGAGACATCGGACAGCGCGCTGTTGTGCGCGACCACCGCCTGAGTGCCCCGCGCTTCGAGGGTGAACCACACCGCGAGGCCCGCCATGACCACGGCCACCACCGCGGGCACCAGCCACCCCCGCCGCCGTGGCCCGGCGACCGGATCCGGAGGCGCCGGTTCCGGCTCGTGGTGCCGTCCGGCGACCTTCACGACTCGTTTCTTCGTCGGAACCGTCATGGTGTCTCCCCCACAGGTACCTGGCCGAGACCGGTGACGCGCCAGCCGCCCGGCCCGCGGGTCAGGTCGGCCTGGAACCGGTTGCGCTTGGTCACGGCGTCTCCGCCGTCGGGCGCCACGACCAGTTCGACCGAGGCGATCAGCTTCGCCGTCCCCGCCCCGGTGTCCACTTCGGTCACCGCCGCGTCGGTCACCTTGCCGGTGGTGACGGTCTTCGCTTGGCCGATCCGGTCGAGGCTGCCCGGCCGGTCGGCGGCCAGTTCGTCGTGCAGCGCGCCGCCGGAAAGGTCCAGCCAGTGCTGGTACCCGGGTTCAGCCTGCCGGTAGTCCAAAGTGGTCAGTCCGGCGACGGCCGTCCGGCCCGCCTGCAGGGCCTCCTCCCGGACGACCGCGCGCGCGACGCCGTCGTCGTGCGCCGCCTGCCACCAGGTGAACCCCGACCACCCGGCCGCGACGGTCGCCAAGACCGCGGCCGGCCACGCAAGAATCCTCACGGCCGTCCTCCCGGTGCGTTCTGCGAGCCCCGCACGTTCGTCGGGTCGCCCTTCGGCAGTGCACAGCGCGCGGCCGTGTTCAGCGGGCGGACCGACGTGTCGAGGCCGTTGCGGTACGGCGTCGTGTACCCGGTGGTGCACGGCGGTGGATCGAAGAAGGTCAGCGAAAGTCCGATGTGGACGCCGTCCGGCCGCACGATCGTGCCGGCCGCGGCGACCGCCTGCGGCGCGGTGATCAGCAGCTGGCGGAGCCCGTCCTGACGCGCTTCGAGGACGTCCGCGGTGGTCAGCAGGTTCGCCAGCAGCACGCCCAGGTTCGGCCCGGCGTCGCGGATCAGCGCGCTGACCTCGTTCGCGGCCGCGGGCACCGCCGGGATCAGCGTGCGCAGGTCGCCGTCGGACGACTTCAGCGTCGAGGCCAGCAGTTTCGCGTTGGCGCCGAACTCGCGGATCGCGCCGGCCTGCTGCACCTGGGTGTCGAGCACCGTGTGCGCGTCGGTGACGAACCGGGTCAGCGGCGCGACGTGCGCGCTCGCCGCCTGCACGAACTCGATGCCGCGGCCGACCAGCTGGTCCAGCGCCGGGCCGGCGTCGGAGGTCGCGTTGTACAGCTCGTCGACGACCGTCCGCAACGCGGGCTTGGGCACCGAGTTGGCGAACGAGTCCACTGTCGACAAGACGACGTCGACCGGCAGCGGGATCTTCGTGTCGGCCTGGGTGAGCACCGAGCCGTCGTGCAGCTTCGGCCCGCCGTCGGTGCGCGGCCGCAGGTCGACGTACTGCTCGCCGACGGCCGAGCGGTCCGCGACGACGGCTTCGGTGTCGGCCGGGACGGGCGCGGTGCCGGAGTCGATCTCGAGGTCGGCCTCCATGCCGGCCGGGGTGAGCCGCAGCTCGCCGACGCGGCCGATCGGCACCCCGCGGTAGGTGACCTCGGCGTTCGTGAAGATGCCGCCGCCGGTCGGGAACTGCGCGGTCACGGTGTAGCCGCGGTCGAAGAACACCTTGTCGAGGCCCGCGTAGGTGGCTCCGACGTAGGCGACGCCGAGGACGGCGATGACGACGAAGATCGTCACCTGCACGCGCACGAACCGGGTCAGCATCAGTGGCCTGCCTTGAGGAAGCCGTTGAGGTAGTCGCCGCGGATGGTGTCGAGGGCGGCGTCCGGGAACGGGAAGGTGAAGATCATCTCCATCGCCTTGGGCAGCTTGTCGCCGGAGTCGGCCAGCCGCCGCAGCAGCGGTTCGAGGGCGCGCAGGTCGGCGACCAGGTCGTCCTTGCTGCGGTTGACCGTGTCGACGGCGACCGAGGTCAGCCCGTCCAGGGACTTGAGCATGCCGACCAGTGCTTCCCGCTGCTGGTTGAGCACGCCGATGCCGGGTGTGAGGCCGTTCAGCGTGGTCGTGATCCGGTCGGTGTGCGCGTTCAGGGTGGCCGCCAGCTTGTTGACGCTCTCGATGGCCCGGGTGATCTCGTTCCGGTGCTCGTCAAGCCCTTTCACGAAGGTGTCCAGATCGGACAGCAGCGAGCGCGCCGCGGTCTCCTTGCCGCCGAGCGCGTCGTTCAGCTCGTGGCTGATGTTCTGGACCTGCGCCACGCCACCACCGTTGAGCAGCAGCGACAGCGCGCCGAAGACCTCTTCGATCTCGGGCGTCAACGTCGACCGGTCCAACGGGATGGTCGCGCCGTCGAGGAGCCGGCCGGACGGCGTCGCGTCGTCCGGCGGGGCCAGTTCGACGAACTTCTCGCCGAGGATGCTCGCCTGCCGCAGCCGGGCGACGGCGTTGCCCGGCAGGTCGACATCACCGTTGAGCAGCAGTTCGACGACCGCGCTGTGCCCGTCCGGCGCGAGCTCGACCTTGACGACCTGCCCGACCGGGACGTCGTTGACCTTGACCCCGGACTGCGGCACCAGGTCCAGGACGTTCGTGAACCCCGCGGTCACGTGGATCGGGTGGTCGCCGAGCGCGGCGCCGCCCGGCAGCGGGATGTCGTAGACGCTCACCCCGCTGCCGCAGCCGGTGGTGACCAGCGCCAGGGTCATCACCGCGGCGAGCTTGACCAGTGACTTCATTTCGGCTCCGCGAACTCGAGGAGGTTGCCGCGGCCATCGATGGTCCCGTTCGCCTGGTCGTAGGCGCCCAGGAGGTTCGTCAGGGCGTTCGGGGCCGCCTGGAGGGCCTCGGCGAGGGAGTCCTTCTGGGTCACGAGCACCTTCGTGACGTCGGCCAGTTTGTCCACATCGGACTGGACTTTGCCGCGGTTGTCCTTGATGAACCCCTGCACCACGCTCAGCGCCTGGGTCAGCTCGGTCAGCGCGCCGGAGAACTGGTCGCGCTGGTCGGCCAGCACTTCGCTCAGCGAGGCGATCTGCGAGATGGCCTGTTTGACCTGGCCGTCGTTGGCCGCGAGCATCGCCGTGAACTTGCTGATGTTGTCGACCGATCCGAACAGGTCGTCCTTGGAGTCGCTCGCGGCACGCGCGAACTCGCCGAGGTTCTTGATCGCCGTGCCGATGGTCTGCCCGGTGCCGTTCAGGTAGTCCGCCGACCGGGTCAGGACTTCGCTCACCGCGCCGTCCTTGTTGGCGCCCTGCGGCCCGAGCGCGGACATCAGCTGGTTGAGGCTGTGCAGCAGATCGTCGACCTCGACCGGGGTCGCGGTGCGCTCCCGCGGGATCGACGCGCCGTCGGCCAGCTGCGGCCCGCCGCGGTAGACGGGCGTCAGCTGGACGTACCGGTCGGCGACCAGGCTCGGCGTGATGACGACGGCCCCGGCGTCCGCGGGCAGCGCCACGCCGGGCCGCAGCGTCATGGTCACCTTGACGTCGGTTCCATTCGGTTCCACTTTGGACACGGAACCGATGGCGACGCCGAGGACGCGGACGTCCGAGTTCGGATAAATACCGACGGCGGCGGTGAAGTACGCGGTCAGCGTCCGCTCCCCCGGCGCGGTCACCACCGGCCAGGCGGCCGAAACCACGAGGGCGAGCACGACGCCGAGCGTGAGGGCCCGCAGCCGGGACCGTCGTCGCGCCTGCGCGCCCAGGTCGGTGAGTTGGTGGGCCATCAGCGTCCCCCGTTCTTCGGCGGCTGGCAGCTGCCCGGCGTGCTGCCGGTGGGGATCAGCCCGCAGATGTAGGTGTCGATCCACCGGCCGTTGCCGACGGCGTTGCCGAGCAGCCGGTAGAACGGCCCGGCCAGGCGCAGGCTGTCCTCCAGCTTCCCCTGGTTGCGCTGCAGCACGGTCGCCACGCGGTCGAGCTGGTCGAGCGCCGGTCCGAGCGTCTTCTGGTTCTCCGCGACCAGCCCGCGCAGCTGGATCGAGAGGTTCTTGATGCCGGTGAACAGCTTCGCGATGGCGTCCTTGCGGGCGTTCAGCTCGGTGAGCAGCGTGTTGCCGTCGCGGATCAGCGCCTGGATCTGGTCGGACCGTTGGCCGAGTGTCTTCGAGACCTGGTTGGTGTTCTGGAACAGCTTGACCAGTTCCTCGTCGCGGGAAGCCAGCGTTTGCGACAGGGCGGCGATGCCGTTGAACGCCGTCTTGACGTCGGCGGGAGCGGACGCGCCGAGCGTGTCGGACAGCACGCGGAACGCCTGCGCGAGCTGGTCGGTGTCGATGGCGCCGACCGTGCTGGCGAGGTCGTTGAAGACCGCGGTGACGTCGTAGGGCGAGCTGGTGCGTTCGGCCGGGATCGGCTGGTCAGGGTTCAGTTCGGCGTTGCCGACCGGGTCGAGCACCAGGTTCTTCTGGCCGAGCAGCGTCTTGATCTTGATCGCCGCCGTGGTCCGGTTGCCGACCCAGGTGTCGCGGACCCGGAACAGCACCTCGACGTGGTCGCCGGCCAGCCGCACGTCGGTGACCTCGCCGACCTTCACCCCGGCGACGCGGACCTCGTCGTTCGGCTTCAGCCCGGCGGCCTCGTGGAACTCGGCCCGGTACGTGGTGCCGCCGCCGATGACCGGCAGGTCGTCGGAGAAGAACGTCGCCGTGCCGATCAGCGCCATGACCAGCGCGGTCGCCGCGCCGACGGCGATCGGGTTGCGGCTGCGGAAGGGTTTCACCGGCACCTCGCAGCCGTGACGGGGATCCCCGGCGGCGGGCCGCCCGGCGCCGGTTTGGCGTCCGTTTCCACGGCGCACAGGTAGAAGTTCGCCCACGAGCCGTAGGAGAAGAGCGTGCCGATCCGGTCGAGCTTCTTCGGCAGGTTGTCGATGAACTGCTGGAACACCGGCGTGTTGTCGGCCAGGTTCTTCGACAGGTCGCCGAGGGCGGTGATGCTGTCCTTGAGCGGCTGACGCCCTTGCTCGAGAAGCCCGGCGGTCGCCGTGGTCAGTTCGCCGAGGCCGCCGATGGCCTGCCCGATCGGCTTGGCGTCCGCGGCGAGGCCGGTGACCAGCTGAGCGGTCGTGTCGACGAGCGTGTCGAACTGGTCGCCCTGGGCGTTCAGCGTGTCGAGCACGGTGTTGAGGTTGCCGATCACCTGGCCGATCAGGGCGTCCTTCCCGGCCAGCGTGGACGTCAGCGACGCCGTGTGCCGCAGCAGGCTGTCGATCGTGCTGCCCTCCCCCTGCAGGACCTGGATGATCTCGAACGACAGCTGGTTGACGTCGTTGGGCGACAGCGCCTGGAAGAGCGGCTTGAAGCCGTTGAACAGCGCGGTGAGGTCGAGCGCCGGCTTGGTCCGGTCCAGCGGGATCCGCGCGCCTTCGGCCAGCGTCGGTGACGTGTCGGTGGCGCCGGGGTCGACCGAGAGGTACCGCTGGCCGACCAGGTTGCGGTAGCGGATGGTGACCGAGGCCGACGCGGTGAGCCGGTGCGTGCGGCCGACCGAAAACTCGACGTCGGCGAGGCGGTGTTCGACGACCCGCACGGAGTCGACCTGGCCGATCCGGACCCCGGCCATCCGCACCTCGTCACCGCGGTTGACCGAGGTCGCGTCGGTGAAGCGGGCCGTGTACCCGATCGTCGCGCCCACGTTCGAGTTGGCGATCGTGATCGCGAGTACGGCGGTCGCGGCCGCGGTGACCAGGAAGAAGACCAGGCCCTTGACGGCCGGTCCGGCGATGCTCCTCATCGGACGGTCACCTCCGTCCCCCGCAGCGCGGGTCCGATGAGGACACTGCTCCAGTCCGGCACGTCACCCAGCGTCGGCCGCAGCATTTCCGCAACCAGCTGCCGCTCGCCGGGCGAGTTCGCCGGGCCGAGGTCGCCGTCGCCCGGTCCCGCGGCCGCCGCCCCGCCGCCGTAGCACTTCGGCCCGCCGGTGGCGTCGAACCGCGGGGTGTCCCGGCCGGGGACGTACTTCTCGCGCGGGTCCTGGACGGTGAGCGTCACGTGCAGGCCCGGTTCGTTCGTGCCCTTGCCGAGGGCCTTCTCCATCAGCGGCTTGAGCCGGTTGACCGCGTCGAACAGGCACGGGAACTCCGGTGAGTAGCGCGACAGCAGCTCCAGTGCCGGCCGGCTCGCCGCCGAGACGCCGATGAGGTTGTCCTTGTTCTTCCGCAGGAACTCGTCGAGGTGCCCGGTGGCGCTGGTGACGCTCGCGTAGAGGTTGTCGAGGTCCGCGCGGGTGTCCACGATGGTCTTCGCGGTCGTCGACAGGTCGCTCAGCGCCTGCAGGATGTCCGGCGCGGCTCCCGTGTAGACGTCGGCCGCGTCGGCCAGCCCGGTGACGTCGGCCTTGAACTGCGGCATCAGCGGGTTCAGCTGCGCGAGGAGGTCCTTGAGCTGCACGAAACTGTCCCCGAGTGGCTTGCCGCGGTTGTCGAGGGCCTGCGAGATCGCGCCGAGCGAGCTGTTGAGCTTCTGCGGCTGGACCGCGCGCAGCAGCGGCAGCAGGTCGCCGAGCACGCGTTCCAGCTCGATGGCGTTGGTCGAGCGGTCCTGGGTGATCACGTCGCCGGCCTGCAGTTTCCCTTGTGGACTGTCCGGCAGCACGAGGTTGACGTACCGCTCGCCGAACACCGTCTTCGGCAGCAGCCGCGCGGACACGTTCCCCGGCAGCAGGCCGATCTTCGCCGGGTCGAGGGCGAGGTCGATCTCGGCGCCCGCGCGGGTGCTGCGCACCGCCCGGACCTCGCCGAACGGGACGCCCTTGACCTTGACCTCCGCGGTCGGCGCGAGCTGGTTGCCGACGCGGTCCGCCCGCAGCGTCACCAGCTCGGCGTCGTCGAAGTCCTTGTCGTAGATGGCCACCGCGAGCCAGCCCAGCAGGACCAGCACGCCGAGGAAGGCGACCCCGGCGAGCTGCGTGCGGAACCGGCTCATCCGGACACCTTCACCGTGGTCGTCGCGCCCCAGATGGCCAGGGACAGGAACAGGTCGAGCACGCTGATCAGCACGATCGACGTCCGCACGGCCCGGCCGACCGCGACGCCGACCCCGGCCGGGCCGCCGCTGGCGCGGTAGCCGTAGAAGCAGTGCGTCAGGATCACGCCGACGCTGAAGACCAGGACCTTGCCGAACGACCACAGGACGTCGCCGGGTGGCAGGAACAGCGTGAAGTAGTGGTCGTAGGTGCCGCCGGACTGGCCGAAGAAGACGACCGTGGTGAGCCGCGAGCCGAGGTAGGAGATCAGCAGGCCGATGACGTACAGCGGGATGATGGCGATGAACCCGGCGACGATCCGGGTGGTGACCAGGTACGGCATGCTCCGCACGGCCATCACTTCGAGGGCGTCGATCTCTTCGGAAATCCGCATCGCGCCCAGCTGCGCGGTGAATCCACTGCCCACAGTGGACGAAAGCGCGAGCCCGGCGACGAGCGGCGCGATCTCGCGCGTGTTGAAGTAGGCGGTCAGGAAACCGGTCATCGCCGAGATGTTGATCTGGTTCAGCGCGCTGAAACCCTGCAGGCCCACGGTGACGCCGGTGAACACGCACAGCCCGACCATCACGCCGATGGTGCCGCCGATCACCGCGAGGGCGCCGCTGCCGAACGTCACTTCGGCCAGCAGCCGCACGACTTCGCGGAAGTAGCGGGTGACGGCGAGCGGGACGGCCGCGAGCGCGCGGACGTAGAAGAGCAGCTGGTCGCCGAGGTCGAACAGCCGGTCTCCGGGTTTGCCGAGGATGGCCACTCAGGTTCCCTTCGCCGGGACGAGCTGCAGGTACAGCGCGGTGAGCACGGTGTTGACGAAGAACAGCAGCAGGAACGTGATGACGACGGACTGGTTGACGACGTCGCCGACGCCCTTGGGGCCGCCCTTCGGGTTCAGGCCGCGGTAGGCCGCGACCACCCCGGCCAGGTAGCCGAAGATGACGGCTTTGATCGAGCTGACGACCAGGTCGGGCAGCTGCGCGAGGGCGTTGAAGCTGGCCAGGTAGGCGCCGGGCGTGCCGCCCTGGACGATCACGTTGAAGAAGTAGCCGCCGAGCACGCCGACCACGCTGACCAGGCCGTTCAGCAGCACGGACACCCCGACCGCGGCCTGCACGCGCGGCACGACCAGCCGGTGGATCGGCGAGACGCCGAGCACCTCCATCGCGGCGATCTCCTCGCGGATGCTGCGGGCGCCGAGGTCGGCGCAGATGGCGCTGCCGCCCGCACCGGCGATGATCAGCGTCGTCACGATCGGGCTGGCCTGCTGCACGACGGCCAGGACGCTCGCCGCGCCGTTGAACTGCTGGGCGCCGATCTGGCTGGTGAGCGAGCCGAGCTGCAGCGAGATGACCGCGCCGAACGGGATGGAGACCAGGATGGCCGGGGTGATGGACACGCTGGCGATGAACCAGAACTGCTGGACGAACTCCCGCACCTGGTACGGGCGGCGGAGCATGGCGAGCAGGACGTCGAGGCCCATCGCGCACATCCGGCCGAACTCGCGCAGGCCGTTCGCGGCCTTCTGCGGCGCCTCGCTGAGGAAGGTCGTCATGGCTGCTTGCACCCGGTGCTGAAGCAGCGCAGCGTGAGGTTCGAGACGAACGTGTTGCCCGGTCCGGAAACCAGGCCGGTGAGCAGCCGGCTGACGTCCTCGTGCCCGACGCACCCGGCGAAGGACGGGGTGGTGAACACCGACGTCACCTTCACCGGCGGGGCGGGCAGCGAAATCGGCACCAGTGCCTTGATGTTCACCGCCGCGGGCTGCGCGGTCCGGCAGCCGGGCCCGACGTCGAGGGGCTTGCCGTCCACCCGCACGTCCGAGAGCTTGATGAAGACCTTGGCGGTCACGTCCGTGTCGGCGCAGATGTTGGTTTGCGTGGCCTTGCAGTCCTTGTCCTTGCCCGTGTGCACGGTGGCCGTGCCGGAGGCGTCGCCGTCCGGGACGATTTCGACGCGGCCGGTGGTGGCCATGAACCGGAAGGCGACGAAGTAACCGTTGGTGGGCGGGATGGTCAGCTTGCCGGTGATCGGCACGGTGCTGGTCAGGCCGCCCAGGAAGCCGTCGAAGGTGCCCGGCGGGAACGCGATGTCGGACCCGAGTTTGGCCACGTGGCTCGTGGTCGGCTGCTGCGCGTCCCCGAGGGTGAAGCCGAAGGGGATCTGCGTGGCGGCCGCTTGCTGCGACGGCACGGGCTCGCCCGGCGCCGCTTCCGCGGCGCCGAGCGAGATCGCGGCCGCTGCCAGCACGAGCGGCAGCGAAAATCGGGTCAGGGTCATCGAGTTCACTTCTTGGTGAGGGTGACGTCCAGCTTGTTGCCGGGGCCGGAGGTGATGCCGGTGATCAGCCCGGTCAGGAAGCCGCAGCCGGTGAACTGCGGGATGCCGTAGGTCGCCGTCAGCTTGCCGCCCTTGAGCGGGTCGAAGCCGGGCGCCGAGACGAGCGGCACGTCCGCGGGCTTGACCGTGTGGCACGACTTCGACGACAGGATCGGGAAGCCGAACACGCGGACCTTGGTGAGCTGGACGTCGATCTGGGCGTTCGCCTTGACCGCGCCGGCGGTGAGGGTGCCGGTGATCGCGCCGACCTGGTTCAGCTTGACCGTCGCGGACGCCGGGATGAAGCCGAGGACGCGGAAGTCGACGTCCGACTTCGGCAGCGCGAGCTGGGCCCCGAACTTGCCGGAGGCCGCGTCGAGCTTGGCGTCCAGCGTGCCCGGGCCGAGGGGCAGCGTGGCGTGCAGCTGCTTGAGGACCGACTTGCCCTGCACGGAGTACTTGACCTCGATGCCGCCCGGCGGGTTCGTCGGCGTGGTGGTCGGGGTCGTCGGCTGGGTGGTCGGTGTCGTGGGCTCGGGCGTCGGGGTCGTCGGTTCCGTGGTCGGCGTCGTGGGCTCGGTCGTGGGAGTCGTCGGGTCCGTGGTCGGCGTCGTCGGCGCGGTCGTCGGCGTTGTCGGGGTGGTCGGTGT
>NZ_MUMI01000209.1 GCF_002155975.1 Amycolatopsis kentuckyensis
CGAGCGCCGCCGCGGCGGCGTTCGTGCTCGGCGCCGGCTTCGGGGCCGCGGACGACGAAGGAGCCTTCGACGGCTCGTCCCCGGAAGAGCAGGCGGTCAACGCGGCAAAAGCAACAAAAGCGACAACTAGGGTACGCATGTTCGCACCCTACCTATGCCGTCGGCGCCCGGTATCGCCAGAAGGCCGGGAGCACGAACATCGACGCGCAGACGAGCACGATGACCAGCAGCCCGCCGACGCTCGCCGCGGCCGCGGTACCGAACGCGGCCGCACCCCAGCCGTGGGTGAGGTCGGCGATCCGGGGCCCGCCGGCGACCACGACCGTGAAGACGCCTTGGAGCCGGCCGCGCATCTCGTCGGTGGTCGCGACCTGCAGGATCGCCATCCGGTAGACGGCGCTGACCATGTCCGCGGCCCCGGCCAGCGCCATGAAGACGACGGCGAGCCAGAGCGAGTGCGCGAGCCCGAACCCGGCCACCGCGGCACCCCACGCGCAGATCGACACGACGACCGCGACGCCCTGGCGGTGGATGCGCGTCAGCCAGCCGGAGAACAGCCCGATCAGCATCGCGCCCAGCGGCAGGGCGGCGTAGAGCCAGCCGAGGGCGGGGCCGCCGCCGGGCGGGTCGCCGAAGGTGCGTTCGGCCATCTCCGGGATCAGCGCCCGCGGCATCCCGAAGACCATGGCGATGATGTCGGCGACGAAGGAGGCCAGCAGGATCTTCTGCCCGGCGAGGTACCGGAAGCCGTCGACGACGTCCCGGACCCCGGCGCGGCGCGAGGGGCCGTTGAGCGGCGGGATCGAGGGCAGCCGCCAGACCGCGAAGAGCGTGATGGTCAGGGCGACGACGTCGATCAGGTAGAGGGTGGACAGGCCCAGCACGGGGATCAGCGCCCCGGCGAGCAGCGGCCCGAAGACGGCGCCGAAGGTCGCCATGGTCGTGTTGAGGGCGTTGGCCGACGGCAGCAGTTCGGCGGGCACGAGCCGCGCGACAACGGCGCCGCGGGTGGGCATGTTGATCGCGAAGAAGGCCTGGTTGACGGCCAGCAGGCCGAGAACGAGCCACACGGAGCCGAAGTGCGCGAAGGCCTGCAGCCAGAGGAGGGCCGAGGTGATGGCGACGCCGACGTTGGTGACGAAGAGCAGCTTCCGCCGATCGACGGCGTCGGCGACGGCGCCGCCCCAGAGCCCGAAGATCAGTAGCGGAACGAGGGCGACCAGGCCGGTGAGGCCGACGTAGGCCGAGGACCCGGTGAGGTCGAAGACCTGCTTGGGCACGGCGACGGCGGTGAGCTGCGTCCCGACGGCGGTGACCACAGTGGACAGCCAGAGCCGCCGGAAGGCGGGGATTTTGAGCGGCCGCGTGTCGACGATGATGCGGCCGAGGACTTTGCGGATGCCCGAGCGGGGCGGCAAGGTCCCCGGTTCACCAGTCACGACACATCAGCTTAGCGGGGCTAACTATCCGGAGTCGCGTGATTTATGTCGCCCGGGGCCCTCGACGGCCCCGGGCGAACCGGAAGCTACGGCGCCACGCGCTCGATGTTCCACCCGTCGTCGTTGCGCACGAACCGCAGCCGGTCGTGCATCCGGTCCTCGCGGCCCTGCCAGAACTCGACCAGGTCCGGCCGGATCCGCCAGCCGCCCCAGTGCGGCGGCGCGGGGATCTGCTCGACGTCGGCGAACCGCCGCTCGATCCCGTGCAGCGCGTTGTCCAGCGCCCGGCGACCGTCGACCACCCGGGACTGCGGCGACGCCCACGCCCCCAGCTGGGACCCGCGCGGGCGCTGGGCCCAGTACTCCGCCGTCTCCTTGACGCCGACCTTCTCGACCTCGCCGCGGACGTGGACCTGGCGGTGCAGCGCGTACCAGGGGAACGTCACCGACGCGTACCGGGTCGCCGTCAGGTCGTGGCTCTTCGAGGACGTGTAGTTCGTGTAGAACACCACGCCGCGGTCGTCGAGACCCTTGCACAGGACCGTGCGGGACGACGGGCGGCCTTCGGCGTCCGCCGTCGCGAGCACCATGGCGTTCGGCTCCGGGATGCCCGCCGCGACCGCCTGGTTCAGCCAGCCCTGCAGCTGATCGGTCCAGGTGGCGGCGAGCGCGGTTTCGTCGAATGCCGCGCCGTCGTAGGCCACGCGCATTCCGGGAAGGCGTACTACGGCGTCTTCCACCTGGTCCTCGATCTCCGGCATCATCGCCAAACCTCCACGCCCGGTCGGGGCATCAGTCGACTTCGGCTCTAGGCACGTTAGGGCCTCGCGACCGGCAGCGGAACCCACCTAACGGTGACACCCGACACCCGGTTCCCGCCACCCGGCCGTAACCGCAGGACAACAAGCTGTAACCGCCGTGTTACCTGCCGGACCAGGATCGATACAGGACGCACCTACCTTCGGCCCGTTCCCCACCACCCCGGAGGCAGGCATGACCGAGACCCTGTCCAGCGCGGAAAAGAACGCCCCGCCGAAACGTCGCTACGCCCCGCTCGCGGCGAACGAAAACCGCGAGGACTACTCACTGCGCTTCGCCGCGCATTCGTTCCGGAAATGGTCGCCGTTCGTGGTCGCGACGACGGCGCTGGGCGGCATCGCCTACCTCGCCGACTTCGCGATCGGCGCCAGCATCGTCCTCTCCTACGGCTTCACCTCCGGCGTCCTGGCGATCCTCGCCGCGGCCGTCGTCATCTTCGTGACCGGCGTGCCCATCGCGGCCGCCTGCGCGAAGTCCGGAGTGGACATGGACCTGCTGACCCGCGGAGCCGGCTTCGGCTACTTCGGGTCGACGCTGACGTCGCTCGTCTACGCGAGCTTCACCGTCATCTTCTTCTCGCTCGAAGGCTCGATCATGGGCCAGGCCTTCGAGCTCGCCCTCGGCATCCCGCTGCCCATCGGCTACCTCCTGGCCACGCTCATCGTGCTGCCCTTCGCCCTCTACGGCATGGGCGCGGTCGCGAAGATGCAGACCTGGACGCAGCCGCTGTGGATCGCCGGGCTGGTGCTGCCGTTCGTCGTGGTGCTGGTCCGGGAACCCGGCAAGTTCGCCGAGTTCACCCACTTCGGGGGGACCGAAGGCGCCGGCGCCGGGTTCTCCGCGATCGGGTTCGGCTTCGGGATGGGTGTCGCGCTGTCGCTGATCGGGCAGATCGGCGAACAGGCCGACTACCTGCGGTTCATGCCGGAGAAGACGGCGGAGAACAAGCGGGCCTGGTGGGGCGCGGTGCTCGCGGCCGGCCCCGGCTGGGTGATCCTCGGGGCCGCGAAGCAGATCGGCGGCGCACTATTGGCGTTCCTCGCGCTCGGCGTCGTCGGGAAGACGCACGCGCTGGAGCCGATCGCGCCGTACCTCGAAGCGGTCAAGCCCGCGCTCGGGCCGGTGGCGCTGACGTTCGCCGCGCTGTTCGTCGTCGTCTCGCAGATCAAGATCAACACCACCAACGCCTACTCCGGCTCGCTGTCGTTCGCGAACTTCTTCTCCCGCGTGCTGCACAAGCACCCCGGCCGGGTCTGGTACGTGCTGGTCAACTGCGGGATCGCGCTCGCGCTGATGGAGTTCGGCGCGTTCGGCTTCCTGAACAAGATCCTCGGCTTCTACTCGAACGTCGCCATCGCGTGGATCGGTGCCGTCTGCGCCGACCTGGTGATCGCCAAGCCGCTGGGGCTGTCCCCGCGCTACATCGAGTTCAAGCGGGCCTACCTGCACAAGATCAACCCGGTCGGGTTCGGCTCGATGGTCGTCGCGTCGGCGGTGTCGATCGTGGCGTACTTCGGTGCGTTCGGGCAGTTCCTCGCCGCGTTCAGCCCGCTGCTCGCGCTGGTCATCGCCATCGTCCTGGTGCCGACGCTGGCCGTCGCGACGAAGGGGAAGTACTACCTGGCGCGGCCGAACACGGTCGCGGGCCCGGACACCGACGTCGACCTGCGGGCGACGCACACCTGCTCGGTCTGCGGCGACCCGTACGAGCTGCCGGACGTCGCCGACTGCGCGAAGCAGGAGGGCCCGATCTGCTCGCTGTGCTGCACGCTCGACAACACCTGCCACGACGTGTGCCAGACGACCGGCCCGGTCGCGCTCGGCCTGCCGGCCGTCCGGACGCCGTAGTGTCCGTGAGGGCCCTTTCCCGGCGTCCGCAGCCGGGAAAGGGCCCTCACGTGAGCCGGCTTCCCCCCAACTCCCCCTCCCGGCTCGACTGTTCCACGCCGGAGGGCGCGCCGGGGTTGCCCGGGATTTCCAAGATTTTTTCCGGGCGCATGATGGCCGCCAGCATCAGCGCGCGCAGCTCCGCGCCGACGTCCTCCACGGGCAGCGGCGGCTCGTGCGCCTGCCACTCGCGCAGCAGCCCGGTGGCCGCGCCGACCAGGGCGATCGCCGTCAGCCGGTAGTCGCGGTCGGGCGCCGCGCCGTGCTCGGCCGCGCGCCGCGCCTCCGTCTCGATGAAGGTCGCCCAGCGGTCGACCCACACCTGGTGCTGCTCCTCGAGCTCCGCGCTGACGCCGACGGCTTCGACGTAGTTGAGCCGCGGCAGCCGGGGGTCCACGGTGACCGTGTCGATGAAGACGTCCAGCAGCGTGGCGATCCGGGTCATCGCGTCGGCTTCGGCGACCTTGCCGAGCGCGGCGGTGACGTGCTCCAGCGCGAGGCTGTTGATGCGGTCGTGGAGGGTGCGCAGCACGTCCTCCTTGCCGGTGAACTCCTCGTAGAAGTTCCGCGTCGAGACGCCGGCGCGGGCGCACATCTCGGTGATCTTCGTCTGCCGGAAGCCGGCGGTGGTGAACAGCTCGAGACCGGCCGTGAGCAGCCGCTCGCGGCGGTCGGCGCGACGTTGTTCCGGTGCGACGCCGCCGTACGTGCGAGCCAACGAGTGTCTCCTCCTTCTGAGGGATTGCCGGATCCTACCGGGCTGGCTAGATTGTGAAAACTTCGATTACCAAACAGCCGGAGGCAACGATGCTTCGTCGGTTACTGGTCGCTGTCGCGCTCCTGTTCGTGACAGCCGCCCCCACGGCACACGCCGAACCGGGCGTCCTCCTGGAACAGCAGCCGACGACGGTGTTCGTCGGCCCCTTCCCGGCGCCGGTCAAAGCCTGGCACCTGCGGTACCGCTCGACGTCGGCGACCGGCGCGCCGAACGCGGTCTCCGGCACGCTGCTGGTACCGCCGACACCGTGGCTGCGCGGCGGCCCGCGGCCGCTGATCACGTACGCGGTCGGCACGCACGGCCTCGGCGACCAGTGCGCGCCTTCGAACCTCCTCGCGCACGGCATCGAGAACGAAAGCGCGTTGCTGGCGCAGGCGTTGACGCAGGGCTGGGCGGTCGTCGTCACCGACTACGAAGGACTCGGCACGCCGGGAACGCACACGTACGCGGTCGGGCAGTCCGAAGGCCGCGCGGTGCTCGACGCGGCGCGGGCGGCCTCCCGGGTGACCGGCGCGGGGCTGTCCCCGGCCGGCCCGGTGGGCGTGTTCGGCTACTCGCAGGGCGGCCAGGCCGCGGCGTGGGCGGCGGAGCTGCAGGCCACGTACGCGCCTTCGCTGAACGTCGTCGGCGTGGCGGCCGGCGGCGTCCCGGCCGACCTGAACGCGGTGTTCGCCGCCAACGACGGCGGCGCGGCGTTCGGCCTGGTCCTCGGCGCGGCGACGGGCTTCGCGGCGGCGTATCCGGACGTCCCGTTCGCGTCGATCCTGAACGACCGGGGCCGCGAGGCGGTGGCCCGGGTGTCGAAGGCGTGCACGGTCGAATTGGGTGCGGCGGCGCCGTTCGCGCACCTGCAGGACTTCGTGACGGTGCCGGACCCGATCCACGAACCGCAGTGGCAGGCCCGCCTGGCGGAGAACTACCTGGGCACGACGGCCCCGAAGCCGCCGGTGTACCTCTACCACGGAACGCTGGACGAGCTGATCCCGTTCAGCGTCGGAACGGCGCTGCGGGATCGCTGGAACTCCCTGGGCGCGAAGGTGACGTGGCAGGAGTTCCCGCTGCTGGAACACATCGGCGGGGTCTCGATCGGCGGCCCGGTGGCGATGACCTGGCTGGGCACGAAGTTCTGAAGTGTTCCGCTCGCCGGGGACGGACGCAGGGGGTCCTCCCCGGCGAGCGGCGCGAGCCGGCGAAACTGTCGGTGCTTCCCGGTAGCGTGGAAAACGGGGGCTGCTCAGAACGCCGCGACTCCCGCCTCGG
This sequence comes from Amycolatopsis kentuckyensis, assembly GCF_002155975.1. Lineage (GTDB taxonomy): Bacteria > Actinomycetota > Actinomycetes > Mycobacteriales > Pseudonocardiaceae > Amycolatopsis > Amycolatopsis kentuckyensis. The sequence continues at coordinate 6,184 of NZ_MUMI01000209.1, forward strand.
CCAGTCCCTTCATCGCCGTGACAGCGTCCGGAGCCAGGGAAGTCACCAGCGTGCCCCCCGCGGCGAGCGGGCTCCGCGACCACCACGCCCCCGAAGCCGCCGCCTCTTCCGGGCCGCCGACCACCAGGTCCGTGGCCAGCACCCGACGCCCCGCCAGCACGGCCAGGCTCCCGTCCAGCCCCGCGTCGCCCACCGAAAGCGTCTGGCGCAGCACCGGCACCGAACCCCGGGTGACCGACAGCGACGTCGTCAGCGAACCCGGGCTCTCCCCCGCTCGCCCCAGCACCAGCACCTCCCGCGTGTGCAAGTACGCGTCGGAAGCCAGCGCAGCCCGGAAAACCGCACGGTGCCGCGCCCGCGCGGTCACCACCGTCGGCTCCGGCAGGTACTCCAGCGACCCACCCGGTTCGACCACGACGTCCACAGTGGACAACGATTCCTCGCCGTGCAGGCCGGGCAGGGCCAGCGTCGCCGCCACGCCCGACAGACGCACGGACGCGCCCGGCCCCACCCGCACGGTGAGCAGCAGGTCGTCCCCGCCCAACGGGGACGTCGCCGAGTTCACCAGGTGCACCACGGCCGTCGAACCCGAACGCCGGCGCGGGAACAACGTCAACGGCGCCATCGAGCGCAGCTCCCGCAACACCGTGCGCGAACCGTCGAAGCACGCCGTCAGCCGCGCGTGGGCCTTCACAGCAGGGAACGGACCCAGTCGGCGACCGCCGGTGCGTCCGGGGTGTCCACCAGGGACTGGGTGATCACCGGCAGCGAGCCCCGCATCCGATGCGCGTCCGACGTCATCACCTCCATGTCCGCGCCGACCAGGTGGGCGATGTCGATCTTGTTGATCACCAGCAGGTCCGCCGTCGTTACGCCGGGGCCACCCTTGCGCGGGACCTTGTCGCCGCCCGCGACGTCGACCACGAAGATCTGGCTGTCCGCCAGGCCGCGGCTGAACACCGCCGTCAGGTTGTCGCCGCCGCTCTCGATGATCACCAGGTCGAGGCCGGGGAACTTCTCCTCCAGCCGCTCGACCGCGTCGAGGTTCGCGGTGATGTCGTCGCGGATCGCCGTGTGCGGGCACGCGCCCGTCTGCACCGCCTCGATCCGCTCCGGGTCCAGCACTCCGGCCCGCCGCAGGAAGTCCGCGTCCTCCGTCGTGTAGATGTCGTTCGTGACCACGGCGAGCCGGATCTCGTCGCCGAGCGCGCGGCACAGCGCCGCGGTCAGCGCGGTCTTGCCCGAGCCGACCGGGCCGCCGATGCCGATCCGGTAGGCGCGGCCCGCGGTCGGTGCGGCGTCGTAGTGGTCGGGTTCCGCCGCGGTCGGGTCGAAGTTGACCTCGTGGAAGTGCCCGTGACCGTGACCTTCAGCTGGCAAAGAGACGCACCTCTTCCTGGTGGTGCCGGGCATGGGCCTCGGCGAACAGATCCAACGCGGGCGACCCCGGCGACGGCAGCGACGCCGGGTCTTCGCCCGCCACGGCCGCGGCTTCCGCGCACACCGCGGCGAGGTCCAGCCGCGCGACCACGGCGTTGACGGCGAAGGGATCCAGCCCCAGCAGCCGGACCGCGGCACTCGCCGGGCCGCTCACCGACAGGTAGGCGACGGCCATCGCGGCGTCGTACGGCGCCCCGCCCGCGACGCCGACCAGCGCACCCAGCACGATCGGGTGGTGCGGCCGCGGCGTCTCGGCCAGCAGCCCCTCCAGGACAGGCGAAGGCCAAGCGATCCGCCCGGCCCGCGCAGTCCCGCGGCCTTGCGCCCGGGAGGCCTCGCGCTGTGCGAGCGACGGCGTGCGCGCATCCAGTTCACTGTCCAAAAGGGACCAGTTTCCGCCGTTGACAGCGGCATGTGCGGAAGCAGCGGCGAAAACCGCGGCCAGGTAGCCCGCCGTCCGCAACCGTCCGGACAGGAATCCCGGGAGATCACGCACGGACGTCACCAGTTTCCGTGCGACGACCTCCTCCAGCCCGCCACTGTGGACGTGCCCGCCGCCGGGGAAGCGGGAGTCCGCGAGGATCAGCGCCGAAAGGTCCATCAGAAGAGGAAGTACCTTTGCGCCATCGGCAGTTCCGTCACCGGCTGCGGTTCGATCAGCTCGCCGTCGACGTGCACCGCGAAGCTGTCCGGCTCGACGCGGACGTCCGGTGTCGTGTCGTTGAGCACCATGTCCGCCTTCGTCCGCGCCCGCATGTTCGACACCGCGACCAGCGGGCGCGTGATCCCGAACGTTTCGCGCAGCCCACTGTCCAAAGCGGACGGCGCGACGAAGTGCAGGCTCAGCGCGGCCCCGATCGACGCACCGAACATCGGCCGCGCCATGACCGGCTGCGGTGTCGGGATGGACGCGTTCGCGTCACCCATCGCCGCCCACGCCGGGAAGCCGCCCTTCAGCACCACGTGCGGGCGGACGCCGAAGAACTTCGGCTCCCACAGCACCAGGTCCGCGAGCTTGCCGACCTCGACCGAGCCGATTTCGGTCTCCATGCCGTGCGCGATGGCCGGGTTGATCGTGTATTTGGCGACGTAGCGACGGGCCCGCAGGTTGTCGGCCGCGCCGTCGCCGGGCAGCGCGCCACGGCGGCGCTTCATCACGTGCGCGGTCTGCCACGTCCGGATGATCACCTCGCCGATCCGGCCCATCGCCTGCGAATCGGAGCTCATCATCGAGATCGCGCCCATGTCGTGCAGGACGTCCTCGGCCGCGATCGTGGTCGGCCGGATGCGGCTCTCGGCGAAGGCGAGGTCCTCGGGCACCGACGGGTTGAGGTGGTGGCAGACCACCAGCATGTCGAGGTGCTCGTCGAGGGTGTTGGCCGTGTGCGGGCGGGTCGGGTTGGTCGACGACGGCAGCACGTTCGGCAGCGAGACGACCTGGATGATGTCCGGCGCGTGCCCGCCGCCGGCGCCTTCGGTGTGGTACGCGTTGATCGAGCGCCCACCGATGGCGTCCACAGTGGACTCCAGGAAGCCCGCTTCGTTCAGCGTGTCCGTGTGGATGGCCACCTGGACGCCGGCTTCGTCGGCGACGGTCAGGCACGCGTCGATCGCGGCCGGCGTCGTGCCCCAGTCCTCGTGGAGCTTGAACCCGCCCGCGCCCGCCGCCAGCTGCTCGCGCAGCGCCTCGTGCCGGACGGTGTTGCCCTTGCCCAGCAACAGGACGTTGACCGGGTAACCGTCCATGGCGGACAGCATGCGGCCGAGGTTCCACGCGCCGGGCGTGACGGTCGTGGCCTTCGTGCCCTCGTTGGGCCCGGTGCCGCCACCGACCAAAGTGGTCAGTCCCGCGGCCAGCGCCGTGTCGACGAGCTGCGGGCAGATGAAGTGGACGTGGCAGTCGATGCCGCCCGCGGTGAGGATCTTGCCGTTGCCGGACAGCACTTCGGTGGACGGCCCGATGACCAGGGCCGGGTCGACGCCGTCCATCGTGTCCGGGTTGCCCGCCTTGCCGATGCCGACGATCCGGCCGTCGCGCACGCCGACGTCGGCCTTGACGACGCCCCAGTGGTCGAGGATCACCGCGCCGGTGATGATCAGGTCCGGCGCGCCCTCGGCCCGGGTCGCCGTGCCCTGGCCCATGGACTCGCGGATGACCTTGCCGCCGCCGAACAGGACCTCGTCGCCGGAGCCGCCGGGGCCCATCGAGCGGTCTTCGGTGACCTCGATCAGCAGGTCGGTGTCGGCGAGCCGGATGCGGTCGCCGGTGGTCGGGCCGAACAGCTCGGCGTAGCGCTCACGGTCGATCTGCGGCACTTCAGAACTCCCCTGCGAACTCGGATCGGAGCCCGGGCACCCGGCGGGCCCCGGCCAGGGGAACGAGGTCGACCTCGCGCTCGACACCCGGCTCGAACCGCACCGACGTCCCGGCCGGCACGTCGAGCCGGTGGCCGCGGGCGGCGTCGCGGTCGAACTCGAGGCCCGGGTTCACGGCCGCGAAGTGGTAGTGCGAGCCCACCTGGACCGGCCGGTCGCCGAGGTTCCGCACCAGCAGCCGGACGCGTGCGCGGCCGGGGTTCAGCTCGACCGGCTCGTCGCCGGGAATGATCTCACCAGGGCGCATCAGCTGCTCCTCACACGATCGGGTCGTGCACGGTGACGAGCTTCGTGCCGTCCGGGAAAGTGGCCTCGACCTGCACGGAGTCGACCATCTCCGGCACCCCGTCGAGCACCTGCGCCCGGGAGAGCACGGTCCGGCCGCTGGCGACGAGCTCGCTGACCGTGCGGCCGTCGCGGGCGCCTTCGAGGACGTGGTCGGTGATCAGCGCGACGGCCTCGGGGTAGTTGAGCCGGACACCGCGGTCCAGCCGCTTCCGCGCGACGTCGGCCGCCACGTGGATGAGCAGCTTGTCGCGCTCCTGCGGGCTGAGGTGCATGCGCTAGGTCTATCACCCGAAACGCGGCGGCGCCTGGTTCGGAAACACAGGATTTACCTGGGCTTCGTCACACTGCGTGGCGAAAAATTCTCCGGTCCGGGGGCTTCGGTGACTGAATCGTTCTCGTAATCGTGACCGAAACCACCGCATCTTTCGATTGCCAGTGGCCGGTCAAGAGAGCAAGGTCTATCCATCCGTGCGATGTGGCGCGCGTTCAGTGCGCTCAATCCCAACCGCGCGACCAGCACCAACCAGCCGGGGAAAAAGCGCACCGAAAGGTTCCGCGAAACAGTGACTACCTCCACGATCAGCAAGCCTCAGCCGTCCGGCCAACCCGACGACGGCTTCCGACCGGGTCTGGAGGGCGTCGTCGCCTTCCACACCGAAATCGCCGAACCCGACCGGGACGGCGGTGCGCTGCGCTACCGCGGCGTCGACATCGAGGACCTCGCCGGCAAGGTGACCTTCGGTGACGTGTGGGGCCTCCTCGTGGACGGCCGGTTCGGTCACGGCCTGCCGCCCGCCGAGCCGTTCCCGCTGCCGGTGCACACCGGTGACGTCCGGGTGGACGTCCAGGCCGCGCTGGCCATGCTCGCCCCGATCTGGGGCTACCGCCCGCTGCTCGACATCACCGACGAAGAGGCCCGTGAGCAGCTCGCTCGCGCCTCGGTGATGGCGCTGTCCTACGTCGCCCAGTCGGCGCGCGGCATCGGCCAGCCCGCCGTCCCGCAGACCCGCGTCGACGAGGCCCATTCGATCACCGAGCGGTTCCTCGTCCGCTGGCGCGGCGAACCGGACCCCGCGCACGTCAAGGCCCTGGACGCCTACTGGGTGTCGGCCGCCGAGCACGGTCTCAACGCGTCGACCTTCACCGCCCGCGTGATCGCGTCCACCGGCGCCGACGTCGCGGCGGCCATGTCCGGCGCCATCGGCGCGATGTCGGGTCCGCTGCACGGCGGCGCCCCGGCACGCGTGCTGCCGATGATCGAAGAGGTCGAGCGCACCGGCGACCCCGAGGGCCTGGTCAAGGGCATCCTCGACCGCAAGGAACGCCTGATGGGCTTCGGCCACCGCGTCTACCGGGCCGAGGACCCGCGGGCGCGCGTGCTGCGCCGAACCTGCCAGGAGCTCGGCGCGACCCGCTACGAGGCGGCCGCCGCGCTGGAGCAGGCCGCGCTGAAGGAGCTGCGCGAGCGGCGTCCGGATCACCCGATCGAGACCAACGTCGAGTTCTGGGCCGCGGTCATCCTGGACTTCGCGCAGGTCCCGCCGCACATGATGCCCGCGATGTTCAGCTCGGCCCGCACCGCCGGCTGGGCCGCGCACATCCTGGAGCAGAAGCGGACCGGCCGCCTGGTGCGGCCGTCGGCCAAGTACGTCGGCCCGGCGCCGCGCACCCCCGAGGACGTCGAGGGCTGGGAACTCGTCACCAAGCACTGACGCTCGTTCACGAACCGGCCGATGCCTCCGCGGCGCCGGCCGGTTCGTGGTGTGCGGTGGCGCCGAGCATGGCCGTGAGCTGGTCGACGAGCCAGGTGTCCAGTGACTCACGCGGCACGGTTCGCTCCTGCAGCCAGCTCAGCAGCGCACCTTCGACGACGGCCGTCCAGCAGCGCAGCGTGAGCGACAGCAGCGGTGATGGCTCGGAGACGTCGAGGGCGTCCAGGATCAGGGCCACCGCGCGGTTGCGGACCTCGTCGATCGCCGCGTCCGTCTCGGACGTCGCGATCACCGAACCGCTGCGCAGCAGGGCGATGTACCCCGCGCGGTAGTGGTCCGCGACGTCGATCAGGCCGCGGACGGCCGCGCGCAGCCGCACCTCCGGCGGCCCTTCGTCAAGGCCTGCCAGTCCGTCAATCAGCCCGTCGGTGACCGTTCGCAACGCTTCGACCTGCAATTCGCGCAGGTTCGCAAAATACCTGTAGAACAACGGCCGCGACACCTCGGCGCGCGCGACGATGTCGTCCACGGTGACCAGCTCGGGTGCCCGCGAGCCGAACAGGTCGAGCGCGGCGCGGATCAGGTCGTCGCGGCGGGCCTGCGGCGACATCCGCCGCGGCCGGCTCACGGTGTCAGATCCAGCTTCGCGGCTTTGCGGAGCAAGCCGGGCGTCAGTCGCGAAAGGACCAATGCGGCCTTCGCCTCCGGAGTGGACGGAGCGATCGCGATGTCCTTTTCCACGGCACGCAGGATATCCCGCGCCACCCCCTCGGGTCCGAACCCGCGCCGGGCGTACAGCTTCGAGCTTTCCTTCTGACGCCGTCGCTGTTCCTCTTCGGACACGCCGACGAACTTCGTCGTGTTGGTGATGTTGGTCTTCACGATCCCCGGGCACACCGCCGTGACGCCGATGTGGTGCGCGGCCAGCTCGGCCCGCAGGCAGACGCTCAGCGTCAGCACGGCCGACTTCGTCGTCGCGTAGGCGGAAAGGATCTTCGACGGCAGGTAGGCGGCCGCCGAAGCGAGGTTGACGATCTGGCCGCCTTCGGCGCGCTCGGCGAGCATCGGCGCGAACGCGCGGCAACCGTGGATCACACCCCAGAGGTTGACGTCGATGACCCGTTCCCAGTCCTCGACGGACGTGTCGAGGAACGGGCCCGACATCCCGATGCCCGCGTTGTTGACCACGATGTCCGGGATGCCGTGTTCGGCGCGGACCCGCTCGGCGAAGCGGTACACGGCCTCACCGTCCGAAGAGTCCACTGTGTACTCCGCAACGCCGTGGTCTTCCAGCAGCTTCAGCGTTTCCGTGGCACTGGACGCGTCGATGTCGGTGACGATGACGTCGGCGCCCCGCTCGGCGAACGCGAGCGCGGTGGCGCGGCCGATCCCGCTGCCCGCCCCGGTGACGACGACGAGCTTGTGCGCGAACGGCCCGGCGCCGGCCCGGGCTCGGCGCAGCCCACGGCTTTCGACGCCGGTCTCGGCGTACTCGATCAGTTCGGCGGCCGCGGCCGCCACCACCCGCGGCTTCGCCCTGGTCACCCAGTGCGTCCCGACGATCCGGCGGATCCACAGGTCGGGCGCCCAGCGGGTGACCTCGGTCTGCAGCGGCGTCGTGACGTAGGCGTCGCCGGTCGGAGCCAGCACCTGCACCGGGACGTCGGCGGGGCGCGGCGCGGGCCGCGACAACCGGGTGAACATGTTGGCGCGGTAGAGCTGGAGACCGTGCAGGCCATCGGACTTGTCCGGCGGCGCCGCGTCCGGCTCCATGCGCTGGATCTGCTTGCCCAGCAGGCCGGTGCGCCACAGCAGGTCCGGGATGACCGGGATCTGGAACGCCAGGATGTACCACGAGTGCAGGAACTGGTTCAGCGCGTTCTTGAGCCGCTTCGGCGTCGGGCGGCGCAGCTGGGCGCGGAACCACGCGCCGGCGTGGTCGAGGCTCGGGCCCGAGAGGGACGTGTAGGAGGCGACCCGCCCGCGCAGGCCCTCCCCGGTGACGGCGTGCCAGGTCTGGATCGAGCCCCAGTCGTGCGCGACCAGGTGCACCTTGCCGGTCGGCTGCACCGCCTCGACGACGGCCCGCAGGTCGTCGGCCAGCTGGTCCAGCCGGTAGGACGCGCGTCCCGACGGCTTGTCCGACCGTCCGGCCCCGCGAACGTCGTAGGTGACGACCCGGTGTTTCACCCCCAGCGCCGCGGCTACCCCGCCCCACATCGAGCTGTTGTCCGGATAGCCGTGCACGAGCACGACCGTGGGCCCGTCACTCCGGCCGTCGACGGTCACGGAGAGGCGGACACCGTCGCTGGCGGTCACCCACTTGTGAGACATTCTGTCATGTTAGACAACTTGTCAACAGTGGGTTCACCCGCGCGGCGGTTCCACAGGCTCGGATGTTCGGATTTTTGCTTGTATGACAGCGTTTTCGTGGTTCCACGGGAAACCAAGCCCGCGTGTCCACCGATCGGTGGACAGCCGGATTCCACTGGCCGTTGGTCGGATCCGGCGCCGCGAGCGGCCAGGCTTCGAGCATGACCACAGCAGTCAGCGTGCGCGGCCTGCGCAAGCAGTACCCCGGTCACCTCGCGGTGGCCGGGCTCGACCTGGACATCGCGCCGGGCGAGGTCTTCGCCCTGCTCGGCCCGAACGGTGCCGGGAAGACCACGACCGTCGAGATCCTCGAAGGCCACCGGCGGCGGACGGCGGGCGAGGTCACCGTGCTCGGCGAGGACCCCGGCCGGGCCGGCCGCGCCTGGCGGGCCCGGCTCGGCATCGTCCTGCAGACGGCGACCGACGCCGCCGAGCTGAGCGTCGCCGAGACCGTCCGGCACTTCGCGAAGTACTACCCCGGCCCGCGCGACCCCGACGAGGTGATCGACAAGGTCGGGCTGACCGAGAAGGCCGGGACGCGGGTCAAGGCGCTCTCCGGCGGGCAGCGCCGCCGCGTCGACGTCGCGCTCGGCATCATCGGGCGGCCCGAGCTGCTCTTCCTCGACGAGCCGACCACCGGCTTCGACCCGGAAGCGCGGCGGCAGTTCTGGACGCTGATCAGCGACCTCGCCGCCGAAGGCACCACCATCCTGCTGACCACCCACTACCTCGACGAGGCCGAAGCGCTCGCCGACCGCGTCGCGGTCATCGCCCGCGGCGAGATCGTCGCGCAGGACACCCCGCAGAACCTGGGTGGGCGGGCCGCCGCCGAAGCCACCGTGCGCTGGGTCGACGAACGCGGTGAGCACGTCGAGCGCACCGCGTACCCGACCAAGCTCGTCACCGAGCTCTCGGCTGGGGGTCGAGAGCTCGCCGGGCTGACCGTGACCAGGCCCAGCCTGGAGGACATCTACCTGGACCTGATCGGAGACAAGGCATGACCACCGCAGCATCCGGGGCTTCGCCCCAGGCCGGGGGCTCCGCCACCCGGAACCCCCGAAAAGCGGCTGCGGCCCTACCCGGCCCGCTCTCCCTCGGCCTGGCCCGCGGCGGCACCGAGCTGCGGCAGTTCTTCCGGAACAAGGAACAGGTGGTCTTCACCTTCTCCCTGCCCGCGGTGCTGATGATCCTGCTCGGGTCGATCCTGGACGGTCCGACCGCGCTCGGCGGCGTCACGTCCGGGCAGCTGCTGGCGGCCGGGATGATCGGCTCCGGCATCGTGTCGACGTCGTTCAACAGCATCGCCACCGGTGTCTCGGCCGACCGCGAAACCGGTGCCCTCAAGCGCCTGCGCGGCACGCCGATGCCGCCGGCGTCGTACTTCATCGGCAAGATGGCGCTGGTCGCGGTGTCCAGCCTGGCCCAGACGGTGCTGATGGCCGGGGTCGCCGTGCTGCTGTTCGGGCTGCGGCTGCCGTCCGACCCGGCGAAGTGGCTGACGCTGCTGTGGGTGTTCGCGCTCGGGATCGTCTCCTGCACGCTGCTCGGGATCGCGGTCAGCTCGCTCGCGAAGTCCACCAACGGCGCGGTCGCCATCGTGCAGATGCTCTACCTGGTGCTGCAGTTCATCTCCGGGGTGTTCGTCTCGCCGATCACGAACCTGCCGAAAGTTATGGTGGACATCGCGTCGTTCTTCCCGCTGAAGTGGATCTGCCAGGGGTTCCGGTCGGTCTTCCTGCCGGACGACGCCGTGAGGATGGAGATGGCCGGGGCATGGGAACTTCCGCGGGTGGCGCTGGTGCTGGCGATCTGGTGCGTGGCGGGAGCGGTGCTGGCGCGGCTGACGTTCCGGTGGACCGACGCGAAGTGAAGGACGCCTGGGACCGGTTCAACTGGCTCTGGGAAATCCTCTTCGCGGTCGCCTACCTGGCCACCACCACGCTGGTGCTCCTCGACGGCGCCGAACCGGTCCCCACCGCCGTCGCCGCCGGGGCGCTCACCGCGCTGGCGCTGGGCTACCTGCTGTGGGGCCGCCGGCTCGTCCGGGACGACGACTCGTCCATCCGGCAGCGGTGGGTGTTCGCCCTGCTGGTTCTGGTGCTGGTCGGGATCGCGATGTTCGCCGAGGGCACGTCCGGCTTCATCCTCTTCATGGCCTGCCCGCTGCTGTTCTCGACGCTCGAATTCCGGCCGGCGGCGGTCCTCACCACGGTGGCGATCCTGCTCAACCCCGCGGCGGCCGTCGTGAACGACGGGTTCACCGGGCCGACGCTGCACATCATGCTGCCGATGACGGCGATCCTGGTCGTCTTCGGCGTGCTGTGCGGCAAGTTCATCGGGCACGTCATCGACGAAAGCCGGGGGCGCGCCGACCTGATCGCGAAGCTCGAGGCGAGCCAGGCCGAAGTCGCCCGCCTCTCCCGGGAGGCGGGCACCGCGGCCGAGCGCGAACGGCTCGCCCGGGAGATCCACGACACCCTGGCGCAGGGGTTCACCAGCATCGTCACCCTCGCCCAGGCCATCGAGTCCGAATTGGACACCGACCCGGCCGCGGCGCGGCGGCACGCGGAGCTGGCCGCCCGGACCGCGCGCGACAACCTGACGGAGGCCCGCGCGATGGTCGCCGCGCTGGCCCCGGCGGACCTGGCGGCGGGCTCGCTCGTGGACGCCGTCCGGCGGCAGGCCGACCGGCTGGCCGACGAGACGGGCGTGCCGGTGGCGTACGAAGTGGACAGTGCGCTGCCGTCGATCGGCATGGCGGGGGAAGTGGTCCTGCTGCGGGGCGCGCAGGAAGCGCTGAACAACGTCCGGCGGCACGCGGCCGCGTCGGCGGTGTCGGTGCGACTGTCCGCTGTGGACGGTTCGGTGCGGCTGTCGGTGCGCGACGACGGCACCGGCTTCGACCCCGGCCACGCCGCGGGGTTCGGGTTGCGCGGGATGCGGTCCCGGGCCGAGCAGGTCGGTGGCAGACTGAGTGTCCGGAGTGGCCCGAGCGGCACCGAACTCACCCTGGAGGTGCCGGCTTGATCCGCGTCATGCTCGTCGACGACCACCCCGTCGTCCGCGAAGGCCTCCGCGGCATGCTCGAAGCGGAGCCGGATTTGACGGTCGTCGGGGAAGCGGGCTCCGGGGACGAAGCCGTCGCGCTCGACCGGGTCGCCGAGCCCGACGTCGTGCTGATGGACCTGCGGATGCCCGGCCTCGACGGCGTCGGCGCGACCAAGCGGATCCTGCGCGAGCGGCCCGGACGCCGGATCGTCGTGCTGACGACGTACGAGACGGACGCCGACATCCTGCACGCGGTGGAGGCCGGCGCGTCGGGCTACCTGCTGAAGGACGCGTCCCGAGCGGAACTGGCGAACGCGATCCGCGCGGCGGCCCGCGGGGAGACGGTGCTGGCGCCGTCGGTGGCCGGGAAGCTGGTCAACCGCGTCCGCAACCCGGAGCCGCAGCCGCTGTCGGCCCGCGAGGTGGAGGTCCTCCGGCTGGTCGCCAAGGGCGGCACCAACGCGGACATCGGCCGCGCGCTGCACATCAGCGAGGCCACGGTGAAGACCCACCTGCTCAGGGTGTTCGGCAAGCTCGGCGTCTCGGACCGCACCGCCGCGGTGACGACGGCAATGGCCCGGAACCTCCTCGGCTGAGCCCCACCCGGCCGTGCGGGAAGGGTCGACACGCGTGATCAGGAGGTCGACACGCGTGATCGGGAAGCCGACACGGCGACGGCACGAGCACCCGCCGTGTCGACCCTTCAATCACGCGAGTCGACCCTTCAATCACGTGAGTTGACTCTCCAATCACGCGAGTTGACCTTTCCTGCACGGGCCGGGACCTGCTTCGGGGGACCGCGCGCGGCAGAATGCCCCCATGCTTGCCTCGACCGAACTCGCCCTGCTCCGCCGGATCGCGCACGAGCAGGCCGCCTGCCGGGCTCCGTCGCTGGTCGCCGCCGTGGTGCGGGACGGGGAGATCGTCTGGTCCGGCGGCCGGGGGCGCGTCGGCGGCGAAACCCCGGGCACCGACACGCAGTACCGGCTGGGCTCGATCACCAAGACCCTCGTCGCCACCGCCGTCATGCGGCTGCGCGACGAAGGCCTGCTCGACCTCAACGACGCGATCGAAAAGCACGTCCCGGGCACGCCGTTCGGCACCGCCACCGTCGCCCAGCTGCTGTCCCACACCTCCGGCCTGACCTCCGAATCGCCCGGCCTCTGGTGGGAGCGGACCCCGGGCGCCGACTGGGACGCGCTGGTCGGCAGCCTCGCCGAGGGCGCGACCAAGCACCGGCCGGGCGCGCGGTTCCACTACTCGAACGTCGGTTACGGCGTGCTCGGCGAACTCCTCTCCCGGCACCGCGGCAAGGGCTGGCTCTCCGTGCTCGACGAGGAGGTCCTCGGCCCGCTCGGGATGACCCGCACCACCCCGCACCCGGTCGGCGCGCACGCCGAGGGCTTCGCCGTGCACCCTTTCGCCGACGTCCTGCTGCCCGAGCCGAGCCCGGACGCCGGCGCGATGGCCCCCGCCGGGCAGCTGTGGTCGACCGCGCGGGACCTCGGCCGCTGGACGGCGTTCCTCGGCGGCGAGACCGGCGGCGTGCTCGCCCCGGAAACCGTCGACGAGATGCGGACCATGATCACCGTCGACGACACCGACGTCTGGACGACCGGGTTCGGGCTCGGCCTGATGCTCGTGCGCTACCGGGGCCGCCGGTTCGCCGGCCACACCGGCTCGATGCCCGGGTTCCTCGCCGTGACGCTGGTCGACCCGGCCGCGCAGACCGGCGCGCTCGTGCTCACCAACTCGACGTCCGGCGTCGGCATCACCCAGCTGTGCCTCGACCTCATCACGATGACCGACGAGCTGGAGCCGCGGCTGCCCGCCGAGTGGCTGCCGTCGCCCGTCGACCCCGAGCTGCTCGCGCTGACCGGGCTCTGGCACTGGGGCCCGACGCCGTACCACCTGCGCATCCAGGGCGACGGGCTGCTGCTGCTCGCGCCGGTGGAGGGCGCCGGGCGCAGCTCGCGCTTCCGCGCCACCGGCAAGGACACCTACGTCGGCCTCGACGCCTACTACGCCGGCGAGACGCTCGAAGTGGGCCGGAACGCCGACGGCGTCGCCACCCACCTCGACCTGGCGACGTTCGTCTTCACCCGCACGCCGTACGACCCGGCCGCACCGGTGCCGGGCGGCGTCGAAGACTGGCGCTGAAACCGGGCCCCGCTCGCACCCCCAGGGTGGCGAGCGGGACCCTCAGTGCAGGGCGGCCGTGCCCGCCGCGTGGGCGACGGCGGCGGCGAACCGGTTGGCGAGGCGCTTGCCCTCGCCCCAGTCGAAGAGGCCGAGCTTCAGCTTCGTCAGGATGGTGAGCGTCGAGCCGCCCTCCGCCGGAGCCACCGACGCGGTGATCTCCTGTCCCCAGCTCAGGAAGCTCATGCCGGTGCGGCAGGACACGAAACCGCGCTGCGCGTCGTAGAACGGGCCCTGTCCGCCGATCGCCGCGACCCCGGCGGGGAGCGCGTTCCACAGTGCTTGCGGCGGCGCCGGGAAACTCTGCTGCACAGTCGTCACGGCCAGGGACCCTACCGGGGGCCCGAGGGGCCGGTAACCGTGTTTTTACCCCCACCGCGCCGGTGCCCGATGAACCCGACGGCGTAACTGTCCCCGTCCGGAAGGCCGGTGACGAGGTACTCCAGGGGCAGGCCCGCCAGCCACAGCCGCCGCCGGTCGCGCAGCTCGGCGGCGATGTCGGCGGGCACCGCGGGGAGGTGGAAGCGGATCCGGCAGTCCCCGGGCAGCACCGCCCAGCCGTCGACCGGCTCGCCCTCCCGCACGTCGAACGCCGCGGCCGTGACCGGCGTCCAGGTGCCGCTCGCCAGGTGCCGGGCCGGGAGGGCGAGGTCCGCGCGCCACAGGGCGAGCGCGACCACCGCGACCACGCCCGGCACCGGCAGGACCCACGGCAGCCAGCCCCCGGTCACGACGACGGCCGCGACCTCGGCCGCGAGCGCGAAGCCGCCGACCGCCCACACCGCCGCGGTGGCGAACGCGAGCTTCCACCGCAGCGCCGCCCGCCGCGTCGACGGCCGCTTCGGCAGCAGCTTGGCCAAACCGAACACCGAGGCACCGGCGAAGATCGAAACGAAGACCCCGGCGTAGACGACGTCGGAGCCGTGGGGCGGGTGTTCGACGAGCCCGGCGACGATCGCGGCGGCCACCAGGAGCCACAGCAGCCCGAAGCCGGCCACCTTCACGCCGCGGGCCGTCGACCCGGTGCGTGCTTCGCCGGTCGCCCACCACGGCAGGCGGCGGACGAAGACCAGGGCCAGCGTCGCCGCGAACCCGACCGGCAGCCCGATCGCCGTGGTGTCCGTCCAGCCTTGGACCGCGAGGTGCGCCGCGGCCAGCACGGCGAACCACGCCAGGAAGCGCCAGCGGGGTCGATCAGTCATCAGTTCCACATGTCGGACACCGCCGCACCCTTGTTAGCAGCCGCGTCCCGACCTGAGAGACTGGCCACATGACCGACGCTGAGTTGACCATCCCCGCCGACCTCAAGCCGGCCGACGGCCGCTTCGGCTGCGGCCCGTCGAAGGTCCGCGCCGAGCAGCTGAGTGCCCTGGCGGAGTCCGGCTCCACCTACCTCGGCACGTCGCACCGGCAGAAGCCGGTCAAGTCCCTCGTCGGGCGCGTCCGTGCGGGTCTGTCCGAGCTGTTCTCCCTGCCCGAGGGCTACGAGGTGATCCTCGGCAACGGCGGCACCACGGCGTTCTGGGACGCGGCCGCCTTCGGCCTGGTCCGCGAGCGCGCGCAGCACTTCACCTACGGCGAGTTCTCCTCGAAGTTCGCCACCGTGACCAAGGGCGCGCCGTTCCTGGCCGACCCGATCGTCGTCAAGGCCGAGCCGGGCAGCGCCCCGGACATCGCCTACGAAGCCGGCGCCGACCTGGTCGGCTGGGCGCACAACGAGACGTCCACCGGTGTCGCCGTCCCGGTCCGCCGCCCCGAGGGCAGCGAGGGCGCGCTGGTCGCGATCGACGCCACCTCCGGCGCCGGCGGCCTCCCGGTCAAGGCCGAGGACTTCGACGTCTACTACTTCGCGCCGCAGAAGTCGTTCGCCGCCGACGGCGGGCTCTGGATCGCGCTGGCCTCCCCGGCCGCGGTCGAGCGGATCGGCGAGATCGGCGGCGGCGACCGCTGGATCCCCGAGTTCCTGTCGCTGACCACCGCGCTGGACAACTCCCGCAAGGACCAGACGTACAACACCCCGGCCGTGGCCACGCTGTTCCTGCTCGCCGAGCAGATCGAGTGGATGAACGGCCAGGGCGGTCTCACCTGGACGACCTCGCGCACGAAGGACTCGTCGTCGCGGCTGTACGAGTGGGCCGAGAAGACGAGCTACACGACGCCGTTCGTGAAGGACCCGGACCTGCGCTCGCAGGTCGTCGGCACGGTCGACTTCAGCGACGACGTCGACGCCGCCGCGGTCGCGAAGGTGCTGCGCGCCAACGGGATCGTCGACACCGAGCCGTACCGCAAGCTGGGCCGCAACCAGCTGCGCGTCGGCCTGTTCCCGGCGATCGACCCGGACGACGTCACCAAGCTGACGCAGGCCATCGAGTACGTGGTCGAGCGGCTCAGCTGACCTGAGGCTCCTTGGAGGGGACCTCCGCCGCTGCCGCGGTGGGGGTCCCCTTCTTCGTGGTCAGGCGGCGGGCGCCGAACGCGGCGAGGGCCAGCAGGAGCAGGCCGAACAGTGCGTAGGACTCGGTGGCGAGCCACCAGCCCGCGGACGGCGCCGGGCGCGGGGCGAACCACATCGGGCCGGCGATGAACAACGCCAGTCCCGCGACGACGACCGCGGCCGCCACCCACCGGACCGCCCGGTCGAAGCGCCACGCGTACCACCCGGCGAGGACGAGGATCGGCACGCACCACGTCCAGTGGTGGGTCCACGAGATCGGCGACACGAGCAGCCCGCCGAGCGCGCAGGCGGTGAGCCCGAGCACCGGCTCGGCGGCGCGCACGATGATCACCGCGACCAGGGCCATCACGGCCAGCGCGGCCAGCACCCACCCGAACTCCGGCAGGCCGGCGCGCACGGTCAGGCCGTGCAGCGACTGGTTGCCGACGTAGTCGACGCCGCCGATGCGGCCCGCGTCGAAGACCAGCTTCGTCCAGTAGGTGAAGGACGCCGACGGCCGGATCAGCCACAGCAGCGCGCCGGCCACCACGAACCCGCCGACCACCCGCGCGGCCGCGCGGAAGTCGCGGCGGAACAGGAAGTAGACGACGAAGACGGCCGGGGTCAGCTTGATCGCCGCGGCCACGCCGATCAGCAGGCCCTTCGTCCGCTTCCGCTCGCCGGGCAGCAGGACGTCGAGCACCACCAGCAGCATGAGCAGCGCGTTGATCTGCCCGAAGCCCAGCGTCGAGCGCACCGGCTCGAGCAGGGCGCCCGCGAGCTGCGCGCCGATGGCGACCAGCGCGGCCACCGCCCGGCCGCGGACCTTCGTGGCGTCGGTCAGCGAGCCGTTGAGCGTCGCGACGTAGAGGTACGCGACCACGCCGGTCGCGAGGATCGACGCGATGCTGACCAGCTTCATCGTCACCGCGAACGGCAGCAGCGTGCCGGGCAGGAACACCGCCGCGGCGAACGGCGTGTACGTGAACGGCAGCAGGATCTGGTGGCTGGTCTGCACCCAGGCGTCGTACGGCGAGCCCTGTTCGGCCAGCGCCTTCGCGCCGCCGAGGTAGACCTCGAGGTCGAGGCCGTCGAACCGCTTGAGCACGAGCACCAGGACGACGGCGGCGATCTCGAGCACCGCGAGCGACCACACCAGTCTCCGCCCAGTGAGCTGCACGCGTCCCCCTCGAACCAGGTCTTCGACCGGCCGAGATTACCGGGCCCTCAGCAGCAGCCGTGCACCGGCAAGCGCACTGACCTGGCGTTCGCCGTCCCGGCCGGCCGGTTCGCGGCGGCCTCGGCGTCGGCGAGCATCCTGTCGAGCTTGGCCCGGTCGAGGACGCGGCCGCCGGTGACGACGGTGTCGATCCGCCGGACGGCGCGGATGTCGGCGAGCGGGTCGGCGTCGAGCAGCACCAGGTCGGCGACCTTGCCGGGGGTGATGGTCCCGGCCGTGTCCGCCCGGCCGAGGAACGCGGCCGCGTCGCGGGTCACCGTCTGCAGCGCCTGCCGCGGGCCGAGCCCGGCCGCGACGAGGAAGTCGAGCTCGTCGTGCAGGCTGAACCCCGGGAAGACGTACGGGTTCAGGCAGTCGGTCCCGCCGAGGAGGCCGACCCCGGCGCGGTGCGCCTCCCCGACGAGCCGCAGCTGCGCCTCGAAGTAGACTTCCTGCTGGGCGATCTGCTCGGGCGTGACCGGCGTGAACAGCGTCAGCCGGTCGGCCCAGAAGTCGAGGACCTCCCGGGGGACGAACTTGTTCCGCGGATCGTGCGCGAACGCGTCGGCGGGCCGGGAAATGACGCGGTTGACCGCGAAGGTCGGGCTGAGCCGGCTGCCGCAGGCCGCCAGGCCGGCGAAGTGGCGGGCCGCCGTGGCCGGGTCGTAGGCCTGCGCGGCCTGCCGGTCGAGCTCACGGGCCAGGTTGAAGAAGTCGCGCGGGGCCTTCGGGTCGAACGGCGTCGCGTCGAGCCGGGCGAGGAAGCCGTCCCGGTGGCTCGACGTGGCGATCGGCAGCCCGAAGTTGTGCTCGAAACTGCGCTGCCCGGCCCGGGCGGCGTCGAGGATCCGCAGCCGGTAGGGCCAGTGCCCGGCGAACGGCAGGCCGTGCCGGTGGCACTCGTCGGCGATCGCGGCGAACACGTCCCTCGGCAGGTAGAAGTACACCTTCACGAAGTCCGAGCGCTGCGCGACGGCGGTCCGGACCGCGGCCCGCGCCTCCTCGACGCTCCCGATCTTGGTGACCGGCGGCCCGAGCAGCGACACCGGGCCGTCGAGGATCGAGCTGGCCAGCACGACCCGCGGGCCGAGCAGCTCGCCGCGGACGATCTTGTCGCGGGTGACGCGGTTTTCGTCGTAGCCCTGCATCTCGCGGATGCCGGTGACGCCGTTGGCCAGGAAGAGCGGCGGCCAGATGTCTTCGTAGTCGATGCCGTGGGCGTGCATGTCCCAGAGCCCGGGGACGAGGTGGCGGCCGCGGCCGTCGATGACGCGCGCGCTCCCGCACCGCGGCACCTCCCCGGCGGGGCCGACCCAGGCGATCCGGTCCCCGACGAGCACGACGGCGGACCCGGGCCTCGCGGGCCCATCGGTGCCGTCGACCACGGTCACCCCGCTGACGACGACGACATCGGAGCCGGCGGCGGCGGCCTCCTGCGCAAAGACGGCGGGAGCCACCCCGGCGGCGGCCAGCCCCGCCCCCGCTGTAGTGAGCCACCGCAGGAAATCACGCCGGTTCGCCTCGACTCGCAGCACAGCCGCTCCGCCCTTCGATCGGCTCTCCCTTCCGGTCATCCAACACCCGGGCGGATGTGGTGGGGAATCTTCCAACGTGCTGGATGCCAGGTGAGGAGTAACTCGTCACCGGGTGTTCGTGCATGCTCGGACCCCGCGTGCGAGCGCCGCGGAATTGTCGGTGCCTGCCGGTAGAGTCGAAAACGGGGGGCGCCCCGGCAGCTCCGGCCCGCAGCCCTCGGGCCAGCGCCCGGGTCGGGCACCGCGTTCAGGCGAGCCATGCCGACCCCGCCAGCGCCAGCCAGCACCACGTCCACGCGAGCCGGGCCGACCCCACGAGCGCCGGCCAGCGCCGCGGATCCCGCCCGGCCCGCCTCAGCTCACGCCAGCGCCCGCGTGGGCGCCAGCTGAGCCGCGCGTACCGCCGGATTAGCCCCGGCCACCGCGCCCAGCCAAGCCAGGCCGACCCCGCCAGCGGCGGCCAGCACCACGCCCAGCCAAGCCAGGCCGACCCCGCCAGCGCCGGCCAACACCGCGTCCAAGCCAGCCAGGCCGACCCCGCCAGCGCCGGCCAACACCGCATTCAGGCGAGCCGGGCGGGTTCCGCGGCGCTGGCCGGCGCTCGTGGGGTCGGCCCGGCTCGCCTGAATGCGGTGTTGGCCGGCGCTGGCGGGGTCGGCCTGGCTGGCTTGGACGCGGTGCTGGCCGGCGCTGGC
>NZ_MUMI01000021.1 GCF_002155975.1 Amycolatopsis kentuckyensis
GATCTCCGCCCACACCGCGCGGTCGAAGTCGGGGCCGGATGCCTGCGTCGGGACGTCGAACGCGGTGCGCTGGCCGGCGAAGTACTCCTTCAGCTGCCGGGCTGCCTCGGGGAACGCCGTGTCGTCGCGGTGGCCGAACGTGGTGCGGTCGGGGCGGGGCCAGTGGTTCGGGAAGTACAGGCCGGCCACGGTGTCGCCGTCGCCGACCACGGTCAGCCGGCCGATCGGGGAATCCAGTACCGCGTGCTTCATGAGGTCTCCCAGGGTGTGCCGTCGGCGTGGACGCCGCGCAGGCCCGGGATGGGGTAGCCGGCCAGCGCCGAGGTGGCGAATGTTCGATGCGGATGCCAGGGCGTCGAGAGCTGCAGCCGCCGTGCCATGCCCGCCCAGCCCGCCGGGGTGGCGCCGACCACCCACGCGTCCGGCTCCGGCGCCGCGAAGCGCCGGGCCTGGCGCAGCCACGATGCCGCGGTCTCGGGCCAGGTCACCGTCGCCAGCACCACGCCACCCCAAGCGGCGGCGATCTGCTCGCCGTCCGCGCGGGAAGACCTGTCCGTGCCGATCACGATGTGCCGGGCCCGGCCGAGCAGGCCCAGCAGCGCCTCGAGTTCCCGGGCCGTCATGCCGCGTCGTGGAAGACGAGGCCGAGGGTGTGCCGACGGCCCGAACGGACCACCGAAACACCGTGGCGCACCGGGGCCGCCGACCAGCCGCGGGCCGAGCGGACCGGCCTGTCCCGGGTGGTGAACACCAGGCCGTGGCCCTGCGGGACGAGCGTCGCCGTGCCGCGCGATTGGGCGCGTGGCCGTTGCTCGACCAGCAGGAACTCGCCGCCCGTGTGGTCGGTGCCCGGGTCGTTGAGGTTGATCACCACTTGGAGGGGGAACACCTTGTCGCCGTAGAGGTCGCGGTGCAGTGCGTTCCAGCCGCCCGTCTCGTAGCGCAGCAGGATCGGCGTCGGCCGCCGCTGGCCCGCGGCGTGGCACACCGCCAGCCACTGGTCCAAAGTGGACGGCCACTCGGCCGGGCGGCCGAGCCGCGCGGACCAGTCCTGCGCGATGGGGAGCAGCCGCGGGTAGAGCGCCTGCCGCAGCCGGTGCACGGGTTCCGGGAACGGCGAGGCGAAGTAGTGGTAGTCGCCGTTGTCGCCGAAGCGGTGACGGCGCAGGTTCACGGTCGCCCGGAAGTGCGACGGCTCGTCCCACAGTTCGACGAGCTGCGCGCACTCGGCAGGGGTGAGCAGCTGCGGCAGGAGCGCGCAGCCGTAGTCATCGACCTCGGCGGCCACCGCGGCCCAGTTCGCCGCGGCGACGCGTTCTTCGAAGGTTGTCATGCTGCTTCCTTGTTCAGCGGGGCGCGCTAGGTTCCGGCGCGGCCGGTGTACTGGCAGTGGGGCCGCCGGGTCGGTCGAGTCGATGGCAAGGCGCCGACGGCGGCGGGTTCTTCGGGCGTTGTCGCGGCCTCGGTAAGGAGGAGTCGCGCGGTTTGCTGATGGTGCGAGCCGTGGGATCGGGCGATGCGGTGGCCCAGGGCGGTCGGCAGCGGCACCGGAGCACGACCGGCGGTGGGCACGGCAGCACCGCCGGGCGGCGGGACGCGTGCCGTCGTGCTGGCTGCCCTGGTCGTCGAGCCCTGCGGCTCAGCCGGTGGCGGCGATGCGCTCCTCGAACGTCGTCACGCCGCCTCCATCGTCAGCAGGGCGCGCTTGGCTTCCGGGCCGCCGGCGTACTGGCCGTACGATCCGTCGGACCGGACGACTCGGTGGCACGGCAACACCACCGGCACGGGGTTCAGCGCGCACGCCGTGCCCACCGCGCGCACCGCCTTCGGGCTGCCCGCCGCCGTTGCGACCTGGGCGTAGCTCTCCGTGTGGCCGTACGCGATCTCCGCCAGGTGATCCAGCACCGCGCGGCGGAACCCTCGGGCCAGCCGGAGGTCCAGGGGAACGTCGAAGGCGTGGCGCTCGCCCGTGAAGTACTCGTCGAGCTGGCGGGCCACCGGGGCGAGGCGGGCCGGGGCGCGGAGGATCCGGGGGCTGATCGCCGCCGCCAGCTCGGCCAGTACGGCGTCGTGGTCCTGGCGGTCGAAGGCCACCTTCACCAGGCCCTGCTCGGTGGCCGCCAGCAGCAGCGGGCCGACCGGGGAGTCGACCGTGTGGTAGGCGACGTCCAGGAGGCCCTGGCGGTCCGCGTCGGCGACGAGCCGCTCGTGCATCATGCTCGAATCGAGCAGGACCTCGTTCCCGAAGAACTGGAACATGTCCGTCATGAGTGCGCTCCTTCCAGGGGATAGGTGGCCCGCAGGGCTTTGAGGCCGTCGGCGGCTGCCCGGCGGGCGGCGTCGACGGTGCCTCCGGTGATCTCCGCGATTTCGCGGTACGGCAGCCCGGCCAGGTAGTGGTAGGCCACGGCGAGCCGTTGCTTGTCCGGCAACCTCGCCAGCGCGTCCCACAGG
The DNA here is from genome assembly GCF_002155975.1 of Amycolatopsis kentuckyensis. Taxonomy (GTDB): domain Bacteria; phylum Actinomycetota; class Actinomycetes; order Mycobacteriales; family Pseudonocardiaceae; genus Amycolatopsis; species Amycolatopsis kentuckyensis. The sequence continues at coordinate 2,455 of NZ_MUMI01000021.1, forward strand.
TCGCTGTTCCACGCGTCCGCGCGGCCGGGGCGATCCGGGACTTCGCCGACCGGGACCGGGTGGCGGGCCCGGGCGCGGGTGACGTCGACGGCCTTGCGGTGCGCGATCGTGACGAGCCACGCCTGGACGTTCGCGTCCGGTGGCAGCTCGGGATACGCCTTCAACGCCGCCAGGAAGGTTTCCGACCAGGCGTCTTCGGCATCGGCCGGCCCGAGCACGGCCCGGCAGACCCGGAGGACCATCGGCCCGTGCTCGGTGACGACTTGCTCGAACGGTTTCACGATCACACCAGGTAGACGTCCGGGGGAGCCGGAACGTGAGATCACGATTTCGCGGTACCGGTCACGACGGTCGCGCCCAGCTCGTCGCAGGAGTGCACGTGCGGCGACAACCCCGCCGCGGCAAGGATTTCCGCGAGCACCGGCGCCTGCCGCTCGCTCGATTCGATCAGCAGGGTCCCGCCGGGAGCGAGCCAGTGCGGCGCGCCCGCGGCGACGCGCCGGGCGAGATCCAGGCCGTCCGCACCGCCGTCGAGCGCCACCAGCGGCTCGTGCAGGCGCGCTTCCGGCGGCATCGTCGAAACGGCGTCCGAAGGCACGTACGGCACGTTCGCCAGGACCACGGAGACCCGGCCGCGCAGGGACGACGGCAGCGCGTCGTAAAGATCGCCCTGGTACACGGCGGCAAAAGGAAGGTTCAGCCGCGCGCACTCGACCGCGGCGGGCTCGACGTCGGCGGCGTGCAGCTCACGCGGCGGGCGGTCCGCGGCGAACGCGGCGCCCAGCGCCCCGGAACCACAGCACAGGTCGAGCACCACCGGGTCCGGCGGTGCGAGCGAGACGGCGACGTCGACCAGGAACCCGGTCCGGTGCCGCGGCACGAACACCCCGGGCCGCACGGTGACGCGCAGGCCGTGGAACTCCGCCCAGCCCAGCAGGTGTTCCAGCGGCAGCCCGGCGACGCGCCGTTCGACGAGCGCGTCGAGGTCCGCGGGGGTCGTGGCCGCGGCGACGAGGAGATCGGCCTCGTCCTCGGCGAACACGCAGCCCGCGGCGCGCAGCCGGGAGACGACGGAGGAAGTGTCCAACAGGTGGGGAAGCCTACAAGACCTGCACCGCGTCACCGACGTTCAGCCCGTCGAAGAACGCCGCCGAATCGGCGTCGGTCAGGTGGACGCAGCCGTGCGAGGGCGCGTCGAGCGGCCCGGCGTGGAAGGCGATGCCGCCGGCGGCGAAGAACACCGAGTTGGGCATGTCGGTGCCGTACTGGCTGCTGCGGTGCTCGCGGTCCTTCCACACGACGTGGAACGACCCGGCGGGCGTCGCCTGGTCGGGTGGCCCGAACCCGGCCGGGACCGGGCCGCGGACCACCCGGCCGTCCCGCAGCAGCCAGGCCAGCCGCTGGGTCAGGCTCACGCAGGCGCCGGTCGTGACGGCGCACGGCGGCGCGGGCGGGGGCGTCGTGGTGGTGGTCGGCGTGGCCGACGCCGTCGTCAGCGGCACCGGCTCGGCGATCGGGCTCGGTGTCGTCGTGCGTGGCGCCGCGCAGGCCGCCGTGACCAGCACCGCCCCCAGCAGGGTCACCACCCCGGTCCTGCGCATCCGTCGTCCCCTCGCCGAAGGTCCTGCCGGGGGTCAGTACGGGTGGACGGCCCCGAAGGTTGAGCGCGGGAGGATTACCCCGGCCGGGCGACGCCGAACCGTTACTCCTGCGGCACGGTCACCACCCACCGTCCCGGACGCCGGCGCAGGTACCCCCACCAGTACAGCGCCGACACCACCAGGACGCCCGCGGTGATGCCGAGGTCGAGCGCGCTCTGCTCGACCAGGACGTAGGCCAGCGCCGCGACGGCCAGCGCGGGCACGAGCGGCCACGCCGGCATCCGCCACACGTGCGGTTTCCGGTGCGCCGCCCGGCGCGCGCCGAGCGCGGCGGCCGCGACACTCAGGTAGAGCGCGACGACGGCGACCCCGGTGACGCCGCTCAGCGTCTCCACCGGCACGAAGCAGAGGACGGCTTCGGACAGCCCGGTCACCAGCGTCGCGACCCACGGCGCGCCGAACCGCCCGCTCACCACGCTCATCGCGCGGTTGACCGGCGCCGGCCAGGCCTGATCGCGCGCGGAGGAGTAGAGCACCCGCGAGTTCTGGATGACCATGACGATCACCGCGTTGACGATCGCCGCGGCGATGCACAGGCTGATCGCCACCCCGACGGCGCTGCCGCTCCAGCCGGTGACCAGCGCGGTCAGGTCGACCCCGGCGAGCGCGGCGGTGTCCGGCACGGCCAGGGTGATCGCCACGACCGGCACCACGATGACCACGGCGCTGATGCCGAGCGTCCAGAACACCGTCCGCGCGACGGTCCGGCGCGGCTCCCGCATCTCCTCGGCCAGGTAGACGGCGGTGCTGAAGCCCTGCACGACGAACAACGCGACGGCGAGCCCGGTGACGACGGCGATCAGCCCGATCCCGCTCGTGCCGAGGCTCGGCTCGACCAGCACGGCCGGGCTCTGCGTGGTGTGCGTGAAGCCGAGCAGCGACACGACGAAGATCGCGACGAGCTCGACGACCAGGAAGATGCCGGTGATCCAGGCGTTGGAGCGCAGGTTGAGCAGCCCCATCGCGGTGCCCGCCAGCATGACGAGCGCGCCGGCGACCGACGGGTCGATGTCGGCGACGGCAGCGACGTAGTCGGCGACGCCGATCGCGATGATCGGCGGCACGACGAGGATGACGACGAAGGACAGCATGAACGTCAGCCAGCCGGCGAACCGGTTCGCCACCGTCGTGACCATCGCGTACTCGCCACCGGCGCTCGGCACCAGCGTGCCCAGTTCGGAGTAGCAGAAGGCGATCCCGACGCAGAGCAGCACCGCGAGGGCGATGGCGAGCGCGGTGCCGGTGCCGAGGTCGGCGAACAGCGGCGGCACGAGGACGAACAGCGACGACGCCGGTGTCACGCAGCTGAGCGTGAGCAGCGTGCCGCCGCCGACGCCGATGGACCGGGTGAGGGACTTCTTCGGCTTCGCCGTGGCGGCGAGGACGGGCGGGGCGGGAGTGCGGGGCATCGGCGTTCCCTCCGGCCGGGTGCAGGGTGCGACGGATGGAACAGCACCGATTCGGTGTTGTCAACGGGTCTTTGACGACCGAAATCGTTGTCTGAAGGGGGTGGGTCATTCGGATTTAGTCACTCATCGTGACAGTGGGGCGGGTTTGCCTGTCGTCGCCCGAGTCGGGGATGATCCGGGGCGTGAGCAGCCAGGACACGACCGGCCGGCCCGCCCCGCCGGTGCTCGACGACATCTCGCGGCAGATCATCGCGCAGCTGCAGGAGGACGGGCGGCGCGCGTACGCGACGATCGGCAAGGCGGTCGGCCTGTCCGAGGCGGCGGTCCGGCAGCGGGTGCAGCGGCTGTCCGACTCCGGTGTCATCCAGATCGTCGCCGTCTCGGATCCCTTGCAGGTCGGGCTGTTCCGGCAGGCGATGATCGCGATCACGGTCGACGGCCCGCTGGAACCGGTCGGCGACGCACTGGCCGAAATGGACGAAATCGCGTACGTGATCCTCTGCGCCGGACGCTACGACCTGCTCTGCGAGGCCGTCTGCGCCGACGACGAGGCGCTGCTCCAGCTGATCTCGACGCGGATCCGGGCGCTGCCCGGCGTCCGGCACGCCGAGGTCATGGTCTACCTCAAGCTGCGGAAACAGACCTACCAGTGGGGCGCTCGCTGACCGTGACGACTAAATCCGAAGGTTAGGTCCGCGAAGAGATCATGAATTAGTTGTCCAAGTTCGTCTGGACGACTGAATCGCTTGCGTCCGGCGGTGGACGCGTGCGATAACCGGGGTATGACCGCCACTCTCGCCCAGGCTGCACGCAGCAACCTCTGGATGCACTTCACCCGCCACTCCGCCTACGCCGAGACCGACGTCCCGGTGATCGTGCGCGGCGAAGGCGCCTACATCTGGGACGCCCACGGCAAGCGCTACCTGGACGGGCTCGCCGGGCTGTTCGCGGTGCAGGCCGGTCACGGCCGCGAGGAACTCGCGGAGGCCGCGGCGCGGCAGATGAAGCAGCTCGCGTACTTCCCGCTGTGGGGCCACGCGCACCCGACGGCGATCGAACTCGCTTCCCGGCTGGCGGCCGCGTCGCCCGGCGACCTGAACCGCGTGTTCTTCACGGTGAGCGGCGGCGAATCCGTCGAGACGGCGTGGAAACTGGCCAAGCAGTACTTCAAGCTCGTCGGGAAACCGGGCAAGCACAAGGTGATCAGCCGCGCGCTGGCCTACCACGGGACGTCGCAGGGCGCGCTGTCGATCACCGGCATCCCGGGCGCGAAGGCGGATTTCGAGCCGCTGGTGCCGAGCACCCTGCGCGTGCCGAACACGAACTTCTACCGCGCACCCGAGCACGCCGACGACTACGAGGCGTACGGCCGCTGGGCCGCCGACCGGATCGAGCAGGCGATCGAGTTCGAGGGGGCGGACACCGTCGCGGCGGTGTTCCTCGAGCCGGTGCAGAACACGGGCGGGTGTTTCGTGCCGCCGCCGGGCTACTTCGCGCGGGTGCGCGAGATCTGCGACAAGCACGACGTGCTGCTGGTGTCCGACGAGGTCATCTGCGCGTTCGGCCGGGTGGGGTACGACTTCGCCGCCAAGCGGTACGGCTACCAGCCGGACATGATCACCACGGCGAAGGGGCTGACGTCGGGGTACGCGCCGCTGGGTGCGGTGCTGGCTTCGGAGCGGCTGATGGAGCCGTTCACGCACGGGGCCACCACGTTCATGCACGGGTCCACCTACGGCGGGCACCCGGTGTCGTGCGCGGTGGCCTTGGCGAACCTCGACCTGATGGAGCGGGAGGACCTGTACGGGCACGTGCTGCGGCGGGAGGACGCCTTCCGGTCCACTTTGGACCGGTTGCTGGACCTGCCGATCGTCGGGGACGTCCGGGGGGCCGGGTTCTTCTACGGTATCGAGCTGGTCAAGGACAAGGTGACCAAGGAGAGCTTCTCGGCCGACGAGTCGGAGCGGGTACTGCGGGGGTTCTTGTCCGAGGCGTTGTTCGAGGGTGGGTTGTACTGCCGGGCCGATGACCGGGCCGAGCCCGTTGTGCAGCTGTCGCCGCCGTTGATCTGCGACCAGGCGGAGTTCGACGAGATGGAGGAGATCCTGCGGGAGGCGCTGACGCGGGCCTGGAAGCTCTTGTAGGGGTTTGGTCAAGCGGCGGCAGCGGGGCCGGGCCAGGCGGATCAACGCAGCGTTGTGCTTCTTGCCCTCGGCTCCCTACCTGTCGTTGTAGGCCCGCGGCGGGCCCGTGTCTGCTCGCCGAGCGCGGCCATGGTCGCGCTCGGCGAGCTGGCTGCCCATGCGTGAGCCTTCGCGATCGCGGCGAGCTGGCGGCACCCGGCCTCGGCGATGCCTGCCGGCCCGCCGCGGCGGGACAGAATTTCCGGCACCGCCGGCCAGGTCGTCATCGCCGAGGTCGACCTGGCGCAGCGTGTGAGGCAGGGAACGGGCGGCGTCGGCGATGCAGGTGGGCGACCTGATGTCCGGTGGTGCGGGTGACCGCGACCGGCAACGCCCCGATCGTCGCGGGCTGGTCCACCGCGACCAGCAACGGTAACGGGGGCTTGGCCTCCGGCCCCCGCAATCCACGATACCGGTGCCCACCGACAGTTCCGCTCCTCCGAGCAGGCGCGCTCGCCCGATCGGGCGGGGAACTCGCGTTCCGGGCCTGATCACGCCGTTCCTGAGTACCGTGGATCGCGGGGGACCGGGGGAGCGGCCGGTGACCGGGCCGCCCGTGTCCGCGCCTGTCGGCCGCGCAGCCGGGAGGAGAAACCCATGATCGATGCGCCGCGCCTGCCGTTCGAACGGCCGAACGTCCTGGAAATCGCTCCGCTCTTCGAGGTGCTGCGCCGGCAGGGGCCGGTGGTTGCCGTGACCACTCCGGTCGGGGATCCCGCCTGGCTGGTCACCGGGTTCCAAGAGGTGCGCGCCGTGTTCACCGATCCGCGGTTCGGGCGGTCGCACCCCGCGCCGGAAGCCGCGGCGGCGCTTTCCGACGCCGCCATCCTCAGCCGTCCGCAAGGGGACCACGAGACCGAGCACGCCGAGCACGCGCGGATGCGGCGGATGCTCGTGCCCGCCTTCTCCGCCAACCGGATCCGCCGGCTCGCCGGGCACGTGCAGGAGCTCGCCGACGGCTGCTTCGCCGCCATGGAGCGGGCCCGCGACGGCGATGACCCGGTCGACCTGCACGAACACCTTTCCTTCCCGTTGCCGGTGCTGGTGATCTGCGAGCTGCTCGGCGTCCCGTACGAGGACCGTGCCACCTTCCGGGTGCTGTCGGACCGGATGGGGCGGATGGACATCGGCGACGGCGCGGGCGCCGCGCTCGACGAGTTCACCGCCTACATGAGCCGGCTCGCCGCCGCCAAGCGGCGGGATCCCGGGCAGGACGTCGTCTCGGACATGGTGCGGGCCCAGGCGGAGGATCCGTCGTTCGCCGACGAAGACCTCGCCCGGCTCGCCGCCGGGCTGCTGTTCGCCGGCCACGAGACGACCTCCAACCGGATCGACCTCGGCGTGCTCTACCTGCTCAGCGACCTCGCCCGGCGGGACGCGCTGGCCGCCGATCCCGAAGGCCGGGTGCACGGTGCCGTCGAGGAGATCCTGCGGATGTCCGCCCCGAGCGGGCTCGGCGTGCTGCGGTACGCGCACGACGACGTCGAGCTCGGCGGCGTCACGATCGCCCGCGGGGACGCCGTCGTGCTCTCGATCGCCGCGGCCAACCGGGACGAAACCGTGTTCCCGGCCGCGGCGACGTTCGACCCCGGGCGCAAGCCCAACTCGCACGTCGCCTTCGCCTACGGCGGCTGGTTCTGCATCGGCGCCAGCCTCGCCCGCACCGAACTGCGCGTCGTCTTCAGGTCGCTGTTCCGGCGGTTCCCGGGGTTGCGCCTGGCCGTCGGCGTCGATGAACTCCGGGTCCGGGCCAACCGTGTCACCGGGGGAGTGGACCGCGTGCCGGTCCTCTGGTAGACCAACGGCGGTCGGGAGTGGAGGAAGAAGACGTGACGTTGTGGGACAAGCTCGGGATGGACGCCAAGCTCATCAAGGTGCTGGAGGAGATCCCGCCGGGTCCGGACGCCTCGGAGTTCGGCCGGGCCTACGTCACCATCCACCAGCTGGCGGTCGAGCTGGACCAGCGGTTCCCCGAGGTGCGCAAGCAGCTGGACGTGCCGCTGGGCGGTGGCGCGACCCGGCACGCCGGGCTCGTCGAGCTGCTCGGCAAGGAGCTGGTGGACAAGATCAAGCGCTACGGCGACGTCTACCCGATCGAAGCCGCGCAGCTTTCGTCGGTGCGGTTCCGGGAGGTGCGGCTGCGCGGCCCCGGCGGCCGGGACCTGGTCGGGGCCTCGAAGACCGACCTGCCGCTGATCCGCCTGCGGCCGAAGGACTGAGGCGGTGCTCGTGCCGCCGCCGGTCCGGGTCCTGGTGGCCGAGCGCGACCCGGCGGTGCGGGCCCGCCTGAGCACGATTCTCGACGAGGCGGACGGCATCGAGCTCGTCGGCGCGGCCCCGGACGTGCCGGCCGCCCGGGTGACCTTGCGCCGGCGGCGGCCGGACGTGCTGCTGCTTGACCTGCGCCTGAACTGGCCGGATGCGCTCACCCGCCGTCCGGCGGTGGTGGCACTGGCCGCGTTCGACTCCGACGCGGGCATCCTGCGTGCCCTCCGCGACGGCGCGGCGGGGTTCCTGCTGCGGTCGGCCCCGCGGCGGGACCTGATCAAGGTGGTCCGCCTGGCGGCGGACGGCCACGTCGTGCTGTCCCCGGACGCCTCCCGCCGGTGGGTCACGGCGGCGACCCGGTTGTCCGGCCCCCGTGACGAGCGGCTGGCGGCGGTGGATCGGCTGTCGGCCCGGGAGACCGAAGTGCTCGCGGCGGTGGGTGCGGCCCTGACGAACGCCGAGATCGCCGAGCGGCTGGAGCTGCCGGAGCCGGTGGTGCGGGAGTACGTCGCGCGGGTGGTGCGGAAGCTGGGGTGCGCCCACCGGACCGCGGCCGGGCTGCTGGCCTACGAGCGCGGGCTGTGCCGCGCGGGACTCGAAACCTCCTGACCCGGTGGCGCGGACGGCAAGCCCGCGCCACCGGTTCCCTCAGAAGCCCGCCAGGCCGTTCGGCACGCCGACTCCCGTCGGCGCGTCATAGCCCGCGCCGGCGACGCACAGGTAGTCGCCGCCGCACTTCTTGCCGCCGCCCGCCGGGTCGTTGTGGCCCGTGGTCACGTCGGTGAACGAACCCGCGTTCGCGTACAGAACCGCCGGTTGGGTGCCGCCCGCGTGCCCCGACCGGCCGATCAGGCCCGCGACGAACGGCGCCGAAGCGCTCGTCCCGCTGACCGGGAGCCAGCCGCCCGCGTCCGCGTAGTGGATCGCGATGTCCTCGGCCGCCGCCGACACGTCGGCGACCGTCCGCTTGCCGCAGTGGGCGTCCTTCTGCCACTTCGGCTTCGCGATGTACGCCGAACAACCGCTGCCGCCGTAGGTCCACGCCCACTCCGCCCAGCCGCGCGCGGAATCCGGGTCGCGGGCCAGCGACGTCCCGCCGACCGCGATCGTCGAGGCCAGCACCGCCGGGTAGCTCGCCGCGGTGAAGCCGCTGTCGCCGGAGGACGCCACCACCGTCACACCCGGGTGCTGGTAGTGACTCGCGTACGCCAGCGCCGCGCCGTTCTCCCGCGCGCCGTAGCTGTTGGACACCACCTTCGCACCCAGCCGCACTGCCGTGTCCGCCGTCTCCGCGAGGTCGGCGAACCCGGGTGAGTTGCCTTCGACGACCAGGATCCGGCACGACGGGCACGCCGCCGACACCATCGAGACGTCCAATGTGGACTCCAGCGCCCAGCCGAAATTCACCTCCGGCAGCGGCGCCGCCGCGCCCTGCTGGTTCACCTTGCGGAAGCAGCCGTTCGCCGTCGTGCACGGCGGCAGGCCGTACTGCGCCCGGTACGCGGCCAGGTCCGCCTCCAGGTTCGGCGCGTCGAAGGCGATCGAGATGCCGACGACGGTGTCCGGCCCCGCCGAGGCGGGCAGCCCGTAGGCCGACGCCAGGTCGTCGGCACCCCAGCCGGCCGGCCCGAAAGCGCGCGTCGCGCCCGGTGTGTACGTGGTGAGGCAGCGCAGCACGCCCGGTTGTTCGGGGCACGCCGCACGCGGTCCCGGCGCCGCGCCCGCCGCCGGTGCGACCACGCCGACGGCCACCACCGCGGCGGCCAGCGCTCCCAGCCATCTCCTGTTCACCGTGGACAGTCCCCTCATGACACGTAGACGTGGTAGGCGGCGGTGATCGTCTCGGCGATGGTCGCCCCGGCGGCGTCCGCGGCCGTGACGCGCAGGGAGACGTCCGTGCCCCGGAACGCCTCGGTGGCCGCGGTGAAGTCCGCGTGGAAGACGCCGTTGCCGCGGGCGGTGACGGTCGCGTCCTGCCAGGTCGTGCCGTCGGTCGAGTACTGCACGGTCGCGGCCGTCACCGGTGAACCGGTGCTCTGCTGCAGGTGCCCCACCGTGAGGTCCAGGCCCTGCGGACCGGACACCGTGGATCCGTCCGGCCGCAGCCCGCCGACCGCGTACCCCAGCGTCAGCAGCGGTTCGACCGCACACTCCCGGTCCGGCTCGGCCCCGCGGGCGCAGTACAGCGTGGGCGGCAGGGTGACCCCTTCGACGTGCTGTGACGGCCACGTCCACTCGGTGTGGGTCGCGGTGCTCTGCCGGTACATCGGCCCGGTGCGCCCGGCGTCGATCGTCAGCCCCAGTGTCGACGGGCCGGCCGCGACCTCCCGCTCGAAGGCGACCGCGGTGGCCCCCAGCGGCTCGCCTTCGGCCAGGGTCGTGCCGTCCTGGGTGAACCGGTAGTGCCCGGTGATCGTGTCCCGCGACTCGCCGTAGAAGCCGAAGCCGGTGTGGCCCGGCTGGTTGTCGCTGAACGGCGTGATCGAGAACCGCAGCAGATCGCCCGCCCGCGTGGCGCCGGGCAGCGTGTACGCCCGGCCGTCGTCCAGCGGCAGCAGGGCGACCGCACCCGCCGGGTGCAGGGGGAAGCGGTTCCAGTCCTCGGTGACCGACGAGCCGCCCCGGTAGGTGTGGAACTGCTCGTACTGACCGCCGGCCCAGCCGGGGAACGGCCCGGGCAGCACGTACTTCGAGAACCCGCCGAACCACGCCAGGTCCGGCGAGGCCGAGACGTACTCGGTCTGCTTGCGCGGCAGCTGGATCGGGTGCGACGGGTGGCCGCTGACGTCCTCGAACGAGAACATCCCGCTGCGCTGGCGCAGGCCGAGCGAGGAGTACTCGCTGAAGTAGGTGGCGTCCACGGTGGCGACGTCCTTCGCCGTGATCACGTACCGCTGCTGCGGAATCACGCCGATGCTCGCCTTCTGCAGCACGTATTCGTACGGCGTGCCCGGCCCCGGCGGGGACACGAGCCTGCTGTACGGGTAGGTCTGCAACGCCCCGGTGCGCACCGGGACGCTCGTCGGCGACACCGAGATCGGCACGCCCGGCCCGGCGTCGAAGTCGACGAGCAGCGCCGGCCCGGTCTTGGCGGCCCGGCGGAACAGGAAGCCGGTGTCGTCCAGGAGCGCCGGGCGCGGTGTCACCCAGGTCAGCTTGCTGGAGGCCCGTTTCGCGTCGACGCGGACGGTCGCATCCGCCTTCACCGCGAACTCCGGCTGCGCGCTGAACCGCAGCTCGGTCGGGTTGCCGTCGGCGTCGGTCGTCCAGAACACGCCGAGCGCGCTGTAGTTGCCGTCCGGCACGCTGAACTTGGCCGTGCCGCCGAAGAAGTAGTTGAAGTTCTCGTCCGGGGCGAGGGTGTTGCCGTCATCGGTGTTGTAGAGGAACGCGATACCGGTGTCGGCGGGCTTGCCCGCGATGTCGGTGGCGTCGACCGACACCGTCCGCATCACCGACCGCGGCTGGGCCGCCTGCCGCTTCGGCGCTCCGGCGAGCGCGTACCGGACGCCGTCGGCGAACAGCCCCTGCCCGCCGAACCGGCCGCGGGCACTGTCCTCCTTGAACTGCTTCGCCAGCGCGGCGCCGAAGGTCGCGGTGTCCACCGGGGCCTTGGCGCCGGCCAGCAGCGCCTTGACGTCGAACAGGCTCAGGTCGAGCCCGCGCCCGAGGTAGGGCAGGGCGGTGCCGGGCACCTCGTAGTCGCGGCCGCCGAGCCGCAGGTGCACGAGCGCCCGCGCCATCCCCCTGTCCGCGGCGGGCTGCACCTCGAACGTGTCCCGGCCGTCGGGAGTGGTCCGGACGGTCACCCGGTCCCCGGTGACGAGGGTGACGGTCGAGGACGGGACCGCGGCGACCGCGGCCGGCGGGGCGAGCCCGGCCACGCCCGCCGAACCGGCGAGCAGGACCGCGAACACCGAAAATGTTCTTCGCACTGGCACCTCCGTGTGGTGATCGATCACCACTACCGACGGGCCGGCCGCTCCGACCGTTGAGCCCGGCTCGCGATCGGCCGCGAATTACCCCGACCGGCCCAACGACGGACAGTGGCCCCGATCAGGACGACTCCGGCGACGCTGAGCGCACCGCCCACGAGATCCACCCAGGTCGGCCGCTCGCCGAGCCAGCCGAAGGCGACGGCGAGCGCCACCGCCGGGACGAGGTAGAGGGCCGCCGTGGCGACCGAGAGCGAATGCCGGGCCACCGCGTACCCCCAGGCGACGAACCCGACCGCCGACGGGAACGCGCCGAGGAACAGCACGGACAGCGTCGCCGCCGGCGGCGCGCTCACGAAGGCGTGCACGGCCTGGGGCGCGAGCGGAGCGAGGAACAGCGTCCCGGCCCACATCGCGTAGCAGGCGACCTCGAGCCCCGTGTACC
>NZ_MUMI01000210.1 GCF_002155975.1 Amycolatopsis kentuckyensis
TCCCGGCCGGGACCACATCTTCGACGACCTGGTCTACAACCGCGGCGCGATGACCCTGCACGCACTGCGCACGAAGATCGGCGACCGCGACTTCTTCCGGCTGCTCACGCTGTGGCCGGCGGCGCACCGGGACGGCAACGTCTCGACGCGGCAATTCATCCAGTTCGTCGAGCGGCTGACCCACCGCGATCTCGGCGCGTTCTTCCACACCTGGCTCTACCAGGCGGGCAAGCCGGCCCTCTGACGTGTGCGGGCGGTGGCCGCGCGCTTCCCGCCCGAGCGGGTGGCCTCGGCGTGCGGAGTGGCGCCGGACGAGATCCGCGAGCTGGGCGCGGCGCGGACCGCGGCGGTCTACGGCCGGCTGGGCACCAGCACCACCCGGTTCGGCACGGTGACCAGCTGGCTGATCGAGGTCGTGAACGCCTTGACGGGCAACCTCGACCGGCCGGGCGGCACCATGTTCGGCCGGGCTCCGCACTCGGTCCCGCGGCCGGCCGGGCCGTTCACGACCGGTCGTTGACACAGCCGCGTCCGCCGCCTTCCGGAGGTCTCGGGCGAGCTGCCCACGGCAACCCTGGTCGACGAGCTCGCGACCCCGGGCCCGGGGCAGGTCCGCGCGCTGATCTGGGTGGCCGAGCGAAGCTGCGATGATGGCCCGGCTGGTGCACATCGCCGCCGGCCGCGGGCTGCGGCCGTCCCGGCCGTGGTCGACGAAGCCGTCATCGATCGGGCGCTGCGCGCCGCGGCCGCCGTGCCGGGTTCGCCACTGGCCGGGCGGGAGACCGGCGAGCTGGCGCGGTTGACCGGGGCCGATTCGGTCGAGCGGCGGATCGATCTGATGCTGCGGCTGGGTCCGGCCGGTGATCTGCTGGGGGTGCGCCCCGGGCTGAACCTCGCGGTGCTGAAGGAGCATCCGCACGGCATCGATATCAACGCGCTGACCGACGAGCAGGAAGTCGATCCGTTCTCCGGTACCGCGGTGTTCAACGGAGTGCCGGTCGAATTGAGCCCGGTCGTCCCCGCCGAGGGCACGACATCCCCGAAATGACAAATCCACCAGAAGGCAGATAATTGCCGGGGAAGCAAATCCGACCCGGGGCATATCACCAGTTCGGCCGCAACAATTTTGACGAAGATCTCCGAACTTGACAGTGCCGGGACGCCTGCTTATCGTCGATCGCGTTCCCGCCGATCGATATCCGAAGGTGGTCATGATCGCGCCTCCAGAGCTGCCGAAATTCCGGCAGCAGTTGATTCTTGCCGTTCTCATGGTGTGTTCACTGCTGATTTGGCTGGACAACACCGTCCTCAGCATCACCCTGGAGACCCTCGCCGACCCCGTCCGCGGGCTGGGGGCCGGCCCGGCCGAGCTGCAGTGGGCCACGGGCGCCTACACCCTGGTCTTCGCCACCCTGATGTTCACCGCCGGCGCGCTGGGCGACAGTTTCGGCCACCGGAACGTGCTTGCGGTCGGCCTGGTGGTCTTCGGCGCGACTTCGATCTGGGCGGCGTACGCGGGCGACGCGGGCCAGCTGATCGCCGCCCGGGCCGGGATGGGCGTCGGCGCCGCCCTCATCATGCCGGCCAACTTCGCCATCCTGTTGTGGACTTTCACCGGGCCCGGACGGGCCACCGCGATCGCCATTTCCTCGACGTCCACCGGTGTCGGAATGGCCGCCGGACCGGTGCTGGCGGGGCTTCTGCTCAGCCATTTCTGGTGGGGTTCAGTCTTTCTCGTCAACGTCCCGATCGTCGTGCTGGCCCTGGCCGGGATCGTCCTGTTGGTTCCCAATTTCCGCAGCCCCACCGTGCGGCCGCTGGACCCGGCCGGAATAGCGTTGTCGATCAGCGGGCTCGCGGCGTTGACCTACGGCCTGATCCGGGCCGGGCAGGTGGACGATTGGAGCCGCTGGGACGTCTGGGGGCCGATTGCGGCCGGCCTTGTCCTGCTGGCCGTTTTCGTGCTCGTCGAATTGAAGGCCAAGGCGCCGAGTTTCGATCCGCGGCTGCTGGCGCAGCGCGCGTTCGGTGGCGGCAACGCGGCCATGGCGCTGTTGCTCTTTTCGGTGGCCGCCGTCACCTTCTACAACGCGTTCTACCTTCAGGGGGCCTTGGGCTTCTCGCCGATGAAGGCCGGCCTGGCCAACGTCCCGACCGCGGTCGGCGCGGTCGTGGGGGCGCCGCTGGGCGCACGCCTGGTCCGCCGGTGGGGGCTGCGGCCGGTCGCCCTGCCGGCGCTCGCGGTGGGGGCGTTCTCGATGGGCGCGGTCGGGTTCCTCCAGCTGGACACCCCGCTCGTCTGGATCGAGATCATGCTGCTGGTGCAGGGCCTTTCCGTCGGCATGGTGCTGGCCCCGGTGACCGGGGCGCTGATCAGCAGCCTGCCGCTGGAACAGTCCGGTGCCGGGTCGGCCGTCACCAACACGGCGCGGCAGGCCGGCAGCGTGATCGGGATCGCGGTGGGTGGCACGATCATGTCGATCGCCTACCGGGCCGCGATCGAACCCTCGGTGGGCGCGGTCCCACCGGGGCTGCGGGACAGCGTCCGGGTGTCCGCGGAACAGGCCCGGCACGTCGCCGCCACGCTCGACCGGCCCGCCCTGGCGCAGGCGGCCGACCAGGCGTTCATCCACTCGATGCACGTCGGCGCGGTCTGGATCACGCTCATCGGCCTCGTCGCGACCGCCGTGCTGGTGTTCGCCCTGCGGCCGGCCGCACGGCGCACGGGGCCGGCGGAGAAGCCGGCCGGGACCGAAGACCAGCCCGCGTTGGCCGGCCACTGACCCGCTGCCGCGGCTGTCGTGCGGGGTGAGGCGGGCGGGAACCCGCCTCACCCCGCACGATCAGCCGAGGGAAGTGAGCCAGCGGCCGAGGCGGGCGGCGGTCGCTGCCGCCTGTTCTTCGATGATCGAGAAGTGATCCGCCTCGATGTGCTCGATCGGCCCGCGGTGCTGCCAGGCCGGGACCGGGTCGACGTCCGCGAAGCCGTTCAGCGTGACCGTGGCCCGCAGGTTCAGCGTCGGCGCCGCGATCGGCTCGGCCGCGCGCTCCGGGTAGATCCGCACGTAGCCGCCCATGGCGACCAGCGCGTGGTCGTCGACCGGGGTCAGGGCGTTGCCGCGGGACAGGATCTCCCCCAGCGCTCCGGTGAGCACCAGGCGGTTGAGCTCGAGGTTTTCCGGGGCATACGTATCGATCATCGCGACGCCCGCGACTTCGGCGCCGTCGTCTTCGAGCTTCCGGGCGACGGCGTGGGCGAGTGCCCCACCGGCCGAATAGCCGACGAGCGCCACCGGGCTTCGCTCGAGTTCCGGTGCGACGGCCGCGGCGAGGCTCTCGACCGCCGCGGCCCAGGTCTCCGGCAGGTCGTCGCCCGCGCGCAGGCCGGGCAGGCGCAGCGCGCTGACCTGCCGCTCGCCGCCCAGTTCGCGGGCCAGGCGGGCGAACTGGTGCGGGCCCGATCCCGCCAGGAACGACGGGAGGCAGATCAGCGCCGGTGCCGTGGCGCCGCGCGCCAGGAGCTGCGCGGCCGGACGGTGCTGGGCGGCCTCGCCGGCGGGGTAGCTGGTCATCAGCGCCGAGCTCGCGGTCAGCAGGGGCATCGCCCCGGCCAGCTCACCCCGGCGGTGGGCCGCCGACACGAGTTCGGTGATCGTGCCGCGCACGCCCGCCGGTGCCTGTTCGACCACACCGGTGTCGGCTTCCTCGATCCGCGAGCGCACCAGTTTCGCCACGTCGGCGGCGGTCGGGTGGTCGAAGATCAGCGTCGACGGCAACGTCAGCCCGGTCAGCCTGCCGAGCCGGTTCCGGAACTCGACCGCGCCGAGGGAGTCGAAACCGAGCTCGGTGAACGGCGCGGCCGGGTCGATCGCGTCGCCGGACCGGTGGCCGAGGACCGCCGCCGCGACGGTGCGCACCTCGCGCAGGAGCACGCCGTCGCGGTCGGCGTCGGGCAGGGCGGCCAGCTGCTTGGCCAGGCTGACCTCGGCACTCGCGGTGGCCGGGGGCACCCGGATCAGGCCGCGCAGGACCGCGGGCAGGGTGCCGCCGCGCGCCAGGGCGGTGAGCGCCGCCGTGTCCAGCAGTGCCGTCACCGGGGTCGCCCGGCCGGTCGCGAGGGCGTGGTCGAACAACGCCATCCCGGCCTCCGGGTCGATCGGGACCAGGCCCAGCCGGGCCCGGATCTGCCGCGCGTACTGCTCGGCACCGTCCCCGGCGAGGGCCCCGGCCATGCCGACGGTCCACAGCCCCCAGGCCAGTGAGTGCGCCGGGAGACCCGCGCTGCGGCGCACGCGGGCCAGCGCGTCCAGCACGCTGTTCGCGGCGGCGTAGTTGCCCTGGCCCTGCCCGCCGAGCACCGGCGCCGCGGACGAGAACAGCACGAACGCCGCCAGGTCCCGGTCGCGGGTCAGCTCGTGCAGGTGCAGGGCCGCGTCGACCTTCGGGGCCAGCACGCGGGTCGTCCGCGCGGCGGTGAGGGTGTCGAGCGTGCCGTCGTCCAGGACACCCGCCGCGTGGACGACGGCGGTCAGCGGGGCGGCGGCGTCGATCCCGGCCAGCAGGGCCTCGACCGCCGCCCGTTCGGTGACGTCGCACGCCACGACCCGGACGTCGGCACCGAGCCCGGTCAGCTCGGCGACCAGTTCGGCGGCGCCGTCCGCGGCGGCCCCGCGGCGCGAGGCCAGCAGCAGCCGTCGTACGCCGTGGGCTTCGACCAGGTGCCGGGCGGTGATCGCGCCGATGCCGCCGGTGCCGCCGGTGATGAGCACCGTGCCGTCGCCGAACGACGGTGGCTCCCCCGGTTCGCCGGCCGGCAGCGGCCGCAACCGGGGGGCCAGGAGCCGGCCGTCGCGGACGGCCAGGTGCGGTTCGTCCCGGGCCACGGCGCCGGCGAGCGACTCGATCGGCAGGTCGTCGCCGTCGTGGTCGATGAGCAGGAACCGGCCCGGGTGCTCGGACTGCGCGCTGCGCACCAGGCCCGCCACGGCGGCGCCGGTCAGATCGGGTGCCTCGCCGGGTAGTCCGGCGGCCGCGCGCGTCACGATCGCGAGCCGGCCGGGGTGTCCGGCGCCGATCCAGTCCTGCAGCAGGGCGAGCGTCGTCAGCACACCGGCGTGGACGTCCGCCGCGCCGGTGCCGCGGGGTGCCGGCCACACCACTGTGCCGGAACCGTCTTGCAGCGCAGCGAGTTCCGCCGGGTCGTCGAGCGCGACGACGTGTCCCGCGTCCACTGTGGACACCGGCGGCACGGGAACCCACTCGAGGTCGTACAGCGGTGCCGCGCCCCGCAGCCGGGCCAGCGCCTGCCGTTCGATCGGGCGGACCCGCATCGACGCCACGCTCAGCACGAGGGCACCGGCCTCGTCGGCCGCGTCCACGCGCAGGGTGTCCGGTGCGGTGCGGGCGATGCGGACGCGCAAGGCACTCGCGCCGGACCGGGCGAGCTGGACGCCGTCGAAGGCGAACGGCAGCGGCAGCCCGCCGTCGGCGAGCCCGCCGACGGCCGCGTGGAACACCGCGTCCAGCAGCGCCGGATGCAGACCGAACGCGGCGGTGCCGGTGTCGAGCGCCAGGTCGGCGAACACCTCCTCGCCCCGCGACCACGCGGTGCGAACCCCCTGGAACGCCGGGCCGTACCCGAACCCGAGGTCGTCGAGCGCCCGGTACACCTGCGGCCCGTCGACCGGTTCGCCCGCCGGGGGCCACATCCGGGACCAGTCCGGCGTCCCGGCCGGCACGGCGGGCGTGAGCAGGCCACGGGCGTGCAGCACCCAGGTGTCGGCGGTGCGGGCGTGGACGGCGACGGTCCGGTGCCCGTCGGCGTCGGGTTCGCCCACGCCGAGCTGGATGTCCGCGGCACCGTCGGCCGTGAGGGCCAGCGGCGCCGCGAGCACCAGTTCCGCCAGGCGCGGCACGCCGAGCCGGGCGCCGGCGGCCAGGGCCAGTTCCACGAATCCGGTCCCCGGCACCAAGACCGTGCCGAAGACGGTGTGGTCGGCGAGCCACGGCTGCGCGCGCAGCGAAAGCCGGCCGGTGAACAGCCACTCGTCCTTACCGGCGAGCTGCACCTGGGCGTGCAGCAGCGGGTGGCCGGCGGAGTCGGCACCGGCGAGCGGCGCGGCGGTTTCCGCGGGCAGCAGCCAGAACCGTTCGTGCTGGAAGGGATAGGCAGGCAGGGTGACCCGCGCCTGCGGCCGCGCTCCGAAGAAGCCGGCCCACCGCACCGGACGGCCCGCGCCGTGCGCGGTGGCCAGCGCGGTGACCAGTTGCTCGGGTTCGCCGACCGTGCGCCGGGAGGTCGCGACCACCGTGGCGCTCGCGGCCGGGTCCGCCGCCAGCGTGGCGCGGGTCATGGTCGTCAGCACCGCGTCCGGGCCCACCTCGACGAACAGGCGGACCCCCGAATCGAGCAGGGACCGCACCGCCGGGGCGAAGCGCACGGCCTCGCGCACCTGCCGCACCCAGTACCCGGGCGTCGCCACCGAGTCGCCGAACGCGCCGGAAACCGTGGAGCACAACGGTATCCGTGGCTCGTGGTACGTCAGGCCGGCGGCGATCTCCGCGAACTCGACCAGCATCGGGTCCAGCAAGGCGGAGTGGAACGCGTGGCTGACCCGCAGCCTGCTGATTTTGACGCCCTCGGTCACCAACCTCGATTCGAGCGCCGACACCGCTTCGGCGGTTCCGGAGAAGACCACCGCGTCGGGCGCGTTCACCGCGGCCAGCGAGACCGTGCCGTCCGCGGCCAGTTCCCGCGCCCGCTCCTCCGGCACCGCGGCGGCCAGCATGCTTCCGCCGGCCGGCAGCGCCCCCATCAACCGGCCCCGGGCCGCGACGAGCTTGCACGCATCCGGCAGCGACCACACCCCGGCGACGTACGCCGCGGCCAGCTCGCCGATCGAATGCCCGGCGACCGCGTCCGGCGTCACGCCCAGCGACTCGAGGAGGCGGTACAGCGCCACCTCGAACGCGAACAACGCGGGCTGGGTGTATTCGGTGCGGTCCAGCAGCGTCCCGTCGGACATCACCGCACGCAGGGGTAGGTCGAACTCCGCGCAGACCTCGTCGAGCGCGGCCGCGAACACCGGGAACGCCCGGTACAGCCCGGCGCCCATCCCGATCCGCTGCGCGCCCTGCCCGGTGAACAGGAACGCGGTCGTGCCCGGCCGGCTGTCGGCGATCGGCTCGTCGTCGGCCAGGCGCGCCAGGCCCGCCAGCAGCGTCTCGCGGTCCGCGCCCACGACGGCGGCGCGCCGCTCGAGCCGCGCGCGGTGCAGCGCCAGTGTCGCCGCGACGTCGGCCAGGTCGAGCTCCGGGCGTTCGGTCAGCGCGTCGTGCAGACGGCGTGCCTGGGTCCGCAGCGCGGCCGTCGTCCGCGCGGACAGCAGCAACGGCAGGGCTGCCGGGCGCGGGAGATCGGCCGGCCGCGGCGGGACCGCGGGCGCCTCTTCGAGGATCACGTGCGCGTTGGTCCCGCTGATCCCGAACGACGACACGCCCGCCCGGCGCGGGCGTTCCCCGGCCGGCCACGGCTCGGCCTCGGTCAGGATCCGCACCGCGCCCGCCGCCCACTCGACGTGCGGCGACGGCGCGTCGACGTGCAACGTGGGCGGCAGCACCTCGTGCCGCAGCGCCTGCACCATCTTGATCACCCCGCCGACCCCGGCCGCCGCCTGCGTGTGGCCGATGTTCGACTTCAGCGACCCGATCCGCAGCGGCTCGGCGCGCTCCTGCCCGTAGGCGTTGATCAGCGCCTGCGCCTCGATCGGGTCGCCCAGCGTGGTGCCGGTGCCGTGTGCCTCCACCGCGTCCACCTCGGCCGCGGTCACCCGGGCGTTGGCCAGTGCCTGCGCGATCACCCGCTCCTGGGAGGGGCCGTTCGGGGCGGTCAAGCCGTTGCTCGCGCCGTCCTGGTTGATCGCGCTGCCGCGGATCACGGCCAGCACCGGACGCCCGTTGCGCCGCGCGTCGGACAGCCGCTCGAGGGCGAGCACGCCGACGCCTTCGGCCCACGAGACGCCGTCCGCGGTGCTCGAGAACGCCTTGCAGCGGCCGTCCGGGGACAGCGCCCGCTGCCGGGAGAACTCCAGGAACAGCAGCGGGGTCGCCATCACCGTCACCCCGCTGGCCAGTACCAGCGACGTCTCCCCCGCGCGCAGTGCCTGCACCGCCAGGTGCACGGCCACCAGCGACGACGAACACGCCGTGTCCACCGTCACCGCGGGGCCTTCCAGGCCGAGGGCGTAGGACACCCGGCCGGAGACGACGCTGCCGGCCGAGCCGGTCGCCAGATAGCCTTCCGCGGCGCCGTCGGCGGCCGCGCGCGCCGAGTAGCCGTAGTCCTGGTACATGACGCCCGCGTACACCCCGGTGTCGCTGCCCCGCAGTGACGCCGGATCGATCCCGGCGTCTTCGAGCGCTTCCCAGGACGTCTCGAGCAGCAACCGCTGCTGCGGGTCCATCGCCGCCGCCTCCCGGGGTCCGATGCCGAAGAAGGCGGCGTCGAAATCCCCGGCGGCCTCCAGGAATCCGCCTTCCCGGGTGTAGATCCGGCCGGGTTTGCCGGGCTCGGTGTCGTACAGGCGCTCGACGTCCCAGCCGCGGTCGCCCGGGATCGGGGTGATCGCGTCGACGCGCCCGGCGATCAGGTCCCAGAGCTGGTCGGGGTTCCCGGCGCCGCCCGGGTACCGGCAGCTCATGCCGACGATCGCGATCGGCTCGTCCGCCCCGGGTTTGGCCCTGGCAGCGGGGCGGGGTCGGACCGGCGCCGAACCGTCGACCCGGGTGCGCAGGAAGCCCGCCACCGCGGCGGGGGTCGGGTAGTCGAACACCAGCGTCGACGGCAGCTGGACCCCGGTGGCGGCGGTCACCTTGTTCCGGAACTCGACGCCGCCGAGCGAGTCGAAACCCAGTGCGGTGAACGGGGTTGCGGGGTCGACGGCGTCGGCCGACTCGTGGCCGAGAACCGCGGCGGCGATCGCGCGGACCTCGTCGCGGATCAGCGCCTCCCACTGGTCTTCGGGGGTGTCGAGCAACCGACGGCGCAACGGGCTGTCGGCGACCCGGCCGCGCGACGGGACGTGGATCAGGCCGCGCAGCACCGCGGGCAGCGTGCCGAGCCGGCCCAGCGCGGCGAGGGCGGGCGTGTCGAGCAACGCGGTCATCAGCAGCGGTTCGGCGGTGGAGAGCGCGTTGTCGAACAGCTGCATGCCGGTGTCCGGCTCGATCGGGGCCAGCCCGAGACGCGTGCGGATCTGCCGCACCAGGTGGTCACCGCCGGGGTCGTTCAACGCCTCGGCCATGCCGAGCTTCCACAGCCCCCAGGCCAGTGAATGCGCGGGCAGACCGGCGCTGCGGCGCGCCTGGGCGAGCGCGTCCATCGCCGCGTTCGCGGCCGCGTAGTTGCCCTGGCCCTGCCCGCCGAGCAGGGGCCCCGCGGAGGAGAAGAGCACGAACGCCGCGAGGTCCCGGTCGCGGGTGAGCTCGTGCAGGTGCCAGGCGGCGTCGACCTTCGGGGCGAGCACCCGGTCCACCTGCTCGGCGGTCAGGGTTTCGATGGTGCCGTCGTCGACGACGCCCGCGGTGTGCACGACCGCGGTCACCGGTTCGGCTTCCAGCAGCGCCGCGACGGCGGCACGATCGCTGACGTCGCACGCGGCGACCCGGACCTCGGCGCCCAGCGCGGTCAGCTCGGTGACCAGCTCCTCGACGCCGGGCGCGGCCGGGCCGCGGCGCGAGACGAGCAGCAGGCTGCGCACCCCGTGCCGGGCGACCAGGTGGCGTGCGGTGACGGCGCCCAGGCCGCCGGCGCCGCCGGTGACCAGCACCGGGCCGGCGCCGAAGGGCTCGCCGGCCGGTTCGGCGGCGGTCGTCCGGACCAGCCGCGGCGCCAGCGTGGCACTGTCGCGGATCGCGAGCTGCGGTTCGTCCGCGGCGATGGCGGCGGCGATCCGCTGGGGCAGGTCCGCGAGGTCTTCGACGACATCGACGTTCACGATGCGCCCCGGGTGTTCCGACTGCGCGCTGCGCACCAGGCCGCGGACGGCCGCGGCCGCGGGGTCCGGCGTCTCGCCGGGCAGCCCGGCGCCGTTGCGGGTCAGCACGACCAGCGTCGAGCCGGTGCAGCCCGGGTCGGCGAGCCAGTCGCGCAGTACCGCGAGGGCGTCGTGCACGGCGGCGCGGATGGCCGCCGGGACGTCGTCCGCCGAGGCCGTTTCGGGTGACCAGACGACAACCGCGCCTGCGTGGTCCCCGCCGCCCAGTGCGACCAGGCGCCGTTCCGGCACCGCGGAAACGGTCACCGGTGTCCACTCGAGTGCGTAGAGCGGGTTGCGGGCACCGGCGAGGGCGCGCGCGTCCGCGGGCCGGGCGAGCACGGCGTCGATCGACAGCACCGCGGCGCCGGTGTCGTCGCAGGCGTCGATGCGCACCTTCCCGGGGCCCGAGCGGCCGATGCGGGCGCGGACCGCGGTGACGCCGTACCGGAACACCCGGACCCCGGTGAAGGAGAACGGAAGCGGCAGCTTTCCGTCGGGCAGCTCGGCGGCGAGGCCGTCGAGGGCGGCGTGGAAGATCGCGTCCAGCAACGCCGGGTGCACGCCGAAGCCCGCGGCCGGCGCGTCGAGGGCCACCTCGGCGAACACGTCGTCACCACCGGCCCAGGCGTCCCGCACGCCCTGGAACGCCGGGCCGTAGCCGAAGCCCCGGTCGGCGAGCCGGTCGTACAGCCGCGTGCCGTCGATCGGCTCGGCGTCGGCCGGCGGCCATTCCGGGTCGGTCCAGGCCGGCCGCACGTCGTCGGCGGGGGCGAGGACGCCGGTGGCGTGCAGCGTCCAGTCCGGCTCGGGGACGGCCCGCGAGTGGATCGAGAGGCGGCGACGGCCGGTGTGGTCGGGCTCGGCCACCGACAGCTGCACGTCCACGGCCGCGGCACCGTCGAACGGCAGCGGCGCCGAGAGGACGAGTTCGTCCAGCACGGGGAGATCTAGGTGGCGGCCCGCGGCCAGCGCGAGGTCCACGAAGCCGGTGCCGGGCAGCAGCACGGTCCCGAACGCCGTGTGGTCGGCGAGCCACGGCTGGCCGGTGGCGGAAAGCCGGCTGCTAAACAGCCATTCGTCGCGGCCGGCGAGCGGTGCGGCGACGCGGAGCATCGGGTGGTCGAGCGCGGCGAGACCGGCGCTGCCCAGGTCACCGGGCACGCCGTCGCCGGGCTCCACCCAGTAGCGGCGGCGCTGGAAGGCGTAGCCGGGCAGGTCGAGGTGGGTGGCCGGCCTTGCCGGTGCCAGGGGCGTCCAGTCGACGGCAATGCCCGCGCAGTGGGCGGCGGCGAGCAACCGCAGGAACTGGTCCGCCTCGTCGACGTTGCGCCGGGACGCCGCCACGACCAGCGAGCCGGATGCCACGTCGTCGCCCAGGGTGTGACGGGTCAGCGCCGCCAGGACCGCGTCCGGGCCGACTTCGACGAACCGGCGCACGCCGGCGTCGGCGAGGGACCGCACCGCCGGGGCGAACCGGACGGCCTCGCG
The DNA here is from genome assembly GCF_002155975.1 of Amycolatopsis kentuckyensis. Taxonomy (GTDB): domain Bacteria; phylum Actinomycetota; class Actinomycetes; order Mycobacteriales; family Pseudonocardiaceae; genus Amycolatopsis; species Amycolatopsis kentuckyensis. Next base: position 11,526 of record NZ_MUMI01000210.1, read on the forward strand.
CACCTGCCACACCCAGTACTCCGGCGTCAGCAGCTCGGAACCGATCGGCGCACCGGACACCGTGGAGCACACCCCGATCCGCGGCGCCTGGTACGCCACCGATCGCGCGACCCGCTCGTACTCGGCGAGCATCGGCTCCACCAACGCCGAGTGGAAGGCGTGGCTGACCGTCAGCCGGGTCGTCTTGACCCCCTCGCCCTTCAGCCGGTCCTCCAGTGCAGCGATCGCCGCGGCCTCGCCCGAGAACACCGTCGCCGCGGGCGCGTTCACGGCCGCCAGCGAGACCGCCCCGTCCGCGGCCAGTTCCAGGGCCCGTTCCTCCGGCACCGCGGCGGCGAGCATCGCGCCCCCGGCCGGCAGCGCGCCCATCAACCGGCCGCGGGCGGCCACGAGCTTGCACGCGTCCGGCAGTGACCACACCCCGGCCACGTGAGCGGCGGCCAGCTCACCGATCGAATGCCCGGCCACCACGTCCGGGGTGACGCCGAACGACTCCAGGAGGCGGTACAGCGCCACCTCGAACGCGAACAGCGCCGGCTGGGTGTACTCGGTGCGATCCAGCAGAGTTTCGTCGGACATCACTTCACGCAGCGGCACCTCGAATTCCGCGCACACCTCGTCGAGGGCCGCGGCGAACACCGGGAACGCGGCCGCCAGCCCGGCGCCCATCCCGGCGCGTTGCGCGCCCTGGCCGGTGAACAGGAAGGCCGTCTCGCCGGCGGTCACGGCCCCGGTCACGACGTGCGGGGAGTCCGTACCCGCGGCCAGCGCCGTGAGGCCGGCGAGCAGCCCGGCCCGGTCGGCGCCGAGCACCGCGCCACGCCGGTCCAGCCGGGCGCGGGTGGTGGTCAGGGCGGCCGCGACGTCGGCGTCGGCGACCTCGGGGTGGGCGTCGAGCCAGGCCAGCAGCCGGCTCGCCTGGGCCTGGAGCGCGAGCTCGGACTTGGCCGACAGCACCCACGGCGCCGGCCGCGCCGGCGACGGGCCGGCGGCATCCGGTTCGGCGGCGCGCGGCGCCTCTTCGAGGATCACGTGCGCGTTGGTCCCGCTGATCCCGAAGGACGACACCCCGGTCCGGCGCGGACGGTCGAGCGCCGGCCATTCCCGGGCCCGCGTCAGCAGTTCCACCGTGCCCGCCGACCAGTCGACCTCGGGGGTCGGCTCGGCCACGTGCAGGGTCGAGGGCAGGACGCCGTGGCGCATCGCCAGGACCATCTTGATCACGCCCGCGACCCCCGCCGCGGCCTGCGTGTGCCCGATGTTCGACTTGACCGAGCCCAGCCACAGCGGGTGGTCCCGGCGGGCCTGGCCGTAGGCGGACAGCAGCGCCTGCGCCTCGATCGGATCACCCAGCCGCGTACCCGTGCCGTGCGCCTCCACCGCGTCCACTTCGGACGGTGCCAGCCGCGCGTCGGCCAGCGCGGCCCGGATGACCCGCTCCTGCGCGGGCCCGTTCGGCGCGGTCAGCTGGCTGCTCGCACCGTCCTGGTTGATCGCGCTGCCGCGGACCACGGCCAGTACCCGGTGCCCCTGGCGCTGCGCGTCCGACAGCCGTTCCAGCACCAGCACCCCGGCACCCTCGGCCCAGCCCGTGCCGTCCGCCGACGACGAGAACGCCTTGCAACGCCCGTCCGGCGACAACCCGCGCTGCCGGGAGAACTCCACGAACGTGCCCGGGGTCGCCATCACCGTGACGCCACCGGCCAGCGCCATCGAACACTCGCCCTGACGCAGCGATTGCGCAGCAAGGTGCAGCGCCACCAGCGAAGACGAACACGCGGTGTCGACCGTCACCGCCGGGCCCTCCAGCCCGAACGTGTAGGCCACCCGGCCGGACGCGATGCTGCCCGCGCTTCCGGTCAGCAGGTAGCCCTCGAAGCCCTCGGGCGGGTGGGGGCGGGAGCCGTAGTCGTCGTACATGACGCCCGCGTACACCCCGGTGCGGGTGCCCCGCAGCGTGGCCGGGTCGAGGCCGGCGTGCTCGAACGCGTCCCACGCCGTCTCCAGCAGCAACCGCTGCTGGGGGTCCATCGCCGCCGCCTCGCGCGGGCTGATGCCGAAGAACTCGGCGTCGAACCGGTCGGCGTCGTACAGGAACCCGCCTTCCCGGGTGTACGAGGTCCCGAGGTGGTCCGGGTCGGGATCGTAGAGCTCGTCCAGGTTCCAGCCACGGGACTCGGGGAAGGGCCCCACCGCGTCGCGCCCGGCGCCGACCAGCTCCCAGAACTCGTCCGGGGAGGCGACCCCGCCCGGCAGCCGGCAGGCCATGCCCACGATCGCGATCGGCTCGTGCGCGCGGTCCTCCAGGTCCTGGACCCGCTGGCGGCTCTCCCGCAGGTCGACCGTCGCCCGCTTGAGGTAATCGCGCAGTTTCTGCTCGTTGCTCATGTCTACCTGCCGAGTTCGTTGTCGAGGGCGGCGAAGAGGTCGTCGTCGGTGTCCAGGTCGAGC
>NZ_MUMI01000211.1 GCF_002155975.1 Amycolatopsis kentuckyensis
CCCGCCGGCCCGAACGCCGGATTGTTCAGCGGCCGACAGGCCGTGTCAAGGCGGGAAAGCGTGCCTTGACACGGCCTGTCGGCCGCTGATGCGGCTGCGTATCGGGTCGGCAGGGGGGTGTGGCCGAGGGCGGGCGGGGCTTTGTTCGGACCTCAGGTGCCGGAAGTTCGGGCCTCAGGCACCGGACCGCTCAGACTTCGCCGGTGAGCTTTCCGCGCAGCTGCTCCAACGTCTGCGACAGCAGGCGGGAAACGTGCATCTGGGAAATTCCGACGCGGTCCGCGATCTGGGTCTGCGTCAGGCCTCCGAAGAAACGCATCACCAAGATTGCGCGCTCGCGCTTCGGGAGTTCCTGGAGCAGGGGTTGGAGGGCCTCGTGGTTCTCGACCATGGCCATCTCGTGGTCCGGTTCGCCCATCGTGTCCGCCAGGGACAGCGCCTCCGCGTCGTCATGGACCGGCTTGTCCACCGATAGCGCCTGGTACGCGTTGCCCGCCAGCAGGCCCTCTCGGACCTCGTCCACGTCCAGGTTCAGGTGCTCCGCCAGCTCGGTCGGGGTCGGGGCGCGGCCCAGGCGCTGGGACAGCACCGCCGAGCCCTGGCTCAACGACAGGTGGAGCTCCTTGAGCCTTCGGGGGACGCGGACCGACCAGCCCGTGTCGCGGAAGTGCCTGCGGACCTCGCCCATGATCGTCGGGACCGCGAACGACAGGAAGTCGTGGCCGCGGGCCGGGTCGAAGCGGTCGACCGCGTTGATCAAGCCGATGCGGGCCACCTGGACCAGGTCCTCGCGGGGCTCGCCGCGGCCCGAAAAGCGGGTGGCGATGTGCTCGGCCAGGGGGAGCAGCTCGGTCACGAGCTTGCTGCGGACCGCCTCGCGCCGCGGGTCGTCGGGGTCGAGGGTGCCCAGCTCCTCGAACAGCGGCTCGCAGTGGGCATATTCGTCCGGGCGGTGGAGGAGGGTTTTGCGCTCGCTGCTCACGCGCTCGTTCCCGGGTTGAGCACCAGCTCGATCGTCACGATGCCCGCACCCCCGCCGGGCAGTGCGTCGCAGTGGGCCGTCACGGACCGGCTCAGCGTCGTCAGGACGTGCCAGCCGAACGTGCGGTCGCTCGGCGGCCGGGGGTCGCTCGAACGGGTCGAAACGATCACGTGGAGGCCGTCGGGGGCCAGGCGGAAGCGGCACTGGAGCTGCGAGCCGAGCTCCGCCAGCTGGACGAGCTGCGCGCACGCCTCGTCGACCGCCATCTTGGCGTCGGCGATCGCGTCCAGCCCGAAGTCCGCGCGCGAGACCACGCCGTGCGTGAGCATCCGGACCAGCGGGATCTGCTCCGCCATCGCGGGGAGCCGCAGCTCGACGAGTTCGTCGAGCAGCTCGTCGACGGTCGGCTTGCCGCCGAACGAGCTGTCGCTTCGAGTTTCTTCCATGCGGGAGGTACTACCCATCCGGTGTAATGCTGACACTTCGTGATCAGGGGTTTCGGGAATGGTCACCGGCCCAGCGCCCGTTCGAGTTCCTTCTTGGTCATCTTCGAGCGGCCGTCGATGTTCTTCTTCTTGGCTTCGTTGTAGAGCTGGTTCTTCGTCGGGCCACCCGGGCCCTTGCGGTTGCCGGACCGCTCGCCGCCGCGCTGCTGGGGCGACTTGTCCTTCAGTGACGTCTTGCTGGCCTGGCGGGATTCACCCGATTGCGCGCGGTTCTTGTTCACCGTCCGCGCCGCGATCTCCTTGGCCCGTTTCGTGCTCGCGCCACGGTCCTCGGCCGAGTCCTTGATGTGCTCGTACTGGCGTTCGCGCTTGCCACTCCACGACTGAGGCATGCCCGCTCCCTTCGTCTCGCGGGATGAGTACCCGCGTGATCAGCCGGTAAACGTCCCGGTCGGGGGTGGTTACCGGCTGCTGGGCAGGGGTACGCGGAGAGCTGTGACCACCGGGGCTCCGCCACCCGGAACCCCGGAGAGCAGCAGACCGCGAGGAGGCGCCGATGCGGATCGGCTACACCCTGATGACCGAGCAGGCCGGCCCGGACCACCTGGTCCGGTACGCCGCCGGTGCGGAACGCGCCGGCTTCGACTTCGAGGTGATGAGCGACCACTACTCGCCCTGGCTGGACGAACAGGGCCACGCGCCCTACGCCTGGGCCGTGCTGGGGGCCGTCACCCAGGTGACCGAACGCGCCGAGCTGATGACCTACGTGACCTGCCCGACCATGCGCTATCACCCGGCCGTGGTGGCGCAGAAGGCGGCGACCGTGCAGGCGCTCTCGGGCGGCCGGTTCACCCTCGGCCTCGGAGCGGGGGAGAACCTCAACGAACACGTCATCGGCCGGGGCTGGCCGCCGGCCAACGTCCGGCACGAAATGCTCGCCGAAGCCGTGCAGATCATCGGCGGCCTGTTCGACGGCGGCTACTTCGACTACGAGGGCAAGCACTTCCGCGTCGACTCGGCGAAGCTGTGGGACCTGCCGGAGAAGCGGACGCCGATCGGCGTCGCGGTGTCCGGTTCGCAGTCGGTCCGGCGGTTCGCGCCGGTCGCCGACGCGATGATCGCCGTCGAGCCGAAGGCGGAGCTGTCCCAGGAGTGGGACGCGACGAAGCTGGGCGGCGCGCCGAGCCGCAAGATCGGGCAGCTGCCCGTGTCCTGGGGCACCGACCGCGACGCCGCGGTGAAGCGCGCGCACGAGCAGTTCCGCTGGTTCGCCGGCGGCTGGAAGGTCAACGCCGAGCTCCCGGGGCCGGCCGGGTTCGCCGGGGCGACCCAGTTCGTCCGCGAGGAGGACGTCGCCGGCTCGATCCCGTGCGGCCCCGACATCGAGCCGATCGCCGAAGCGGTGCAGGAGTTCGAGAAGGCGGGCTTCACCGACGTCGCGCTGGTCCAGATCGGCGGCGACCAGCAGGAAGGCTTCCTCGACTTCGCCGAGAAGGAGCTCCTCCCGGCCCTGCGCGGCTAGGCGGGTGCAGGGGCGGGCCGGTGCTCGGCCAGTTCGAGACGGCGGTCCGTCCCGGTCACCCGCAGCGCACGCCGCACGATCGGGTTCGTCCCGGTGACCACGAGCAGCTCGGTGCCGCCCTGCCCGGCCTGCAGCGCCGCGTGCAGCAGCACTCCGATGCCCGCCACCCCGAGGAAGTCCACTTCGGACAGGTCGACCACCAGCCGTTCCGGTGTCGCCCACAGGCGGTCGGAGAGCAGCGTGGCCAGGTCGCCGGCGGTCGCGCTGTCGAGGTCGCCGCGTGCGGTCACCAGCACCGCGTGCGGAGCGGGCCACGCCGTGCGCAGCCGCAAGCTGGAGGGGAAGTTCATGCCGGTTCGCCACCGTCCTGATGCGGCGCGGCCGCAGCGCCGCGCTCGGGGAGTTCGAGCGGCTGCTGGTTGAACCGTGCTTTCGACATTAACCCCGTGCCCACGTCCCGCAACCGTCGTTGCTCCGAACGGGCGTGCGGCGGGCCGCGGTGGTAACCGCTCGTGCCCGGGCTGATCGGGATGCAGTAATCTCGCGCTGGACCCGTTAAAGCGCTAGCGGCCCACTAGTGGCGCGCGCCCGGGTCCCCCCTGGTTGAGAGCGCCCTGTCGGAAGAAGGAGGGGCGGCACCAGGATGACGGGCGGCCATGAACAGCTCACCGCACGGCTGGACGAGGTCACGCTCGCGATGGAGTCGCTGACCGCGATGCTGGACAGCGAGCTCGACCTCGGCCAGATGCTCCAGGCGGTGTGCGACCACGTCGTGCAGGTGGTTCCGGGCGCCGACATGGCCAGCATCACGCTGGTGCGCGACGGCGTGCCGGAGACGGTCGCCAGCACCGACCAGCGGGCGGTGAACTTCGACCGCGAGCAGTACCGCGTCGGCGACGGCCCGTGCCTGCGCGCCGCCGAAACGGGCCAGCCGGTCCGCGTCGGCGTGGGCGCCGTCGGGGACCTGTGGCCGCAGTTCGTGACGTCGGCCGAGCAGCTGGGCGTGGCGAGCTTCCTCGCCGCGCCGCTGACGGTGGACGAAGACATGTCGGGCGCGGTCAACCTGTTCGGCTTCGGCGAGCACGGCTTCAGCGAGCTGGGTACCAAGATCCTCGAGCTGTACACGGCGACGGTGGTGTTCGGCCTGCGCAGCGCCCGGCGGTACTTCGCGGCCCGGGAGCTGGTCGACCAGCTGAACCGCGCGCTGGAGACCCGCGCGGTGATCGACCAGGCGAAGGGGATCCTGATGGCGGCCCACCGGATCACCGCGGAGGAGGCGTTCCAGCGGCTGGTGAAGCGCTCGCAGGACGGGAACCGCAAGCTCCACGAGGTGGCGGCGGAGTTCGTGGCGGCGGTGGCGACGACGACGGCGTGAACTCCGCCGCCGGGCCCGTCCGACCCCCGGTGGCCGTTCGTCGGACGTCGCGTCGTGGCCGGGGTGTCAGCCGGCGGGGACTTCGTCCGGGGGTGCCTCGGACTCGACCGGTGCCAGTGGTGGCTCCGGGCGCTGCTTGCTGCGCTGGCAGGTCGTGCAGACCAGGGTGCGGCCCAGGACCGTGCCGTCGTCGGCGACCACCTGGGCCACGTGCATCGTCGGAAACCCGCAGACCTCGCACGGCAGGGAGCCGTCCTCGCGGCTGATGCGGATTTGGGTGCCCATCCGGCCTCCTGCTGTGACGTGGGTCTCACCACCTTGCCTGCGTCGGGGGCTGGACCTGGCTGAATTCACTCGTTCGGCCTAGTCGCTCCGGATCTTCGGTGACGCCCGTGTCGCGTGCCGTGATCCTGGGTAACCCGCCCGCGAACGGGATTGCCGGAGGGGAGCGGAACATGCGAGACAAGCGGAACGACCTGCGGCCGGTGGCGGACCTCCTCGCCGACGGCGGCGACTCGCCGGAGCTGGCGCGCACCCGCCGCAAGGCGGCGCTGGCCGTGGCGGCCCGGGCCAAGGACCCCGAGGACTGCGCGCGGCTGCTGGACATGCTCGGGCTGCACCGGAGCGGTCAGCGCAGCAGCGACGTCGCCTGAGGGGCGAGGAGGACGACATGGCCCGACCGGTCTGGAGCGGCGCGCTGAGCCTGGGGCTGGTCACCGTGCCGGTGGAGCTGTACCCGGCGGTGGCGGACCACACGATCCACTTCCACCAGTTCGAACGCGGGACGTCGGACCGCATCCGCAACCGCCGCGTCAACGAGCGGACCGGCGAAGAGGTCGACAAGGACGAGATCGTCAAGGGCTACGACCTCGGCGGCGGCGACCACGTGCTCGTCGAGCCGGACGAACTGGACGAGATCGCGCCCGAGCGGTCGCGCCGGATCGACATCGAGCAGTTCGTCGAGCTCGACGAGATCGACCCGTGGTTCTTCGACAAGACCTACTGGCTCAAGCCGGCGAAGGAGGACTTCGCCAAGGCGTACGGCCTGCTGCTGCAGGCGATGGACCGCAGCGAGAAGGCCGGCGTCGCGAAGTTCGTGCTGCGCGGCAAGGAATACCTCGCCGCCGTCCGGGCCGGGGAAGACGTCATGGTGCTCAACACCCTGCACTTCGTCGCCGACCTGCGGAAACCGAAGGACGTCATGGGCAAGCTGCCGCAGCTGCCGAAGCCGCGGCCCAAGGAGCTCGACATGGCCCTCGCGCTGGTCGACGAGATGACCGCGCCGTGGAAGCCCGAGGACTACCGCGACGAGTATTCGAAGCGCGTCGAAGAGCTGATCAAGGCCAAGGAAGCCGGCCAGGAAATCGCCCACGAAGAGGAGCCGGAACCCTCCGCCGACGTCGTCGACCTGTTCGAGGCGCTGTCGCGCAGCGTGAAGAACCGCAAGAGCGGCGGCAAGGAACCGAAGAAGAAGGCCGCGAAGAAACCCGGGCTTTCCGAGCTGTCGAAGTCCGATCTCGACAAGCTGGCCCGGGAACAGGGCGTGAAAGGCCGGTCGAAGATGACGCGCGCCGAGCTCGAGAAGGCGCTGAAGGCCTCGTGAGCGGGCCTGGCTGGCGCGAGCCGACCCTGGCCACGCTCACCGACCGCCGGTTCTCCGACGAGGACTGGATCTTCGAACGCAAGCTGGACGGCGTCCGCGCGATCTGCGTGCGCGACGACGGCCCGCCGACCCTCTATTCGCGCAACCACAAGGTGATGGACAACGCCTACCCGGAACTCGTCGACGCCCTCGCCGCCCAGGGCGGCCCGCGGTTCGTCGCCGACGGCGAGATCGTCGCCTTCGACGGCGCGAACACCAGCTTCGCCGCGCTGCAGCCCCGGATCCACGTCAGCGACCCGGACCGCGCCCGGGCCACCGGCGTGCGCGTCTACTACTACCTGTTCGACCTGCTGTACTTCGACGACCAGGACACGACCGGGCTGCCGTTGCGGCAACGGAAGGCGCTGCTGCGGGACGCCTTCGACTTCGCGGACCCGCTCCGGCTGTCGTCGCACCGCAACACCGAAGGCGAAAAGTTCTTCGCCGAAGCCTGCCGGCGTGGCTGGGAGGGCGTCATCGCCAAACGGGCCGACGCGCCCTACCGGCACGGGCGGTCACCCGACTGGCTGAAGTTCAAGTGCGCGCAGGGCCAGGAACTCGTCATCGGCGGCTTCACCGACCCGCAGGGCGCCCGGCACGGATTCGGCGCGCTCCTGCTGGGCTACCACGAAGACGGTGCCCTCAAGTACGCCGGCAAGGTCGGCACCGGCTTCGACGAGCGGCTGCTGACCTCCCTGCACGCGCAGCTGCGGGCGCGGGAGACGGCGCGGTCGCCGTTCGCCGGGCCGGTCACGGAACCGGGTGCGCACTGGGTGCGCCCCGAGCTGGTGGCGCAGATCGGCTTCTCCGAGTGGACGCGCGACGGGCGGCTGCGGCACCCGCGGTTCGCCGGGCTGCGCGAAGACAAGAAAGCCACCGACGTCGTACGGGAGCGCGCGTGAAGACTTCCCACCCGGACAAGGTGTTCTACCCCGACGACGGGCTCACCAAGGGTGACGTCGTCGAGTACTACCGGGCCGTCGCGGACGTCATGCTGCCGCACCTGCGCGGCCGTCCGCTGACGCTGCGGCGCTTCCCCGACGGCATCGGCCGGCAGGGCTGGTTCCAGAAGCACCCGGGGGAGCACTTCCCGGACTCGATCCGCGTCGAGCGCGTTCCCCGGCGCGGTGGCGGCACGGACGAGTACGTCGTGTGCGAGGACGCCGGAACGCTGGAATACCTGGCGAACCAGGGGACCGTGGAGTTCCACGTCTGGCTGGCCACCGTGGACGCGCCGGAGCGCCCGGACCGGCTGGTGCTCGACCTCGACCCACCGGACGGCACGCCGGTCGCCGAGCTGCGCGCGGTCGCGCGGCGCATCCGCGACCACTACGAGCGGGTGGGCCTGACGGCGTTCGTCCAGGCCACCGGCGGCCGCGGGTTCCACGTCCTCGCGCCGCTGGACGCGAAGTCGGACACGGAGACGGTGCTGGAGCTGTCCCGCGCCCTCGCCGACCGGGTCGCGGCGGACGACCCGGATCGGCTGACCACCGCTCAGCGCAAGGAAAAGCGCGGCGACCGGATCTTCCTGGACGCCAACCGCAACGGGTACGCGCAGACGTTCGTGGCCCCGTACTCGTTGCGCGCCCGCCCCGGTGCGGCGGCCGCGACCCCGCTGGACTGGCGCGAGCTGGGGAAGGCGGACCCGGACGGCTGGGCGCTGGGCAAGGAGAAGCAGCGGCTGGCCCGCAAGGACGACCCCTGGCGGGATCTCGACGCGCACGCGGCCTCGGCGGCAGCGGCGTGGAAGCAGGTCACTTGAGCAGTTTCGCCGCGGCCCGCAGATCGGCGACGAAGCCGGCGTAGGCGTCCTCCCGGTCCGGGGCCCGCAGCACCGCCGACGGGTGGACCGTCGCCATCGCCGACGGCATCAGCTCGGCCAGCTCCGCCGGCGGTTCGAGGGGCTCGCCCCGGTGCGCGGTCAACCGGAACTTCGCGCCCAGCAACGACTGCGCGGCCGTCGCGCCCAGCAGCAGCACCAGGTCCGGGCGGACCGCGCGCAGTTCCGCCAGCAGCCACGGGCGGCACGCGACCACCTCGGTGCGGCCCGGCTTCTGGTGGATGCGGCGCTTCCCCTCGCGCTTGAACTTGAAGTGCTTGACCGCGTTGGTGACGTACAGGGACCGCCGGTCGAAGCCGGCCTCCTCGAAGGCGCGGTCCAGCAGCTTCCCGGCGGGGCCCACGAACGGCTCGCCCGCGAGGTCCTCCTTGTCGCCCGGCTGCTCGCCGACGACGAGGACCTTCGCCCCGGCCGCACCTTCGCCGAAGACGGTCTGCGTGGCGTCCTGGTACAGCGGGCAACCCCGGCAGCCGGACGCCGCCGACCGCAGGCGGTCGAGATCGGTGGTGTCCGGCGGCTCGGCACCGCGGGAATCCGGCATGTACCGGGAAATTCCCCTCCCGCGGCACGGGTAAACCTGCCCGCCGCGGGTAGCCGGGACACCACGGCACAGAGAAAGGAGCACACGATGACCACCGCACGCGACATCATGACGTCGGACGCCACTTGCGCGCGGGAGTCCGACACCGTGCACGACGCCGCCGTCACCATGGCGCAGAAGGGCGTCGGTGCCCTCCCGATCTGCGGTGAGGACAACCGGCTGAAGGGCATGATCACCGACCGCGACATCGTGGTGAAGGTGCTGGCCGAGGGCAAGGACCCGCGCGCGGTCCACGTCGGCGAGCTCGCCCAGGGCGAGGCCGTGACGATCGGCGCGGACGACGACGCGCAGCAGATCCTGCGCACCATGTCCGAGCACCGCGTCCGCCGGCTGCCGGTGATCGACGGGCACGACCTCGTCGGGATCGTCGCCCAGGCCGACGTGGCCAGGGCGCTGTCGAACCCGAGCGCCGGCGAGCTGGTCGAGGCCCTGTCCTACGACTGACACCCCGACGCAGTGCGGCCGCTCCCGGTGCGAGTTCCGGGGGCGGCCGTTTTTCCGGTGCGGGTCAGAGCGGGCCGCCGGCCGGGGTTGCACCGTCCTCAGTGGATTCGCGGGTCGACTCGGCGCGGGCGATGTGCCAGGCCACCAGCGCCCCCGCGCTGATCGTGCCCCAGAGCACGAGCGCGGCGTCGCGGGCGAACAGCCCGACGACCAGCATCACCACCGCCGTGACGTCGCAGAGCACGAGCAACAGGCTCAACCGCCTGGGGGAGCGCAGCTCGCGGCCGCTGAAGGCGGCGGCGAACGCGGGATCACTCGCGCGCAGTTCCGCCTCGATTTCGCGTAGGGCGTGGCGTTCTCGATCCGGGAGCATGGGGGCCTCCTCGCCTCGGCTACCGCTGGGGATACCCGTTTTCCCGGTGGGCGAAGCACCGGAATCAGTGGTTGTCACGGGGAATTCCCTTCGTCGCCGCGATGCGCTGGTACGCCACCGCGGGCCGCAGCACCATGCCGTCGCAGAGCTGGTCGGTCATCGACCGCTGGATCTCCTGCCACGGTGTCTGCGATTCCGGCACCGGGTACCCGCCCGCCTCGGCCAGCTCCCGGTGGCGCCGCGCGAGCTCGTCGTCGGAGATCAGCACGTCCGCGGTGCCGGCGCCGAGGTCGATCCGGACCCGGTCCCCGGTCCGCAGCACGGCGAGGCCGCCGCCCGCCGCGGCTTCGGGGGAGGCGTTGAGGATCGACGGCGAGCCGGAGGTGCCCGACTGGCGGCCGTCGCCGAGGCAGGGCAGCTCGTGCACGCCGCGCTTGATCAGCTCGGCGGGCGGGCGCATGTTGACCACCTCCGCCGAGCCCGGGTAGCCGAGCGGGCCGGTGCCGCGCATCACCAGCAGCGAGTGCTCGTCGACGCCGAGGTCCTCCTCGTCGATGCGGGCGTGGTAGTCCTCGGGGCCGTCGAACACGACCGCGGTGCCTTCGTAGACACCTCCGGCCAGGTACCGCCGCCGGAACTCCGGCGAGATCACACTGGACTTCATGATCGCCGCGTCGAACAGGTTGCCCTTGAGCACCAGGAACCCGGCGTCGGGGGTGAGGGCGGTGTCGAAGGTCCGGATGACGTCCCGGTCGCCGGCTTCGGCGTCGCGGCAGTTGTCGCCGAGGGTGCGGCCGTTGACGGTGGGGGCGTCCTCGTGGATCAGCCCGTGCCGCATCAGCTCGTGCACCACGGCCGGGACGCCGCCCGCCCGGTGGAACTCCTCGCCGAGGTACTTGCCCGCGGGCTGCAGGTCGACCAGCAGCGGGACACCGTGGCCCAGCCGCTGCCAGTCGTCGAGGGGCAGGTCGACGCCGATGTGCCGGGCGATCGCGCCGATGTGGATCGGGGCGTTGGTCGAGCCGCCGATCGCCGAGCTCACGACGATGGCGTTCTCGAACGCCGCGCGCGTCAGGATGTCCGACGGCTTGAGGTCTTCGCGGACCAGCTCGACGATCCGCAGGCCGGTCCGGTAGGCCATCCGCGCCCGGTCGCGGTGCGGGGCCGGGATGGCCGCGCAGCCGGGCAGGCTCATCCCGAGGGCTTCGGCCAGCGCGTTCATCGTGGACGCCGTGCCCATCGTGTTGCAGTGCCCCGGGGAGGGCGCGGACGACGCGACGAGCTCCATGAACCCGGCGTCGTCGATCTCGCCGGCGGCGAGCAGCTCCCGCGCCTTCCAGATGATCGTGCCGGACCCGGTGCGCTCGCCGTCGAACCAGCCGTTGAGCATCGGGCCGCCGGACAGCACGATGGCGGGGAGGTCGACGGTCGCGGCGGCCATCAGGCACGCCGGGGTGGTCTTGTCGCAGCCGGTGGTGAGCACGACGCCGTCGATCGGGTAGCCGTAGAGCGTCTCCACCAGGCCGAGGTAGGCGAGGTTCCGGTCCAGCGCGGCGGTCGGGCGCTTGCCGGTCTCCTGGATCGGGTGGACCGGGAACTCGATCGCGATCCCGCCCGCCTCGCGGATGCCTTCGCGCGTCCGGTCGGCCAGCTGCAGGTGGTGTCGGTTGCAGGGGGTGAGATCGGAGCCGGTCTGCGCGATCCCGATGATCGGCTTGCCGGACTGCAGCTCCTCCCGGGTCAGGCCCCAGTTCATGTACCGCTCGAGGTAGAGCGCGGTCATCCCGGGGTCGGCGGGGTTGTTGAACCAAGCTTCGCTGCGCAGTCCCATACCGGCCAGTCTGGCAACGGCGGTTCCGGATTGCACCCCCGCGGGCACGGCGAACGGCTCATTCCTGTCCTCCGACGACAGGAATGAGCCGTTCACGGCCTGCGGGCCGTGGCGGGCACCCGCGCCGGTGCCCGCCACGCACTCCCCGTCAGCCCAGGCCGTTGAGGCCGATCACCCGGGAGTACCAGTGGGCGCTCTGCTTCGGCGTCCGGCGCTGCGTCGCGTAGTCGACGTGGACCAGGCCGAACCGCTTCGCGTAGCCCTCGGCCCACTCGAAGTTGTCCAGCAGCGACCAGTAGAAGTAGCCGCGCAGGTCGACGCCCGCCTGGATGGCGTCGTGGCAGGCCCGCAGGTGCGAGTCGAGGAACGCGACGCGGTCGGTGTCGACGATGTCACCGCCGTCGGAGACGACGTCGGGGTAGGCCGCGCCGTTCTCCGTGATGTACAGCGGCACCGACCGGTAGCCGCGGTGCACCTGCAGCAGGGACTCGGTGAGCCCGGCCGGCTGGACCTCCCAGCCCGAGTCGGTGCGGGGTGCCGCCGGGTCCGGGACGAAGTGCACGTCGGCGGCGCCGACCCACTCCGGGCCCGCCGGCTCGCTGCCCGGCACCGGGCGGCCCGCGACGCGGTAGTCGCGGTAGTAGTTCACGCCCAGCCAGTCGACGTGCGCGGCGATGACCGCGGCGTCGTCGTCGCGCACGACCGAGCCCAGCCCGAACGGCTCGAGGTCGGCGACCAGGTCGTCCGGGTACCCGCCGCGCAGCACCGGGTCGAGGAACAACCGGTTCTGCAGGCCGTCGATCCGCCGGGCCGCGGCGACGTCGGCGACGTTCGCCGGGTCGTGCGGGGCGACCGGGTACAGGTTCAGCGTGATCCCGGCCGGGGTGCCCGGGGCGTGCTGCCGGATGATGTCCATCGCCAGGCCGTGGCCCAGCAGCAGGTGGTGCGTGGCGGCCACGGCCGCCGGGTGGTCGGTGCGGCCGGGCGCGTGGATGCCGCCCGCGTACCCGAGCATCGACGCGCACCACGGCTCGTTGAGCGTCGACCAGCTGGCGACGCGGTCGCCCAGCCGCTCCAGCACGGTCTCGGCGTACTCGGCGAACCGGTAGGCGGTGTCCCGGTTGGTCCAGCCGCCCTGTTCCTCCAGCGCCTGCGGCAGGTCCCAGTGGTACAGCGTCGCCCACGGCTGGATCCCGGACTCGAGCAGGCAGTCGACCAGCCGGTCGTAGAAGCCGAGCCCGGCGGCGTTCGCTTCGCCGCCGTCCGGCCGCACCCGCGGCCAGGCCAGCGAGAAGCGGTAGGCGCCGAGGTTGAGCCGGCGCATGAGCCCGACGTCTTCGGAGTACCGCCGGTAGTGGTCGGCCGCCGGTTCGCCGTTGTCGCCGCCCCGGACCGCACCCGGGCGGCGGGCGAAGACGTCCCAGACCGAGTCGGTGCGCCCGTCGGCCGTCGTGGCTCCTTCCACCTGGAACGCCGCGGTGGCGGCGCCCCAGACGAAGCCAGGCGGGAACATCAACGCGGTCTCCGCCCGAACGCTGTCGGGATGTACGGACATGTTCACCCTTTCACGGCACCTTGCATGATCCCGGCCACGATCTGGCGGCCGAGGAGGACGAAGACGATGAGGATGGGGATGGTGGCCAGGGTCGTGCCGGCCAGGACGAGCGAATAGTCGACGTAGTAGCCGCTCTGCAGCTTTTCCAGGGCCACCTGGACGGTGGGGTTGCCGGCGTCCAGCACGACGAGCGGCCACAGGAAGTCGTTCCACGACATCATGAACGTGAACATCGCGAGGATCGCCGCGGCCGGGCGCACCGCGGGCATGCAGACGTTCCAGAAGATCCGGATCATGCTGCAGCCGTCGACGCGCGCGGCCTCGATGAGCTCGTACGGCAGAGCGTCCAATGTGTACTGGCGCATCCAGAACACGCCGAACGCGGTGACCAGGTTGGGCACGATCACCGCCGTCAGGCTCCCCGTCCAGCCCAGTTCGGACATCGCGATGAACAGCGGGATGATGCCCAGCTGGGTGGGCACCGCGAGCGTGACGACGATGAACACGAACAGCTTGTTGCGCCCCCGGAAGCGCAGTTTCGCGAAGGCGAACCCGGCCAGCGAGGAGAACAGCACCGTAGTGAGCGTCACCGTGCCGGACACGATGACGCTGTTGCCCAGTGCCTTCCAGAACGGCACGGTGTCGAACACCCGGGCGGCGTTGGCGAAGAAGTTGCCGCCGGGCACGAACGGCGGGATGCGCTCGGTGAGCATCCCGTTGTCGCGGCTGGCCACCAGGAACGACCAGTAGAACGGGAACAGCGAACCCAGCACGAAGATCGCCAGCACGACGTAGGTCGCCTTGCGGGGCTTGCCGAGCGTGGCGACCTTCTGGCGGAGTCCCGGTTTCCGGACTTCACCGCTGAGAACGTCACTCTGGAGTGTTGTCATTTCGTCTTCACCTTCACCGCCGGGGTGCTGGCGATCCGGCTGGTGATGAAGAAGTTCGCCAGCGCGATGAGCACGATGATCAGGAACAGCACCCAGGCGATCGCCGAGGCGTAGCCGAGGTCGGCGTTCTGGAACGCCGTCTGGTAGAGGTACAGCGTCACGGTCTGGAACTGGTTGGTGGAGCCGCCGTTGTTCGACCCGGGCATGGCGTCGAACAGCTTCGGCTCGGTGAAGATCTGCAGGCCGCCGATCGTCGAGGTGATGGTGATGAAGATCAGCGTCGGCCGGAGCAGCGGCAGGGTGACGTTCCAGAAGCGGCGCCACGTGCCCGCACCGTCGATCAGGGCCGCCTCGTGCAGTTCCTTCGGGATGGCCTGCATGGCCGCCAGCACGATCAGGGCGTTGTAGCCGGTCCAGCGCCAGTTGACCATGATCGCGATCGCGACGTGGCTGCCGAAGCGGTTGGCCTGCCAGTCGACCGGGTCCAGCCCGATGGTCTGCAGCACGCCGTTGATCAGCCCGTACTTCGGGCCGAACAGGTTGGCGAAGATGATGCCGATGGCGACGAGGCTGGCCGCGTACGGCAGCAGGATGCCGACCCGCCAGCCCGTCGCGCCGCGCAGCCGGGCCCCGAGCAGCGCCGCCAGCAGCACCGCGATGATGAGCTGGGGGACGCTGGAGAGCAGGAAGATGCTGACCGTGTTCGTCAGCGCGTTCCAGAACTGCGCGTCGGCGAAGAGCTCCTTGAAGTTGTCGAGGCCGATGAAGTCGGGGTCGTCGCTCCCGGCTTCCCACTTGAACAGCGAGACGTACGCGGTGTAGAGCAGCGGGAACAGCCCGACGATCCCGAACAGGATGAAGAACGGCGCGATGTAGAGGTACGGCGAGACCTTGACGTCCCACCGGCTCAACCGGTGACGGAAGGTGGGCCGGGGAGACGTGCGCTCCCCGGCCTTACTCCCTTCTGGCGCGACCTTGTCGAGGACGGTCATCGGTTCAGCGCGTGATCTTCTTCGCGGCGTCGACCATCTGGTTCCAGCCGTCCGCCGCCGACTTGCCCTGTTCGACCGCCTGCAGGGCCGGGCTGGACGCGTTCTCCTGGATCTGGCCGTCGCCGGGGCCCTTGTACTGCGGCTTCTGCACCTTCTTGGCCTGCTCGGCGAACAGCTCGCCGACCTTCGTGCCGCCGAAGTAGTCGTCGGTCTTGCTCAGCAGCGCGGGGTCGGTCAGCGCCTTGACCTGGCTCGGGAAGGTGCCCTTGGCCTGGAACGCCTTGATCTGCTGCTCCGGGGCGGTCAGCCAGGCCGCCAGCTCGGCGGCTTCCTTCGGGTGCTTCGACTGCGTCGGGACGGTCAGGTACGAGCCGCCCCAGTTGCCGCCGCCGCCGGGGAAGGCCGCGGTGACGGCCCACTTGCCGGCGTTGTCCGGGCCGGCCTGCTCCTTGATCACGCCGAGCATCCAGGCCGGGCACACCTTCGTGGCGAACGCGCCCTGCTTGAAGCCGGTGTTCCACTCGTTGCTGAACGCGGTGAGCTTGGCCGACTCGCCCTTGGCGACGGCGTCGGTGACCTTGGCCCAGGCGTCCTTGATGCCCTGGTTGTTCTCGACGGCCAGCTTGTCGTCGCTGCCGATGTAGCCCTCGGGCAGCTGGTTGACCATCGCGTTGAAGTTCTGGGAGGCCGAGTCGAACCACGCCTTGCCGCCTGACTTCTTCACGAAGTCCGCGCCGGCGGCGAAGTAGCTGTCCCAGGTGGCGAACAGCGGCTTGACCGCTTCGGGGTCCTCCGGCAGGCCGGCGGCCTTGAACATGTCCTTGCGGTAGCACATGGCGAGCGGACCGATGTCGGTGCCGTAGCCGATGAGCTTGCCGTCCTTGGTCTTGGCGGCTTCGTACTTCCACGGCAGCCAGCGGTCGGGAGAGGCGTCGGCCGGCCCGATCTTGCTCAGGTCGTTGAACTTGGAACCCTTGTCGAGGAAGTCCGACAGGTGGCCTTCTTCGAGTGCCGTCACGTCGGCGAGACCGGAGCCGGCGGCCAGCTTGGTGACGAGTTCTTCGTGGTAGGGGCCGCCCTGGCCGGTCTTGCGGTGGGTGATCTTGATGTTGGGGTGCAGCCGCTCGTATTCCGGGATGAGGGCCTCGTAGCCGAACTCGGTGAACGTCGCCAGCGTCAGGTCGACGTGCTCGTTCGGGTTCGCTGCCGCGGGCGGGGTCTGCTCACCGCCTCCACTGCAGGCCGAGGCGCCGAGCGCCGTCATCGTGATGCCCAGTGCCAGGACCAGGCCGTTCCGGATCGTTCTCACGTGTCCAACCACCTTGTTGACGGGAATGAGCGCTCTCACTGCTGGGAGCCGATCTGGGAGCGCTCCCAGGTGTGGCAGAGTCTGCTGGGGGCGTTCACCGGTGTCAAGGGGTTGTAACCGGAGCGTTTCCTGCGAGGAGCGCTCCCGGACGCTCGGAGGCGTGAACGTTAAGCTGAGGCGGTCAGAGTTGCAGAGGGTGAGCGAGGGCGGTGCCGTGGGGCCTCGAGCAGGGGATGAAGAACGGCCGACACTGGAGGACGTCGCGGCGTTCGCCGGTGTGTCGCGGTCGACGGCGTCACGGGCGTTGAACGACGACGCGTACGTCAGCGCGGCGGCGCGCGAGAAGGTCCTGGCCGCGGCCCGTGACCTGGGCTATTCCCCGAACCAGGCGGCGCGGTCGCTGGTCACCCGGCGCACCGGGGCGGTCGCGGTGGTGCTGTCGGAGCCGGAGTCCCGGCTGCTCGACGACCCGTACCGCGCGGCCGTCATGCGGGCCGGCTACCGGGAGCTCGCCGACGTCGGCCGCCAGATGGTGCTGATCTTCAGCGACATCCGCGAGGACCTGAGCCGGACGGTCCGGTTCCTCGAGGGCGGGCACGTCGACGGCGCGCTGGTGTTCGCGCCGCACCGGGCCGACCCGCTGCCCAAGGCGCTGCGGCTGCTGCGCATCCCGGTGGTGTTCGGCGGCCAGGCGGCCGGCATCCGCCGCGGCGTCCACGTCGTCGACTTCGACAACGAGGGCGGCGCCCGGCTGGCGGTCGAGCACCTGGTCGCGGCCGGCCGGCGGCGGATCGCGACGATCGCCGGCCCCCAGGACCAGAGCGCGCCGATAGACCGCCTCGCGGGCTGGCGCAAGACGCTGCTCGACGCCGGGCTCGACCCCGCCGACCTGGCCGAAGAGGCTGACTTCACCCTTTCGGGCGGCGCGAACGCGATGTCGTCCCTGCTGTCCCGGCACCCGGACCTCGACGCGGTGTTCGTCGCGAGCGACATGATGGCGGTGGGCGCGTTCCGCACCCTCGGCGCGGCCGGCCGTCGCATCCCGGACGACGTCTCGGTGGTCAGCTTCGACGACAACGCCACCCTCGCCCCGGCGATGGACCCACCCCTGACGTCGGTCCACCAGGACCCCCGCGAGCAGGTCCACGCCATGGTCGAAACCCTGATGCGGCTGCTCGACGACCAGAACCTGAAGCCGCGCCAGCACATCCTCCCGGTCTCCCTGGCGGTCCGCGCCTCGAGCTGACCGCCGGTGTCCGGCCGAACACGCGTGTCGTCCATCCGGACACGCGTGGCGTCCGCCTGGGTGCGTGCTGCTTCCCCGGTCGCGATGAACTCCGTGTGTGCTCGGCCGGCCGGCGTTGCCCGCTCGGTGGGAGCCTAACCGTCCAGGTGTACACGTTCGGCGCTAAATAACGTTTCAGAGAACGTAGCGTCACCGCTTCGCTGCGCCGAATGGGTGGCAAACCCACTATCGGGTGCGGCTGTTCAGGAGCGTTCAGTGGGCCGCCGCTCGCCGGACGCGCAGAAGTGACGTTCCGGGCGCCGGTGTCCTTCTGACTCGATTCTTTACATCCAGGTTTCCGGCTGGCTACCGTCTGCGCCTGGAAGCGCTCCCAGATCGCTGGCTCCCTACGGACAAAGGAGTTCCGCAGCCATGCGTTCCTCTCCTCGAAAGCGCGCCCGTGCGCTGGCACTGGCCTCGGCCGTGCTGGCCGTCACGGGTGCGGTGGTCGCCCCACCACCGGCGCTCGGCGCCGACATCGCCTGTTCCGTCACCTACACCACCAACGACTGGGACACCGGGTTCACCGCGAACGTCTCGCTGCGCAACGACGGAGCTCCGTTCGACAGCTGGAAGGTCGGCTGGACGTTCCTGGACGGCCAGAAGGTCCAGCAGGGCTGGAGCGCCACGTTCGCCCAGTCCGGCGCCGCGGTCACCGCGACGAACATGTCCTACAACGGCCACCTCGACACCGGGGGGAGCACGTCGTTCGGGTTCAACGGCACGAAGGGCTCGGCCAACCGGCCGCCGACCGACTTCTCGGTGAACGGCACCGCGTGCACCGGCGCCAACAAGGCCCCGACGGTCACGCTGACCTCGCCGAGTTCAACCGGCACGTACTACGCCCCGGCGACGATCCCGCTGGCGGCGACGGCCGCCGACAGCGACGGCACGATCGCCAAGGTCGAGTTCTACGCCGGTGACACGCTGCTGGCCACCGACACGGCCGCGCCGTTCGAAGGCAGCTGGGGCAACGTCCCGGCCGGCACCTACGCGATCAGCGCCAAGGCCTACGACAACAAGGGCGCGAGCACGACGTCGAGCCCGGTCAGCGTGAAGGTCCTCTCCGGGCCGACGATCGTCGCCACCCCGGCGACCGCGCAGGTCAAGCAGGGCGGGACGACGACGTTCGCGGTGTCCCTCGCCGGCGCCCCGACGGCGCCGGTCACCGTCGCCGTCGCGCGGACGGCCGGGAGCACCGACCTCACCGCGAGCCCCACGAGCCTGACGTTCACGACGGCGAACTGGAACGTGCCGCAGAACGTCACGGTCACCAGCGCCGACAACGGGGGAGAGCTGGGGAGCGCGACCTTCACCGCGAGCAGCAGCGGCTACACCGCGGCCACGGTGGCGGTGAACGAGATCTCGTCGTCCACTTCGGACTACTCGCTCGCGTTCCTGACGCAGTACAACAAGATCAAGGACCCGAACAACGGTTACTTCCGCAAGTTCGGCAGCATCCTGGTGCCGTACCACTCGATCGAAACGCTGATCGTCGAGGCGCCGGACCACGGGCACGAGACGACGTCGGAGGCGTTCAGCTACTACCTCTGGCTGGAGGCGTCCTACGGCCGGGTGACCGGTGACTGGGCCCCGTTCAACCAGGCGTGGACGTCGATCGAGACGTACGCGATCCCGTCGGCGGCGGATCAGCCGGGCAACTCCGGGTACAACGCGAGCAAGCCGGCGACGTACGCGGCGGAGTACCCGAGCCCGAAGTCGTACCCGTCGCAGCTGCAGTCCAACGTTCCGGTCGGGGCGGACCCGATCGCGGCGGAGCTGAAGGCGGCCTACGGCAACCCGGACGTCTACGGCATGCACTGGCTGCTGGACGTGGACAACATCTACAAGTTCGGGCACTGCGAGGACGGCACGAACACCGCGCCGGCGTTCATCAACACCTTCCAGCGCGGCTCGCAGGAGTCGGTCTGGGAGACGGTGACGCAGCCGAGCTGTGACCTGCTGAAGTTCGGTGGCAAGAACGGGTACCTCGACCTGTTCACCGGCGACTCCTCCTACGCCAAGCAGTGGAAGTACACCGACGCGCCGGACGCGGACGCCCGCGTGGTGCAGGTGGCGTTCCAGGCCGAGAAGTGGGCCCAGGCGCAGGGCAAGAGCGGCGATGTCGCGGCGGTGCTGAAGAAGGCGTCGAAGATGGGCGACTACCTGCGGTACTCGCTGTTCGACAAGTACTACAAGAAGATCGGCAACTGCGTCGGCGCCACGGCCTGCCCGGCCGGGACCGGCAAGGACAGCGAGCACTACCTGATCTCGTGGTACTACGCCTGGGGCGGTTCGGCTGACCCGGCCAGCTCCTGGGCGTGGCGGATCGGGGACGGTGCGGCGCACCAGGGTTACCAGAACCCGTTGGCCGCCTACGCGTTGTCGGCGGATCCGGGCCTGAAGGTCACCTCGGCGACCGGGGCGACCGACTGGGCGACCAGCCTCAACCGGCAGATGGAGTTCCTGCAGTGGCTGCAGTCGGCCGACGGCGGGATCGCCGGTGGCGCGACCAACAGCTGGGACGGCCAGTACGGCACCCCGCCGGCGGGCACGCCGACGTTCTACGGGATGTACTACGACTGGCAGCCGGTCTGGCACGACCCGCCGAGCAACCAGTGGTTCGGGTTCCAGACCTGGGGCATGGAGCGGATCGCCGAGTACTACCAGGCGACCAACGATGCCCGGGCGAAGAAGATCCTGGACAAGTGGGTGCCGTGGGCGATCTCCAAGACCACGGTCGGGGCCGGCGGGAGCTTCCAGATCCCGTCCGACCTGACCTGGAGCGGCGCGCCGGACACCTGGAACGCCACCAGCCCCGGCTCGAACGCGAGCCTGCGCGTCTCGGTGAAGAACTACAGCCAGGACGTGGGTGTCGCGGCTTCGCTGGCCAAGACGCTGCTCTACTACGCGGCGGGCTCGGCCAACGCCCAGGCCAAGACGGTCGGGGAGCAGCTGCTGACGGCGCTGTCGGCGAACACCGACACCAAGGGCATCGCGGTGCCGGAGACCCGGTCGGACTACGACCGGTTCGACGACAAGTACAACGCCGGCACGGACCAGGGGCTGTACGTGCCCTCGGGCTGGACCGGCACGATGCCGAACGGCGACGCGATCAACTCCAGCTCCACGTTCCTGTCGATCCGGTCGTTCTACAAGAGCGACCCGCAGTGGCCGAAGGTCCAGGCCTACCTGGACGGCGGGGCTGCGCCGACGTTCACCTACCACCGGTTCTGGGCGCAGTCGGAGATCGCCACGGCGTTCGCCGCCCACGTCGCCCTGTTCGGCTGAGAGGCACTTGATGAAGCGACTGCTCTCGCTGGTGGTCGCCGCACTGGTCGGGGGCGCCGTTCTCACGGCGTCCCCGGCCGCCGCGGCCCCGGAGACCACGGCGGCGGCCGGCACCGGCACCGGGTTCTGGCACGCCAGCGGATCCCAGCTGGTCGACGCGACCGGCGCGCCGGTCCGGATGACCGGTATCAACTGGTTCGGCGCCGAGACCGGCAACTACTCGCCGCACGGGCTGTGGAGCCGCAACTACAAGGACATGCTCGACCAGATGGCCGGGCTCGGGTACAACACGCTGCGGCTGCCGTACTCGAACCAGCTGTTCGACCCCGGGTCCAAGCCGGTCAGCATCGACCAGGTGCAGAACCCGGACCTGCAGGGGCTGACCGGCCTGCAGGTGCTCGACAAGATCGTCGCCTACGCCGGCGTCAAGGGCATGCGCGTGCTCCTGGACCGGCACCGGCCGGACTCCGGCGCGCAGTCCCCGCTCTGGTACACCAGCGCGTACTCGGAAAGCCGCTGGATCTCCGACTGGACGATGCTGGCCCAGCACTACAAGGGCAACACCACGGTGATCGGCGCGGACCTGCACAACGAGCCGCACTCGATCCAGGGTGGCGGCGGGGCCTGCTGGGGCTGCGGCGACACCGCGACCGACTGGCGGCTCGCCGCCGAACGGGCCGGCAACGCCGTGCTGGCGGCGAACCCGGACTGGCTGATCGTGGTCGAAGGTGTCGACTGCGTCAGCGGCACCGGCGACCCGCAGTGCGGCTGGTGGGGCGGCAACCTCTCCGGGGCGAAGCAGTTCCCGGTGCGGCTGTCCAAACCCGACAAGCTGGTGTACTCGGCGCACGAGTACGCGACGTCGGTGTTCGCCCAGAAGTGGTTCTCCGACCCGGCGTTCCCGGCGAACCTGCCCGCGCTGTGGGACCACTTCTTCGGCTACCTGCACAAGCAGAACATCGCGCCGGTGCTGCTCGGCGAGTTCGGCTCCACGCTCGCCGACCCGCGCGACAAGGTCTGGCTGCAGGAACTGATGAAGTACAGCGGCACGGGCCCGTCCGGGATGAGCTTCACCTACTGGTCGTGGAACCCGAACTCGGGTGACACCGGCGGCATCCTCAACGACGACTGGACGACGGTCAACCAGACCAAGCAGGCGATCCTGCAGCCGTACCTGATCCCCCCGGTGGGTTCGGGCGGCGGCACGACCGACCCGCCGCCGCCGGCGAGCTGCGCGGTCACCTACCACGTCGACAACACCTGGCAGGGCGGCTTCGTCGCCACGGTGACGCTGAAGAACACCGGCAGCTCGGCGCTGAAGAACTGGGCGCTCGGCTGGACCGTGCCGTCCGGGACGCAGATCACCGGCGGCTGGAACGCCACCGTGACGCAGACCGGGCAGCAGGCGAGCGCCAAGGCGCCCACCTGGGCACCCGACCTCGCCGGCGGCGCCTCGGTGTCGATCGGCGTCCAGGCGACCGGCCCCTCGACCGGCACGCCGGGCGGCTTCGCCGTCGGCGCGACCGCCTGCACCACCTGACCCACCCACCCATGACCCCATCCATCGAAGACAGAGGAGCGCACTCGATGAGGAGTGAATTCTGGTCCGCGAAGAGGAAGTCACGGTTCGCCGTGGCATCCTCGGTGACGGCGGCGGCGATGACCGCCGGATTGCTGGTGGCCGGGGGTAGTCCGGCGGGCGCCGCCACCGGCTGCAAGGTCACCTACACGGTCAACCAGTGGGACACCGGCTTCACCGCGAACATCGCCGTGACCAACCTGGGCGACTCGGTTTCGTCCTGGAACGTCGAATGGGACTTCGGCGGCAACCAGCAGGTGCAGCAGGGCTGGAGCGCCACGTTCAGCCAGAGCGGCAAGCACGTGAGCGCGAAGAACCCGTCGTGGGGCGGGACCCTGGGCTCGAACGCCACGGCCAACTTCGG
This sequence comes from Amycolatopsis kentuckyensis, assembly GCF_002155975.1. GTDB lineage: Bacteria > Actinomycetota > Actinomycetes > Mycobacteriales > Pseudonocardiaceae > Amycolatopsis > Amycolatopsis kentuckyensis. Next base: position 22,322 of record NZ_MUMI01000211.1, read on the forward strand.
CTTCAACGGGGCGTACTCGGGCACCAACGACATCCCGACGTCGTTCTCGCTCAACGGTGCCCACTGCGACGGCACGTCCCCGACCACGACGCCCACCACCCCGACCACGGTCACCACGACACCGACGACACCCACCACGCCCACCACCCCGACCACGGTCACCACGACGCCGCAGCCGGGGGTCCACGTGGACAACCCGTACGCGGGGTCGAAGGGGTACGTGAACCCGGACTGGTCGAGCCAGGTGAGCGCGGCGGCCGCGGCCAAGGGCGGCACGCTCGGCGCCCAGATGGCCAAGGTGGCCAACACCTCGACCGCGGTCTGGCTGGACCGGATCGCGGCGATCGCCGGCACGTCGAGCGCGCGCGGCTTGCGCGGGCACCTCGACGCGGCGCTGGCCCAGCAGACCGGCAGCACGCCGGTGACCATCCAGATCGTCGTCTACGACCTGCCGAACCGCGACTGCGCGGCGCTGGCGTCCAACGGTGAGCTGAAGGTCTCCCAGAACGGGCTGGCCCGCTACAAGAGCGAGTACATCGACCCGATCGCGTCGATCCTGTCCGACGCGAAGTACGCGCCGCTGCGGATCGTGGCGATCGTCGAGCCGGACTCGCTGCCGAACCTGATCACGAACACCTCGATGGCGACGTGCGCGGAAGCGCAGTCCAGCGGGGCGTACACGCAGGGCATCCAGTACGCGCTGAACAAGCTGCACGCGATCTCCAACGTCTACAACTACCTGGACATCGCGCACTCGGCGTGGCTGGGCTGGGACAGCAACTTCCAGCCGTTCGTCAACCTGGTCAAGCAGACCCTGCAGGGCACCACGGCCGGCGTGAACAGCATCGACGGCTTCATCAGCTCCACGGCCAACTACACGCCGCTGACCGAGCCGAACCTGCCCGACCCGAACCTGAACGTCGGCGGTCAGGCGCTGAAGTCGGCGACGTTCTACCAGTGGAACCCGTACTTCGCCGAGATGCCGTTCGCCACGGCGATGTACAACGCGTTCGTTGCGGCGGGCCTGCCCAGCGGGATCGGCATGCTGGTCGACACCTCGCGCAACGGCTGGGGCGGCGCGGCCCGGCCGAGCGGGGCTTCGGGATCCACTGTGGACGCCTACGTCAACTCGGGCCGGATCGACCGGCGGCTGCACCGCGGCAACTGGTGCAACCAGAGCGGTGCCGGGCTCGGCTTGCGGCCGACGGCGTCCCCGGCGGCGCACTTCGACGCCTACGTCTGGATCAAGCCGCCGGGTGAGTCCGACGGCGCGAGCCAGCAGATCCCCAACGACGAAGGCAAGGGCGCGGACCCGATGTGCGACCCGACCTTCCACGGGACGCAGCAGGCCAACGGTGGCAACCTGACCGGTGCCCTGCCGAACGCCCCGCTGTCCGGCAAGTGGTTCGAAGCCCAGTTCGAGGAACTGGTCCAGAACGCCTACCCGCCGGTGCAGTAAAAGACCCCGGGCCGGGCGGTGCCGCGCAGCCGCCGCCCGGCCCGGCCTCCACCACGGCGGCAGCGGCCCGTCCCGCCGGGCCGCTGCCGCGGTCCCGCCCGCACCGCCTGACCGGCCGGGCGGGACAGCGAGATCCGGCCCGGTGTCCGCAGCGGCCTCCTGCGACCCGGGCCGGATCCCGCGGCGTGCTGCCTCCGGCAGCTCAGCCGAGGTCCTTGCGGAAGCTCAGCCGGTCCAGTCCCGGCCCGTCGTAGTCGGGCTGGACCGGCACCCCCTCGAACTCCTTCGGCCCTGGTTCGGTGACGAACCCCATCCGGGTGTGGAACGCGTGCGAACCCTTGTTCTCCGGCGAAGTGATCGCCCGTACCACCGAGCGCCCGTGCGCGGCGCTGTAGGCGAAGAAGCGCTCGTAGAGCGCCGCGCCCAGCCCGCGGCCGCGTTCGGCCGGCTCGACGCCGACGAAGTGGATGTAGCTCTCGGCCGGCCTCGACGGCGAGAGGAACCCGATCAGGAACGCGACGATCCGCTCGTCCGCCGTCACCAGGAAGCTGGTGCCGGTGAACTGCTGGAACATCAGCTTCGGCAGCAGCAGCGCGCGCTGGCGGGAGCCTGCTTCGCCGCCGAGGCCGCCCCACCAGCGGTCGAGGACCGCCAGCACGGGGAGGTGGTCGTCCGGGCCGGGGTGCCGGATCGTGTGGTGCCGCCAGGGATCGGGCAGGGGAGTGAGCATGGCCCTCACCCTGCCCGGTCCGGCGGGCGCCGACCAGCGGGTTTCCGGTCAGGGGACGAGCCGGTGCACCCCGACCAGCACCTGCTGCCAGACGGCGGCGGGGTCGGCGCCCTGCTCGACCGCCTTGAGCGAAGGCGCGATCACCGTCTCCTGGATCTTGCCGTCACCCGGCCCCTTGTACTGCGGTTTCCCGACCTTGCGGGCCTGGGCGACGAAGACCTGGCCGCTCAGCGTCCCGCCGAAGTAGCCGTTCATCTCGCTGAGCAGGTCCGGGGAGGTGAAGGCGTCGACCTGGCTGGGGAAGTTCCCGCTCACCCGGAACGCGTGCAGCTGCTGCTCCGGCGCGGTCAGCCAGGCGGCGAGGGCGGCGGCCTCCTTCTGGTGCGGGCTCGAGGCCGGCACGGTGAGGAAGGAACCGCCCCAGTTGCCGCCGCCGTCGGGGAAGGCGTCGGTGAGCGCCCACTTGCCCGCGTTGCCGACCCCGGCCTGCTGTTCGATGACGCCGAGCATCCAGGAAGGACAGACCTTCGTCGCGAAGGCACCGGTGCGCAGGCCGTTGTTGCCGTCGTCGGCGAACGCGGTGAGCCCGGCCGACTGCCCCTGCTTGACCGCGCCGGTGACCTGGTTCCAGGCGTCCCTGAGCGCGGTGTTCGACTCCAGCGTCGAGTGGTTTTCCCGGTCGAGGTAGCCGACCGGGAGCTGGTTGACCTTGGCGTTGAAGACCTGCGCCGAGGAGTCGAACCACGGCTTGCCCTTGGAGCGCTTGACGTACTTCTCGCCGGCCTTGAAGTAGCTGTCCCAGGTGGCGAACATCGTCTTCACCGAGCCGGGGTCGGTCGGCAGCCCGGCGGCTTCGAGCAGGTCCTTGCGGTAGCACATGGCCAGCGGCCCGATGTCCGTGCCGTAGCCGACCAGCTTGCCGTCCTTGCTGCGGCCCGCTTCGTACTTCCACTCCAGCCACCGGCCGGGTTTCACGTCGGGCGGCCCGATCTCGGCCAGGTCGGCGAACTTGTCGGCGTGGGCGAGCACGTCGGCGAGGTGGCCTTCCTCGACGGCCTGGACGTCGGCGAGCTCCTGGTTCTTCTGCAGCTTGTCCAGCAGGTCCTGGTGGTACGGTCCGCCCTGCTCGGTCCGGACCTGGCGGATGGTGAGCCCGGGGTGGGTGAATTCGTAGCCGGGGATGAGGTCGTCGTAGCCGAACTGGCCGAAGGTCGACACGGTGAGCGTGATCCGCTCCGGCGTGCCGGGTCCGCATCCCCCGATCAGGAAGAGCAGGACGACGGCGGCGGCGAAGGCCGCCGATCTTCGGATCTGCCTCATGCGCGCGCACTCCCCATCCACGGCACGCTCCTGGCCCCCGTTGGCTGGGAGCGCTCCCGGAGGGAGTCTTGTTTCCCGGTGCGGCGGGTGTCAAGGTGCGCGACGGCGGGTGTCCGTGCGGACACGGACCGCGGGCTCCGGCCCCGGTGGCCCGGCTCGTGGCGCGACGGCTTGTGGTGTGGAGGAAGGCTGCGATGAAGCGTCCCACGATCACCGACATCGCGAAGGAAGCCGGCGTCTCCAAGGGCGCGGTGTCCTACGCCCTCAACGGCCGCCCCGGCGTCTCGGAGGCCACCCGGCGGCGGATCACCGAGATCGCCCGGGAGCTCGGGTGGGCGCCGAGCAGCACCGCGCGGGCGCTGTCCGGCGGCCGGTCCGGGGCGCTCGGCCTGGTGCTCGACCGCTCCCTGGAGGTGTTCGTCCCGGCCCTGCTCGACGGTTTCGAGGGCGAGCTGCTGCTGCAGGTCGTCCCCGGCCGCGAAGCCGCGCTGGCCATCTACCGCCGCTGGCGCGCCGAGCGGCGGTAGATGGCCAGC
>NZ_MUMI01000212.1 GCF_002155975.1 Amycolatopsis kentuckyensis
TCGAGCGGCGGTTCCGCCGCAAGGGCCGCACTGGGGGCGAAGTCCACGCGGTGAAGGGCGTCGACCTCGACGTCGAAGCGGGCGAGCTGGTCGGCTTCCTCGGGCCCAACGGCGCCGGGAAGACGACCACGCTGCGCATGCTGACGACGCTGCTGAAGCCGACCGCGGGCACCGCGACCGTCGGCGGCTGCGACCTGCTGTCCGACCCGCTCGGCGTGCGCAAGCGGATCGGGTACGTCGCCCAGGGCGGCGGCAGCGCGCCGGAGAGCAAGGTCGCCGACGAGCTGGAGCTGCAGGGCCGGCTCTACCGGATGAGCAAGGCCGACGCGATCGCGCGCGGCGCCGAGCTCGCCGAGCAGCTCGACCTGACCGGGCTGGACCAGCGGCTGACCAAGACGCTGTCGGGCGGGCAGCGGCGCCGGCTCGACATCGCGCTCGGGCTGATCCACTCGCCCGGCCTGGTGTTCCTCGACGAGCCGTCGACCGGTCTCGACCCGCAGAGCCGCGCCAACCTGTGGGACCACATCCGCCGGCTGCGCGCCGAGCAGGGTGTCACGGTCTTCCTGACCACCCACTACCTCGACGAGGCGGACGCGCTGTCGGACCGGCTGATCGTGATCGACGACGGCCGGATCGTCGCCGAAGGGACGCCGGACGCGCTCAAGGCGCGGGTCAACGGCGACCGCGTCGAAGTGGGCGTCGAGCCGGAGCAGGCCGCGGACGCCGCGGAGATCGCCGGACGGCTCGCCGGTGCCCAGGAGCTGTCCGCCGACGGCGGGGAGATCCGGTTCCGGGTGCCGCGCGGCGACGTCGCGCTGCCGGAGCTGCTGCGGGCGCTGGACGCGAAGAGCATCGCGATGCTGTCGGTGCAGGTGCACCGGCCGACGCTGGACGACGTTTTCCTGACGTTGACCGGGCGTTCGCTGCGGGAAGCGGAGGAGGCCGGCCGTGCTGCGTGACACCTGGCTGATCTTCCGCCGCGACATGACGGCGGCCCTGCGCAACCCGACCTGGGTGCTGATCGGGATCATGCAGCCGCTGCTGTACCTGTTCCTCTTCGGGCCGCTGATGGTGCAGGCCATGCAGGGCCAGGGCCTGACCGAAGTGCAGGGCTGGATGCTGCTGACCCCGGCGCTGATCGCCCAGCTGGCGCTGTTCGGCAGCTCATTCGTCGGCTTCGGGCTGCTGGCCGAGTACCGCTCCGGCGTCGTCGAACGGTTCCGGGTGACGCCGGTCAGCCGGGTCGCGCTGCTGCTGGGCAAGGTGCTGGCCAACGCGCTGCAGGCGGTGGTGCAGGCCGTGCTGATCATCGTGCTGGCCGCGCTGGTCTTCCCGCTCGACGCCCCGGTCGGGGGCGTGCTGCTGTGCCTGGCGATCGTGTTCCTGCTGGCGGTGTCGCTGGCGTCGTGCTCGTACGCGCTGGCGTTGACGCTGAAGAGCGAGGAGACGTTCCCCGCCCTGCTCAACGCGGTGCTCATCCCGCTGCTGCTGCTCTCCGGGATCCTGCTGCCGATCACCGCCGGGAAGGCGCCGGACTGGCTCTACACGGTCTCGCGGATCAACCCGTTCCGGCACGTCGTCGACGTCGAGCGGAACAGCTTCGGCGGCGACTTCACGATGGACGCCCTGTTCACGGGCAGTGTCGTGGTGCTGGTGATGGCGGTGTTGTCCCTGTGGTGGGGCACCCGGACGTTCCAAAAGGAAAACGCCTGATCAACCGCGCGTTTGTCACTGCGGGTCCGTCTCCGGCGACGTATGGTGTGCTCTCCACCGACGTGCCGGGGGCGGACCGTGACAGAGCCGGAGAGTGAGCTCGGCATCTCGCTGTCGCACCGCGAGCAGGTGGCCGACTGGCAGGCCGTCCGGGCCGCGCAGACCCGGTTCGTGTCGGTGACGATCAGCGAGAACGTCAACTGGAGCAATCCCGCCGCGGAGCGCAACCTGGCCGGCGCGCAGGAAGCCGGGCTGCACGCGGGCGGACGGCACTACGCCCGGCCGGGCGCGGTCCACGACCAGGCGGAGTTCTTCGTGCGGACGGCGAGCCGGCTCGGCGCGTTCGCCACCGGCTCGCTCGCCCCGGCGCTGGAGGTGGCGGCGCCGAGCGTCGACGACCGGTTCGTCAAGGCGTGGATCAAGCACGTCCGGCACGCGGCGCGCATCGAGCGGGTGCTGGTCTACGCCGACCACGACTGCTGGGCGCACCGGCTGCACCCGGACCGCTGGGCCGACAGCGAGGTCGTGCTGTGGCTGATCCGGCACAACGGCATCCCCGGCAGGCCGGGCTGGTTCCACTCGCGGCTCGGCGTGCACCAGCACGCCTACGCCCCGGACGTCCCCGGCATCGCGGCGCCGGTCGAGCAGAACGCCGTCGTATACCCGTTCACATTGGGCGACTTGCTGCTCTGACGTGTGGTGGTATGTCGCCATGCGCGTGACGAGCAGGGCACTCCGGACGGACGTGACGCCGGCGCGCGCTCTTTCGGCTCTGGCCCACCACAATGCTTCGCGGGGGTTGCCGCCGCCCGCGATGCTGTCCGGTGAGTGGTTTTCCTCCCGGGCCGTGATCGCGCCGTCGCTTGCCGTCGCCCCGTCCGCGCTGCCGCCCTTCGCACCGGAGGCCGACGCCGCACCCGGCGTGATCGGCGGCGGCTGGTTCGGGTACCTGTCCTACGACTCGGCGGACCCGTCCGGCCGCACCGGTGCGTTGCCCGCGTCCGCGTGGGGCTGGGCGGACCACGTGCTGCGGTGGTCCGCCTCGGGAACGTGCTACCTGGAGTCGCTGGACGGCGGCGGGCCCTCTGTGTCCACAATGGAATCGCTGCTGGCCGCAGCCGGGCCGGCCCGTTCGTGGACGGCGGGACCGCTGCGACGCCCGCTGCCGTCGGAGCACCGGGACGCGGTGAAGGCGTGCGTGCACGCGATCGAGGCCGGGGAGCTGTTCCAGGCCAACATCTGCGCGCGGTTCACAGGCCCGTTCTCGGGGTCTCCCGCGGCGTTGTTCGCCGCGGGGGTGTCTTCGCTGTCACCCCGGCGCGCGGCCTTCCTGTCGGGGCCGTGGGGGTCGGTGGTCTCGTTCTCGCCGGAGCTGTTCCTCGCCCGCCACGGGCGTTCGGTGCGCTCGACGCCGATCAAGGGGACGCTCCCCCGCCGCGGGCCCGCCGACGACGGGAACGCCCTGCTGCTGCGTCAGTCCGCAAAGGACGTCGCGGAGAACGTGATGATCACCGACCTGGTGCGCAACGACCTCGGCCGGGTGTGCGAGGTGGGCTCGGTGACGGTGCCGTCGCTGCTGCAGGTCCGGCCGGCGCCGGGGGTGTGGCACCTGGACTCGACGGTGACCGGCGTCCTGCGCCCCGCCGTGTCGGACGAAGACCTCCTGGCGGCGACCTTTCCGCCGGGGTCGGTGACGGGCGCGCCGAAGATCCGCGCGCTGGACCTGATCGCCTCGCTGGAGCCGTGCGGACGCGGTGTCTACACGGGCGCGATCGGGCTGGTGTCGCCGGTGGCGGGCCTGGAGCTGAACGTCGCGATCCGGACGTTCGAGATCGCTTCCGGCACGATCTCCCTGGGTGTGGGCGGCGGCATCACGGCCGATTCGGACCCGGAGGCGGAGTGGCAGGAGTGCCTCCACAAGGCGGCACCCCTGGAACTCCTACTTGCCGGGGTCGAGCAGTAGCTTGCCGACTGTCTTGCGGGAACGCAGGGCCTCGTGCGCGCCGCGGGCGTCGGACAGGGCGTACTCCCCGCCCGGGATGGCCTTGAGCCGGCCGGCCAGCACCAGGTCGAACAGCTCGGTGAGAGCGGTCCCGAAGACGTTGCCCGGCAGGCGGAAGACGTGTGGCAGCCACATGCCGCTGATCGTGGTGCTGTGGCCGAGGACGTTGCGCAGCTCAACGGGCTTCGGGTTCTCGCGGCCCGCCATGCCGTAGAAGGCCAGGCGGCCGAACGGGGCGAGCGCGGCGATGCTCTGGTCGGTGGTGGTCCCGCCGACCATGTCGAGCACGACGTCGACGCGACGGCCGTTGTTCGCCTCCATCAGCGCGGTCGTCATGTCCTCGGCGCGCGAGTCGATGGCGACGTCCGCACCGAGCTCGAGGGCGAGCGCGCGCTTCTCCTCGCTGCTCGCGGTGGCGATGACCCGGCCGGCGCCCCACGCCTTGGCGAGCTGGACGGCGACGGTCCCGACCCCACCGGCGGCGGCGTGCACGACGACCGACTCACCCTTCTCGAGGTGGGCGTTCCGGCGGAGCAGGACCCAGGCGGTCGTGCCCTGGACCAGCATGGACAGCGCGGTGAGGTCGTCGATGCCGTCGGGCAACGGGATCGTCGTGGCCGCCGGGGCGACGGCCTTCTCGGCGTACCCGCCCCCGCCGTTGAGCAGGGCGACGACCCGCTTGCCGTCGTGGGTGCCGACCACCTCGCCGCCGGGGACGAGCGGCAGCTGGGACGGCGCGAGGTAGGAGTTCTCCGCCTGGTGGGTGTCGGCGTAGTTGACGCCGATGCGCTCGACGTCGATGAGTACCTCGCCGGGGCCCGCCACCGGGTCGGGCAGCTCGACGGGGGTGAGCACCTCGGGTCCGCCGAACTCGGTCACCTGCACTGCGCGCATGTCGCGTTCCCTCTCCGTCGTGGTTGTGAGACATTCTGACATATGTCTCAGGAGTTCGAGGTGGCCCGTGAGTGGTTCCTGTCCGGCCGCCGGCTGGACATGGGCGAGCTGGCCCAGGAGCTGTCGATCAGCCGGGCGACCCTGCACCGCCGCATCGGCAGCCGCGACCGGCTCCTCGGCGAGATCCTGTGGTCGCTCTCGGAGGTCTCGATCGCCCGGCTCTGGCCGGCCTGCGTCGGCCGCGGCGCGGCCGGGGTGGCGGACTTCGTGAGCGGGTACGTCCGGCTGGCGAACGACTCACCGCCGTTCCGCGACTTCCTGCGCCGCGAGCCGGAGCGGGCCCTGCGGCTGCTGACGACGAAGGCGAGCGTGTGCCAGCAGCGGACGACGGAAAAGCTGGTCACCCTGCTGGAGGACGAGGTCGCGGCCGGCCGGCTGGCCCCGCCGCTGCCGGTGCCGGACCTGGCCTACCTGCTGGTGCGGATCGGCGAGTCGTTCGTGTACACGGACGTGATCACCGGAGACGCCCCGGACGCGGCGAAGGCGCATGCCGCGGTCACCGCGCTGCTCACTTGACCCGGGCCGCCAGCACGGCGTCGTAGAGCTCCTTTTTGGACACCCCGGTCGCCTCGGCGACCTCCGCCGCGGCCGACTTCAGCCGTTCGCCGGAGGCCACCCGGGCCGCCACCTCGGCCACCAGGTCCGCCACCGAAACCTGCCTCGGCGGGGCCCCGGACAGCACGACCGTGATCTCGCCGCGCACCCCGTCCTCAGCCCACGAAGCCAGCTCCGGGAGGGTTCCCCGCTTGACTTCTTCATACGTCTTCGTCAGCTCCCGGCACACCGCCGCGCGCCGGTCGGGCCCCAGAACCGCGGCCGCATCGGACAACAGGGACGCCAGGCGGTGCGGGGACTCGAAGAACACCGCCGTCCGTGGCTCGTCGCGCAACGCCGTCAGCCAGCGCGTGCGCTCGCCCGGCTTGCGCGGCGCGAACCCCTCGAAGCAGAACCGGTCGCACGGCAAACCGGACAACGCGAGCGCCGTCGTCACCGCGGACGGGCCGGGCAGGCAGGTCACCGGCAGCGATTCGGCCACACAGGCGGCCACCAGGCGGAAACCCGGGTCGGACACGCTCGGCATGCCGGCGTCGGTCACCAGGACCACCGTCTCGCCCGCGTGCAACGCCTCGAGCAGTTTGGGCAGGCGCGCCGCCTCGACGTCTTCGTAGAAGCTCACCACCCGGCCGCGCGGGGTCACGCCCAGCGCCGTCGCCAGCGACCGGAACCGGCGCGTGTCCTCGGCCGCGACGACGTCGGCGTCCGCCAGGGCCGCCGCCAGGCGCGGTGAAGCGTCGCGGACGTCGCCGAGCGGGGTGGCGGCGAGGATGAGACGACCCGGAGTCACCCGGCCAGCCTAGGCTGATCAGCGGATCCGGACGACGGACGCCCCGTCCCGCCCGTAGGATCGCCCCCGTGACCGCCGTGCTGACCCGTCCCGACGACGAAAGCGTCCGGCCGGACCCGGTCGAGGCGCTCCGGCCGCCCACCGACCGCGAGCTGACCCTGCTCGGCCGGGGCATGCCGACCGATCGCCTCCGCGGCTGGGTCGTCACCCTGGTGCTGACCGTGATCGGCGGCATCGTCCGCCTGCAGAACCTCGGCGTGCCGACCGACAAGGGCAGCCCGGTCTTCGACGAGAAGCACTACGTGCCGCAGGCGTGGCAGGTGCTGCGCAACGGCGGTTACGAAGACAACTACGGCTACGAGCTGGTCGTCCACCCGCCGCTGGCGAAGCAGCTGATCGCGATCGGCGAATGGCTGTTCGGCTACAACGGCTGGGGCTGGCGCATCATGCCCGCGCTGGCCGGCACGCTGATGGTGCTGCTGACCATCCGGATCGCCCGCCGCCTCACCCGCTCGACGCTGCTCGGCGGCATCGCCGGCATCCTGGTGATCAGTGACGGCGTCCTGCACCTGCAGTCGCGCATGGGCATGCTCGACATCTTCATCGCGCTGTTCGTGCTCGCCGCGTTCGCCTGCGTGCTCGCCGACCGCGACCAGGTGCGCGAACGGCTCGCGACGGCGGTCCGCGAAGGCTGGGTGAACGAGACCGTCTGGGGTCCCAAGCTCGGCTTCCGCTGGTGGCGGTTCGGAACCGGGTTGATGATCGGGCTCACGTTCGGCGTCAAGTGGTCGGCGCTGTACTACATCGTCGCGTTCGGGCTGCTCACCGTCTTCTTCGACGTCGCGGCGCGGCGCGCGGCCGGCGTCGAACGGCCCTGGCTGGGCACGATCCGCCGGGACGTGCTGCCCGCGCTGTGGGCGATCCTGATCATCCCGTTCCTGATGTACTTCGCCGCGTACTGGGCCTGGTTCGCCAGCGAAACGGCCACCGACCGGCACTACACCGAGATCAAGGACATCGCGCCGGGCTTCTGGTCGTGGATGCCGCCGGCGCTGCGCTCGCTCGGCGACTACACGGCGAACGTCCTGCACTTCCACGAAACGCTGGTCACGCCCAAGGACAACCCGCACCCGTGGGAGTCGAAGCCGTGGACGTGGCCGATGGGCCTGCGCCCGATGCTCTACAGCTACAACGGCGAAGTCACCGGCTGCGGGGAGGCCCGCTGCATCAGCGCGACGATGCTGATCGGCACCCCGGCGATGTGGTGGCTGGCGATCCCGATGCTCGGCTGGGCGGTGTGGCGTTCGATCTTCCGCGCGGACTGGCGCTTCGCGGCGGTCCTGGTGGGCTACCTGGGCGGGTACGTCTTCTGGTTCACCAACATCGACCGCCAGATGTACTTCTTCTACGCGACCCCGCTGGCGGCGTTCCTGGTGCTGGGGCTGACGTTGTGCCTGGGCCAGATCCTGGGCAGCGCCCGGCGCGGCTTCGAGAGACGCGGCACGGGCCTGCTGGTGGTGTCGCTGTACGTCGGGCTGGTGGTGGCGAACTTCGCCTGGCTGTGGCCGATCCTGAACGGCATCGCGATCACGAACGGCCAGTGGGAGGCCGAGCGCTGGCTGCCGTCCTGGCGGTAGCTCAGCCCGCGAAGTACGCCCCCGGCGTGACCCCGACGGCCCGCCGGAACGCGGCCACGAACGCGCTCGCCGAGCTGTACCCGACGCGGTAGGCCACCGTCTCCAGCGGCGTGGCCTGGGCCAGCAGTGGCAACGCCGCACGCAGCCGCACCTGCGTGCGCCACGTCCCGAACGGCATCCGGCACTCCCGGACGAAGATCCGCGCGAGGGTGCGTTCCGCGGCCCCGACGTCCCGGCCGAACTCGGCGAGCGTGCGGGAGTCCGCCGGGTTCGCGAGCACGGCCGCCGCCACGTCGAGGGCCCGCGGGTCTTCCGGCGCCGGCACCACGATCGGCACCACGTCCAGCGGTTCCAGCAGGTCGAAGGCCACGGCTTCGGCACGCAGCCGGGCGTCGGGGGCGACGCCGTCGCCGGTCAGGTACTCCAGCAGCTCCCGCAGCAGCGGCCGGACGACGACCACCCGCGGCTCCGGCCACGCCACCGGTGAGCGCGCCGGATCGGCGTAGATGCCGCGAAGGGCCGCCCGGCCGAGCGCGCCGGTCCGGTGCCGGACCCCGGCGGGCATCCAGAGGGCCCGCGTCGGCGGCAGCACCCACCCGGCGTCGCCCGCTTTGACCGCGACGACGCCGCGGGCCGACCAGACCAGCTGGTGGGACGGGTGCTCGTGCCACGGGAACCAGGTCCCGGCGGGCAGGTCGAACGCCCCGAGCAGCATGGCTTGACTGGTTGGCGACATCGGTTGGCAGCGTATCGGCTACCGGTCACGCCCGTCTCGAAATAGCGTCGGACGCATGCCGATGAACCTCATCCACCGCAAGATCTGCAGCTCGGCCAAGTGGGCGGACACGGTCGAGGAGCGCCTGACCCCCTGGCTGGCCCGCCACCGCCTCGGCGACGACGTGCTCGAGGTGGGCCCCGGCTTCGGCGCGACGACGAAGGTGCTGCTCGACGCGGTCCCGAAGCTGACGGTCCTGGAGATCGACCCGGCCTCGACGTCGCTCCTGCGGGAGAAGTTCGGTGCCCGCGCGGAGGTGGTCGAGGGCAGCGGCGCGGAGATGCCGTTCGAGACCGGGCGGTTTTCGGCGGTGGTGTGCTTCACGATGCTGCACCACGTCCCGACGCCCGAGCTGCAGGACGCGATCTTCGCCGAGGCCGCCCGGGTGCTGCGCCCGGGCGGGAAGTTCTGCGGCACGGACAGCCAGCTCAGCTTCCGGTTCCGGCTCCTGCACATCGGCGACACGATGAACGTGGTCCCTGCGCCGACACTGCCCGGCCGCCTGGCGAAGGCGGGGTTCGAGCAGGTCGAAGTGAAGGTCCGGCCGAAGGAGATCGTGAGCTTCTCGGCGATCAAGCCCGGCTAGCGGCGCGGCAGCTGGCTCCCCGGCTGCCGCGGCACCACCCGCGTCACCGGGCCGTCCGCGGACTTGCCCGCCCGCGAAAGCCACCCCTCGACCTCACGCCGCACCGCGTTCAACGTCGGGCGCCGGCGCGGTTCCGGGTCCAGCGAGGCCGCCAGCAGCCGGGCGTGCGCGCTCCGCTGCGGCAGCCGCGACACCGGCTCGGCCCGCGCCGCCGCCATCAACGCCGCCATCGGTGTCTCCCGCGTTCCGCGCGGCGGCTGGCCCGACAGCGCGTAGCTGATCGTCGCCGCCAGCTGCCACGCGTCCGACGCCGGGGACGCCGTTGCGCCCATCGCCTGCTCCGGGGCCACGAAGTCCGGGGTGCCGATCATCATCCCCGTCGCCGTCATCTTCGAGTCGCCCTGGCTGCGGGCGATGCCGAAGTCGATCAGGTGGGCCAGGCCGCTCGGGTCCAGCACGATGTTCGACGGCTTGATGTCGCGGTGCAGGACGCCCTTGTCGTGCGCCGCCGCCAGGGCGCCCGCCATCGTCGCCCACAGCCGGCCCGCCGCGACGTCGTCGAGGGGGCCCTGGCCGTCGACCAGCTCGGCGAGCGGACGGCCCTCCAGGTACTCCATCACCAGCGCCAGGCCGTCCGGCTCTTCGGCCAGGTCGTACACCTTGACGCAGTTCGGGTGGCTGACCACGGCCAGCGCGCGGGCCTCGCGCTGCATGCGCTCGGCCGTGTCGCGGTCCGGCGCGTGCGCGATCTTCAGCGCGACCGTGCGGTTCAGCTGGGTGTCGACGGCCTGCCAGACCGTGCCGAACCCGCCCGCGCCGAGCTGCTTGACGCGGCGGTAGCGGCTGCCGCCCGCGTTGCGGGAGCCGGGCGGCGGCGGGATCGGGCCCGGCGCCGCGGCCAGCGCGCCGCCCGGCGGGGACGGCGGCTCGGGCGCCGACGCCAGCGCCGTCTTCGGGTACGGCCGGTTGGCCGGGGGCGGCGGCGGAGGCGGCGGGGTCGGGCGCGGCTGGACCTGCGACGGCGGCGGCCCCTGGGGCTCCTGCTGGCGGCGCGGCGGCGGCTCGTCCGACCGGTCCGACCGGTTGATCACCGACCACGGCGGCGGGCCGACCATCGCGACCGGGATCAGGCCCAGCACGCTGAACGGCAGGAAGCCCAGGAAGAAGTGCAGCGCGGTGTTCGCCTCCATGCCGACGCTGAACACGAGCATCGCGGCGAACGGGATCCAGAAGAACCGCGACGGCCACTTCGGGCCGCGGCGGAAGGCCGTGCGGCCCTGCAGCATCACGAAGAACAGCGAGCCCGCGCCCAGGACGACGAAGGCCAGCAGGTAGACGAAGAACGGGATTTCCTTGCCGCTCTGCGAGGACAGCACCTCGTAGACGGTCTGGCCGCCGCCCAGGTACTCCCGCTGGTTGTCCACCCAGCAGCCGCCGGAGCCGTTCAGCGCTGACAGCTCGGTGTCCGACAGCCCGGTCTTCTCCTTGGCCCACGCCGCGTTGTAGACACCCGAGACGCCGATGGCCAGCAGCCACGGCAGCACCAGGGTGCTGAGCAGGCCGATCACCCCGAAGACGCCCAGCGTCGTGGCGTCGTAGCGGTTGCCCGTGCCCTTCCGGATGATCGACACGGCGACCGCGCCGATCGGCGGAAGCAGCGCGACGAGCGCGCCGGCCGCACTCGTGGCCCAGACCCAGTCGCCGGGGCAGAAGCCCGGGCCGAACAAGGAATGGGCTAGCGAGAGCAACGCGCTCGCGAGTCCGTTCACCGCCGGGCTCCCCTCACTGTCCGTGTTCACTTCGCACCGTCACGCGGTGAATTCCCGCGGTCCAGCTTAGGACGCTCCCGGGCTCCGTGAGGTTGCCGGGTCTTTCCGCGGGGGAATCCGGCGCGCCCGCCGCTCCCGCGCCATGATGGGGATCGGCGCAACGTCCGACCCGAAGGAGCGGAGCATGGGCGCGTACTCCGAAGCCTACCGGCGCAGCCTGGCCGAGCGGGACGCGTTCTGGCTGGCCGCGGCCCAGTCGATCAGCTGGACCAGAGCGCCGGAGCGGGCACTGGACGACGCGAACCCGCCCTTCTACCGGTGGTTCCCGGACGCCGAGCTGAACACGTCGTACAACGCGCTGGACCGGCACGTCGAGGCCGGCCGCGGCGGCCAGGCCGCGCTGATCTGGGACTCTCCCGTGACCGGACGGCAACGCACCTACACCTACGAGGAGCTCCGGGACACCGTCGCGCGCTTCGCCGGCGCGCTGCGCTCGCTCGGGGTCACGAAGGGTGACCGGGTGATCGTCTACCTGCCGATGGTGCCGGAGGCCGCGATCGCGATGCTGGCCTGCGCGCGGATCGGCGCGGTGCACTCGGTGGTCTTCGGCGGGTTCGCGCCGAAGGAGCTGGCCGCGCGGATCGAGGACGCGAAACCCAAGGTCGTCCTGGCCGCGTCCTGCGGCATCGAGCCGACGCGGGTGGTCGAGTACCAGCCGATCATCGAGGCCGCGCTGGGGATGACCGAGCACCAGCCCGACCACGTCGTCATGCTGCAGCGCGAGCAGGCCCCGGCCACGGCCGGCCGTCACTTCGACTGGCGCGAGCTGGCCGCGGGCGCCGACCCGGCCGACCCGGTGCCGGTCGCGGCCACCGATCCGCTGTACATCCTCTACACGTCCGGGACGACCGGGAAGCCGAAGGGCGTCGTCCGCGACACCGGCGGCCACGCCGTCGCCCTCGCCTACTCGATGGACGCCGTCTACGACGTCCACGCCGGCGACGTCTGGTGGACCGCGTCCGACGTCGGCTGGGTCGTCGGGCACTCCTACATCGTGTACGCGCCACTGCTCGTCGGCGCGACGACGGTCATGTACGAAGGCAAGCCCGTCGGCACACCCGACGCGGGCGCGTTCTGGCGGGTCATCGCCGAGCACGGCGTCCAGGCCCTGTTCACCGCGCCGACCGCGCTGCGAGCCGTCAAGAAGGTCGACCCGGACGCCCGTGAGCTGGAGAAGTACGAGCTGAAGCAGTTCCGGACGCTGTTCCTGGCCGGCGAGCGGCTCGATCCCGAGACCTACCACTGGGCGCACGAGAAACTCGGCGTCCCGGTCGTCGACCACTGGTGGCAGACCGAGACCGGCTGGCCGATCGCCGCCAACACCCGCGGCCTCGAGCCGATGGACGTCAAGGCGGGGTCGGCAACCAAGCCGGTCCCCGGCTGGGACGTCCGCATCCTCGACCAGGCCGGCGAGGAGCTGCCGGCCGGGCGCGAAGGCGCGATAACGGTGAAGCTGCCGCTGCCGCCGGGATCGCTGCCGACGCTGTGGGGCGACGACGAGCGCTACCGCGATGCCTACCTCTCCCGCCACGGAGGCCACTACCTCACCGGCGACTCCGGTTACTTCGACGAAGACGGCTACCTGTTCGTCATGGGCCGCACGGACGACGTCATCAACGTCGCCGGCCACCGGCTGTCCACCGGGTCGATGGAGGCCGTGCTGGCCGCGCACCCGGCGGTCGCCGAGTGCGCCGTGATCGGCGTGGCCGACCAGCTCAAGGGCCAGCTGCCCCGCGGGTTCGTGGTGCTCAAGGCGGGCGCGGATATCGCCGCGGACCAGCTGCGCGACGAACTCGTGGCGATGGTCCGGCGGGACATCGGCCCGGTCGCCGCGTTCCGCGATGTGTCCATTGTGGACGCCCTGCCGAAGACGCGGTCGGGGAAGATCCTGCGCAAGACGATGCGTGCGATCGCCGACGGCCGCGACGAGGCGGTGCCCTCCACGATCGAGGACCCGAGCGTCCTGGAGGCGATCCGGGCCGCCCTTCGTTAAGAGCTGTTCCAAATGCACCGGCTGGTCTGTACCTTTGCAGGGAGTCCCCGACCGGAGGTGCTTCGATGCGCTTGTCCAGAGCCGTCCTGACCGCGGCCGTCGTGAGTCTCACGGCCGCCGGCCTGCCCGCTTCCGCCTCGGCGGCCCCGGCCGCCCCCGAACGCAGCGTGACCGACGTCGTCCCGGCGCCCGTCTCGGCGAAGGCCGATCCTCGCGGCGATTTCCGGCTCACGCCGGCCACCGTGATCACCGCCGACCGCGGCGCCGGCCAGGTCGCGGACTACCTGCGCGGCCTGCTCCGCCCGGCCACCGGTTACCCGCTGCCGGTCGTGCCGCACGCCGCCGGCCTGCCCGCGATCTCGCTGAAGCTGGGCCACGACGCGCGGATCGGCACCGAGGGTTACCGGCTGAAGGTCGCGCGCGACGGCGTCACGCTGACCGCCAACACCGCCGACGGGCTCTTCGAAGGCGTGCAGTCGCTGCGGCAGCTGCTGCCCTCGGCGATCGAGGGCAAGCGCGGGCAGCACCGGACGTGGACCGTCGCCGGCGGCACGATCCTCGACTACCCGCGCTTCGCCGAGCGCAGTGCGATGCTCGACGTCGCCCGGCACTTCTTCAAGCCGGACCAGGTGAAGCTCTACATCGACCAGATCGCCCAGTACAAGGTCAACACGCTGCACCTGCACCTGGCCGACGACCAGGGCTGGCGGATCGAGATCAAGAGCTGGCCGAAGCTGGCGACGGTCGGCGGCAGGACCGCGGTCGACGGCGATCCCGGCGGCTACTACACGCAGGCGCAGTACCGGGACATCGTCGCGTACGCGGCTTCGCGGCACATCACGGTGATCCCGGAGATCGACATGCCGGGCCACACGAACGCGGCGCAGTCGACGTACGCGGAGCTGAACTGTGACGGCAAGGCCGTCCCGCCGCGCACGGACACCGAGGTCGGCTACAGCTCGCTGTGCATCTCCTCGCCGATCACGTACCGGTTCGTCGAGGACGTCGTCCGCGAACTGGCCGCCCTCACGCCCGGCCCGTACCTGCACATCGGCGGCGACGAGGCCCACTCGACGCCGCCCGCGGACTACCTGACGTTCGAGCGGAAGGTTCAGCCGATCGTCGCGAAGTACGGCAAGAAGGTCACCGGCTGGCACGAGATCGCCAAGTCGGTCCCGCCGGTGTCGGCGGTCCCGCAGTACTGGGACTTCGGCGGCAGCAACCCGGACGTCGCGGCGGCCGCGGCGCGCGGCAACAAGATCCTCATGTCGCCGGCGAACTACGCCTACCTCGACATGAAGTACACCCCGCAGACACCGCTCGGCCAGGACTGGGCCGCGCTGATCGAGGTGAAGGACGGCTACAACTGGGATCCGGCGTCGCTGGTCGACGGCGTCGGCGAGAACCGGATCGCGGGCGTCGAGGCGCCGCTGTGGACCGAGACGATCCGCACCAGCGACGACATCGAGTACATGGCGTTCCCGCGGCTGCCGGGGATCGCGGAGATCGGCTGGTCCCCGAAGTCGACCCACGACTGGGACGCCTACCGCGCACGGCTGGCGAAGCAGGCCCCGCGCTGGGTGGCGCAGGGCATCGACTTCTACCGTTCCCCGCAGGTCGACTGGAAGTGAGCGCCGGGTCGTGAGTGGTGCGGCGGGCCGGAACCCGCCGCACCACGCACGACCTCAGCCCAGGTCTTTCACCGGTGCCCCGGGACGTCGAGGTACTGGTTCGTGCTGCCCTGCACGGTGAAGTCCCGCGCGATGCCGACCGTCGGCATCTGGGACAGGGCCTTCACGTTGTAGTCGACGCCTCGCACGTTGATCGGCGGCTTTTCCGGGTCGAAGTTGTACGCCTTCTTGAGGTCCACCCGGTAGCCACCGGTCAGCTGCACCGTCCCGTCGCCGGTCACCCGGGCGGTCAGGTCGCCGGTGACCCGGTACTCGAACGAGTGCAGCGCGAAGATGTGGTCGGGTTCCTCGGTGAACTGCCCGCCGAGCCAGTTCGTGTCCAGCTTCAGCGCGCAGGTCGTCCCGACCGGTCCGGTGCACTTGGCCGCGGCCTGGTCGGCGTACGTCCTCAGTTTGGCGTCGAGCGGGCCATGCCATTGCTCGTCGCCGTAGAAGCTGGCCATCTGGTCGGCGCTGAGGACGTAGTCCGTTCCACTGGCGCCCGCCCAGTGCTTGAACAGGGCGCAGGTGATCGGCCGGTTCAGGCAGACGGCCAGCGCGGCCGCGGTCTGCTCCGAGGCGAGCATGTGGATGTACTCCTTCTGCGCGTCCCGCTCCCACCCCGCCGGCCGGTGGTACTCCGGGTGGCCCGCCTGGTCGTCGCTGTAGGGGTGCCCGTCGGGGTCGGTCATGTCCGGACGGCTGCCGCCCGCGGCTTCGGCGATCTCGCGCAGGTAGAGGTCGACCGTCCGCTGGAAGGCCTCGGCCGCGGCCTGCACGGCCTGGTCGCGGCTGAGGTGGGCTTCGGCGGCGGACCTGGCCGCGGCGTCGGCGGCGGCCCGGGCGCCGGAGGCCGAGGCCGCCGCGTCCGACGCGGACGCCTGGGCCCGGTTCGCCGACTGCTGGGCCTGCTGGGCCGCCTGGTGGGCGGCGGCCTCGGCCTGCTTGGCCTGGTTCGCCGACTGCACCGCCGCGTCCGCCGACGCCTTGGCGTCCTGGGCCGACGCCGCGGCCTGCGCGGCGTAGGTCGTGGCCAGGTCCGCGGAGTCCTTGGCCTGCTGGGCGTAGCGGGCCGCGTCGTCGGCCGCGCCCCGGGCCACCGCGGCGGCCTTGGCCGCCTCGGCCGCGTTCTGGCGGGCCAGCGCCGCCGCGCGGGCGGCGTCGGCGACGTACCCGGCGACCTCGGCCCGGTGGGTGGCGGTCAGCGCGTCCCGCTGCCGCGCCCGGTACAGCCCGGACTCGAGGAACGTCCGGACGACGCTCGCCGGCCCGGCCAGCGAAGCCCGCGCCGAGGCGCGCACCTCCGGCCCGCCGGTCGAGACGGCCTGCGTGGCCAGCACCCGGTCGTCGGTTTCGCGGGCGGTGTACTGCCCGGTGCGCAGGAACGCCCGGATGTCGTCGGCGGTGCCGTCGAGGGCGCGGCGGCCCGCGGCCTGCACGCCCGGTCCGCCCGCCGCGACGACCTGGGTGGCCAGCACCCGGTCGTCGGTTTCGCTGCCCGGGTACCGGCGGTTGCGCAGGAAGTCCTGCACCTGCGCGTCGGTGCCGACCAGCGCGGTCCGCGCCGTCGCCGCCTCGGCCGGGCGGGCCGTCGCCGCCGCGATGGCCGCGACGCTGGCCCGGTCGTCCTTGCGCACGGTCGCCGGCTGGACGGTGGTGACGAACGCCTTGACGTCGTAGTCGTCCCCGACCAGCGCCGTTTCGGCGGC
>NZ_MUMI01000213.1 GCF_002155975.1 Amycolatopsis kentuckyensis
CGTCGGCAGCTTCATCATCGTCACCGAGCCACTCGCCCAGGACGTCGTGGACCGGATCCTGCCCCACCGGCGGCAGGCCTCGGACAGCAAGAACCTCATCTACTACTTCCGGATCACCCCCGACAACCGGCTGCTCTTCGGCGGCCGCGCGCGGTTCGCGATGTCCAGCCCCGACTCCGACGTCCGGAGCGGGCAGATCCTCGTCAAGGCGATGACCGAGGTGTTCCCGTACCTCGCGGGCACCCGCGTCGACTACACGTGGGGCGGGCTGGTCGACCTGTCGATGGACCAGCTCGTGCACGCGGGCGAACGCGACGGGGTGCACTATTCCGTCGGCTACAGCGGGCACGGCGTGCAGATGGCCACCTACATGGGCCAGAAGATGGCCCGGTTCATCTCCGGCGACGCGGCGGCCAACATCTGGGGTGACGTGAAGTTCGCCCCGGTACCGGGGCACTTCGGGCGCCCGTGGTTCCTGCCCCTGATCGGCGGCGGGGCGCGCGTGCTGGACGCGATCTCATGACCGCCACGGCTCCGGTGACCACGTCGTTCGGCCTGCCCGGCGGGGCGCTGATCGCCGGGGAGTGGCAGACCGGGCGGCTCACCTTCGGGGTGTCCGACCCGCACGACGGCGCGCCCGTCGGGTGGGTCGCCCGCAACGACGCCGCCGACGTCGACGCGGCCGTCGGCGCGGTGGCCCGCGCGGCCGCCGAGCCGTGGCCGCTGTGGCAGCGGCGGGAGGCACTGGACGAGGCCGCCCGGCTGGTCCGGGACGAGCTGCCGTGGCTGTCCGGGATCATCAGCGCCGAGGGCAGCAAGACGATCGCCGAGGCCGAGCAGGAGGTGCGCCGCTGCGCCGAGACCCTGCGCCTGTCCGCGGCGGCGAGCACGGTGCTGCGCGGCGAAGTCCTGGAGTTCGACGACAGCGACCGGGGTGCGGGCAAGCGTGGCTGGTTCGTCCGCGCGCCGCTCGGCGTCGTCGCGGCGATCACGCCGTTCAACGACCCGCTCAACCTGGTCGCCCACAAGGTCGGCCCGGCGCTGGTCGCGGGCAACGGCGTCGTGGTGAAGCCCGCCGACGCCACGCCGCATTCGGCGCTGGCCTTGGCGGAGCTCCTCCTGCGGGCCGGGGTGCCGTCCGCCAGGATCGCGGTCGTGTGCGGGGACGCGGAAACCGGGAACGCCCTCGTCACCCATCCGGGGGTCGACGCGGTTTCGTTCACCGGCGGGCCGGTCACGGCCGCCCGGATCGCCGCCGCGGCCGGGCCCCGGAAACTCCTGATGGAGCTCGGCGGCAACAACCCGGTGATCGTGACCGGTACCGCGGACCTCGACGCCGCGGCCGGCGCGATCGTGGCGGGCGCGTTCGGGTGCGCGGGGCAGAACTGCCTGTCCGTGCAGCGCGTCTACGCCGACGCATCGATCCACGACGGCCTGCTGACCCGGATCGTCGCGGGCACCCGGGCGCTGAAGGTCGGCCCCAAGACCGACCGGGCCACCGACGTCGGGCCGATGATCGGCGAGGCGGCGGCCGCCCGGGTCGAAGCGCTGGTCGACGCGGCACTCGCGGGAGGTGCCCGCGCGCACACCGGCGCCCGGCGCGACGGAGCGTACTACCACCCGACCGTGCTCACCGAGGTGCCGCCGGACGCCGCCGTGCTGGTGCGCGAGGTGTTCGGTCCGGTGGTGACCGTCGTGCCGGTCGAGTCCGCCGAGCACGCGATCGCGGCGGCGAACAGCGCCCAGGCGCTGCAGGCGGGGATCTTCACCGGAGTGCTCGACGAGGCACTGTCCACGGCGGACCGGCTGCACGCCGGTGCGGTGGTCGTCAACGGCACGAGCGACGTACGGATCGACTCGATGCCGTTCGGGGGGTTCAAGAGTTCGGGGATCGGGCGCGAAGGCGTCCGGTTCGCGGTGGAAGCGATGAGCGAGCCGAGGTGCACGATCATCGCCGGGGGCACGCCGCTTCAGGCCACAGTGAATCGCACCCAGTAGACAACACGAACCGGGCATGTTCTGCTCGTCAGCGCGGGCAGCCCCCGTCGAAGGAGAATCCCATGCGGGTCAAGGCGGCTATGAGCGCGGTGGTCCTCACCGCGGCAGTAGGCCTCACAGCGTGCACCACCGAGAGCCCGGCCCCGGCGGCCGGTGGCGGCGGGGGCGCCACCGCCGAGCACACCGACGACATTTCGGCCGGCGTCCAGCCGGACCCGGCGGCGGTCGCCCTGCTGCCCGCGGACGTGAAGGCCAGGGGCACCCTGGTGACGGCCGAGGACCTGACCAGCCCGCCGACCACGTTCATGGCTTCGGACAACAAGACCCCGATCGGGTTCAACCCGGACATCGCCCGGCTGATCGCGGCCAAGCTCGGCCTGAAGCTGGAGATCAAGAACGTCAAGTTCGACGTCATCATCCCCGGCCTGCAGGGCAACCGCTACGACCTCACCGTGTCGACGATGGGGACCTCGGCCGAGCGGCTGAAGGTGCTCGACATGATCGACTACTTCACGAACGGCTCGACGGTCGCCACGGCACACGGGAACCCGAAGCACCTGGCCATGGATTCGCTGTGCGGCGCCAGCCTCGGCGTGCAGTCCGGCAGCACCCAGGAACTCAAGTGGCTGCCGAAGCTGAACCAGGAAAACTGCGTGAGCAAGGGCAAGGAGCCGATCAAGGCGGTCGCGCTGCCGAGCGTGAGCGACGCGCTGACCCAGGTCGCCTCGCGGCGCATCGACGGCGTCTTCTACGACGCGACCTCGCTCAACTGGGCCAAGGCCAAGCAGCCGAACGCCTTCGACGTCCTGCAGCCGGTGCTCAACCCGCTGCCGGTCGCCGTCGCGCTCGACCTGAACTCGCCGCTGACCCCGGCCGTGCAGGCCGCGCTGCAGTCGGTCATCGACAGCCCGAAGTACTCCGAAGCGTTGTCCCGCTGGGGTTTCCAGGGGCTCGGCGTCACCAAGGCCGCTCGCTCCAAGCCGCAACCGAAGTGAGGGAACCGGTGACCGCACTGCAACCGGAGGAAAAGAAACGGATCAGTCCGCAGCGCACGCGGGACTACGCCGCTTGGGTGGTGGCGGTGGTGATCGTCGCCGGCCTGCTCTACGCACTGGCCGGCAACGAGAACTTCCAGTGGGGCGTGGTGCTCCGGTACTTCACCGCCGCCTCCATCCTCGACGGCGTCGGCATCACCCTCATGCTGACCGCGGTGAGCATGGTCCTCGGAACCCTGCTCGGCCTCGTCCTCGCCGTCATGCGGATGTCCACGCAGGCCCCGATTTCGGGGCTGGCGCGGCTGTACATCACGTTCTTCCGGGGCACCCCGGTCCTGGTCCAGCTGGTGTTCTGGTTCAACGTGGCCGCGCTGTACCCGAACCTGGCCATCGGCGGCCACGCCGTGGACATGAACGCGCTGATCACCCCGCTCACCGCGGCGATCATCGGGCTGACGCTGAACGAGGCCGCCTACATGGCCGAGATCATCCGCGGCGGCTTCGCGGCGGTGCCCCGCGGCCAGTTCGAGGCGGCCGAATCGCTGGGCATGAGCGAGTTCACCAAGCTGCGGCGGGTGATCATCCCGCAGACCATGCCCGCGATCATCCCGGCGACCGGGAACCAGGTGATCGGGATGCTCAAGGAGACGTCGCTGGTGAGCGTGCTCGGCGTCGCCGACCTGCTGCAGAGCGCGCAGGCGATCTACGCGCGGACCTACGAGACGATCCCGCTGCTCATCGTGGCGAGCCTGTGGTACCTGATCATGACCCTCACCCTCAGCGTGCCGCAGTCGATGATCGAACGCCGGTTCTCGCGCTCGTCGCGTCCGGTGATCAAGGTGAAGGAGTCGCTGTTGTGAGCGCCGACGGCACGATCGTGGCACGCAAGCTCTGCAAGAGCTTCGGGCAGCACCGGGTGCTGAACGAGATCGACCTGACCGTCGCGGCGGGGGAGATCTCCTGCATCATCGGCCCCAGCGGCTCGGGCAAGTCGACACTGCTGCGCTGCATCAACGGCCTGGAGAAGATCGACCGCGGCGTGCTGCGTGTCAACGGCGAGGACTTCGGCTACGTCGAGCACGAGACCGCCTACCACGCGGTGACCCCGCAGCGGCTGGCGCAGCAGCGGACCCGGATCGGCATGGTGTTCCAGCAGTTCAACCTGTTCCCGAACATGACGGCCGAAGCCAACGTGATGTCCGGGCCGGTGCTGGTGAAGAAGGTCGCCAAGAAGGCGGCCCGTGACCGGGCCGCCGAGCTGCTGGCGCGCGTCGGGCTCGCCGGCTGCGGGCACAAGTTCCCGGCCCAGCTCTCCGGCGGCCAGCAACAGCGGGTCGCCATCGCCCGCGCGCTGGCGATGGATCCGAGCATCATGCTGTTCGACGAGCCGACGAGCGCGCTCGACCCAGAACGCGTCGGCGAAGTGCTCGCCGTCATGCGCGACCTCGCCGAGCTCGGGATGACGATGCTCGTGGTCACCCACGAAATGGGGTTCGCGCGCGAAGTCGCCAAGGACATCCTGTTCATGGACGAAGGCATCGCGGTCGAGCGCGGCGACGCCCGGGAAGTGCTCGCCAACCCGGCCGAGCGGCGCACGCAGGAATTCCTCGAAAGGGTGTTGTGATGGACGGCGAGCTGGCGGTCGTCGGTCTCGGCAGCGTGGGCAGCATGGCCCTGTGGCGGGCCGCGCGCCGGGCCGGCAACCGGGCCGGCGACGTCGTCGGGTTCGAGGCGCGGACCCCGGGTCACCCCCGCAGCGCGGTGGGCGGTGACACGAGGCTGTTCCGGATGACCTACCGCCGCGGGCCCCGGTTCGCCCCGCTGCTGGAGCGGGCGAACGTGCTGTGGCCCGAACTCGAAGCCGAGACCGGGCAGCGGATCCTGACCCGGTGCGGCGGGGTGTACATCGGTGAGCGCGACGGCGGCTACCTCCCGGAGCTGGTGGCGACGTCGCGGGAGAACGGCACCCCGATCGAGCTCCTTGAGCACGACGAGCTCGCCGCCCGCTACCCGCAGCACGGGCTGCGGCCGGACGACTGCGCGGTGTTCGACCCGCGGGCCGGGTTCCTGCGCACCGACTGCGCGGTGCTCGCCGCGACCCAGGCCGCCCGCGAGGCCGGCGCGGAAGTGCTGGAGGACACGCCCATCGACGACGTCCACGAGGAACCCGGCGGTGTCGTGCTCCGGTCCGGGGCGCGGAGCTGGCGGTTCGAGCGGGTGATCGTCGCCGCCGGTGGCTGGTCGAAGCACCTGCTCCCGCCGCCGCTCGCGGCCGCGGTCCACCCGCGCCGCAACTACCTCACCTGGTTCGTGGCCCGGCGGCCGGAGGAGTTCGCGCCGGAGCGGTTCCCGGTGTTCGGCCGCATCGAACGCGACCGGTCCCTCTACGGCGCGCCGAGCACCGACGGGGTGACGGTGAAGGCCACTTTGGACGGCCGGTCCCAGCCCGCCGAGCACGCCGACCGGGTCCGGCGTGAGCTCACCGACGAGGAGATCGCCGAGGCGCAGGAAACGGTGGCCGAGTTCCTGCCCGGCCTGATTCCGAGGATCGTCCGGTCCGACGCGTACCCGGACCTGTTCACCGAGGACCACGCGCCCCTGATCGGCTGCCTGCCGGGCCGGCCGCGCACGGTCTTCGCGACCGGTTTTTCCGGTGCGGGCTTCAAGATGGCCCCCGCGTCCGCCGAGGCCGCGGTCGCGCTGGCGTTCGGCGAGCCCGCGCCGCAGGTGGCCGACTTCCACCCGGCCCGGTTCGCGACCGGTTGACGGGTCGGCCGCCCCGGTGTGCTGGGCCGAGCGGGCCGACGTTGCCCTGGTGAATGGACCGCTCCGAAGTTTTCGCACGCCGTTTCCTGAATCGGCGCAGGTGGGATCCTCACTTCGGGGGATGTGCGTGCGGTGGGCTCCGGCTAATCTTTGCTTCGCCGAAGAGCGGCTTCACCCGGCCGCACGTGGTGACTTTCTTCGGCAAAAACAGCGACAAGGCGAAAG
Source organism: Amycolatopsis kentuckyensis (assembly GCF_002155975.1). Lineage (GTDB taxonomy): Bacteria > Actinomycetota > Actinomycetes > Mycobacteriales > Pseudonocardiaceae > Amycolatopsis > Amycolatopsis kentuckyensis. Next base: position 5,985 of record NZ_MUMI01000213.1, read on the forward strand.
GTGTGACGATGAATCCTATTCTGGTTGCCGCGGAAAAGTCGGTCCCGGCCGACGGGGGAATGCTGACTCCATTGGAGGTGACCACCGCGCAGACTCCGACGAGCTGCGAGGAGGCGGCGGCGCTGGCCCTGCTCACGGCCGCCCAGCGGGCGACCGACGCCAAGACGGCGTGGCACTGGTTCCACGTGTACAAAGCACTGGTGACGAGCGCTGCCCACGGTGGGTTCGTCGACGACGCCGACGGCACTTATCTGCTCGAAGCGGGGAGCGACCTGTCGATCACCGATCTGACGCGGATCAGGTCCCGTTTCTGAGCCGACACGGCCGGCCAGATCTGGGACGCAGCGGCAGTAAGCGCTTTCAGGCGTGCGGCGCTGCTGTCGGCGGAACCCACCGTGGCGGGTCTTGCCGATATCGACGGGAGGCGGCTACCCTCGGCTGGGAGCGCTTCCCGTCGTGAGTTCCGGCGTCACACCATCGGATCGCCCACGGAGGCACCATGTCGGTCGCTCGATCACGATTCGCCGCAGTCGTCTTGGTCGCCACAGCGCTCCTAGCCACGCCGGCCGCCGCCGCGGCCGCGTACCCCGATCCCGGCCGCGTCACCGGTGACGTCGGCGTGCACGACCCGAGCGTGGTCAAGCGCCCGGACGGCAGTTACCTGGTGGCGCACACCGGGGACGGCATCGCGCTGAAGACCTCCACCGACCGCGTCGCGTTCTCGGGCGCCGGTTCGGCATTCCCGGGCGGGGCGCCGTGGACGACGCCCTACACCGGCGGAGGACGCAGCCTGTGGGCACCGGACATCTCCTACCACAACGGCCGGTACTACCTGTACTACTCGGCCTCGACGTTCGGCTCCAACCACTCGGCGATCTTCCTCGCCACCAGCCCCTCCGGGAACTCCGGCACCTGGACCGACCGGGGCCTGGTCGTCGAATCCCGTGGCAGTGACACCTTCAACGCCATCGACCCCAACCTGGTCGTGGACGACGCGGGCCGGTGGTGGCTGGACTTCGGCTCGTTCTGGTCGGGCATCAAGCTGATCCAGCTGAATCCGGCGACGGGGCTGCGGCAGGGCAGCGCGATGACCGCCGTCGCCGGGCGGGGCGGCGGCGCGATCGAGGTGCCCTACATCGTCCAGCGCGGCCGGTACTACTACCAGTACGTGTCGTTCGACTTCTGCTGCCGCGGCGCGGCGAGCACCTACCGGGTGCTGGTCGGGCGGTCGACCAGCGTCACCGGGCCCTACGCCGACCGCAACGGCGTGGCGATGACCTCCGGCGGTGGCACGGAGATCCTCGCGGGCCACGGCAGCGTGCACGGGCCCGGCCACGAGGCCGTGCTCGCGGACAACGACGGCGATCTGCTCGTCTACCACTACTACACCGACAACGGCGCGGCACGCCTGGGCATCAACCGCTTGACCTATGACGCGGCCGGCTGGCCGCAGGTCGCCTGAGCCGCACCGACCTCGCGCACGTCGCCACCGAAGGCCGGACCGGCCACCCCGAGCAGGCCGGCATCGGTGGTCGCGGCGGCCGGGCGGCTCAGCGGCGTTCGGCGCCGGTCCGCTCCCTGAGCCATGGCCTGCTGCTCGCGGTCATGGTCAGCTGACGGGTGCCGTCCGGGGGAGCCGGGGGACCGGCAAGCGGGGCGATTCCGCCGCCGGGCCGGTGAGCCGGCCGGTGAGGAACGCCCGGCGGGTGCCGGCGAAGCTGTGCCGGTCGTCGAAGATGTCGTGGCTCATCTCGGCGAGTTCCCGCACCCGGTAGGTCTCCAGCGGCCGATGTCGCTCGTCGGTTTCCCGGTCCGCCCGCTTGTGGCGGACCAGGGCATCCGCGTGGCCACCGGCGGCCAGTTCGGTGGCGTAGTCCAGCACGGTCGCGGTGAACGCCGCGCGGTCGCCGGCGGCGAGGTGGTCGACGATCCCGATCCCGGCCGCCTCGGCGGTGGTGATCGGTTCGCAGCCGGTGGTCAGCCGGGCGGCCTGTCCTTCGCCGACCCGCCGCGGCAGCACGTAGGTCCAGTATTCCGAGCCGTACAGGCCCATCTTCCGGTAGTGCGGGTTGAGCAGCACGCCGTCCCGCGCGATCACCTTGTCGGCGCCGAGCGCCAGCATGACTCCGCCCGCGCCCGCGTCGCCGGCGAGCGCGCAGACCACGAGCTGATCGGTGCAGTCGATGATCTCCCGGCACAGGTCGTCGATCGCGGTGATGTTCCGCCAGGCCTCCGCCGCGGGATCGGGGTGGGCGTCGATGACCCCCAGGTGTATCCCGTTCGAGAACACCTCGCCGCCGGCCAGGACCACGACCGAGGTGTCCTGCGCGGTGGCGTAGCGCAGGGCCGCGGTGAGGCGGCGGCACTGGGCGGTGGACATCGCGCCGTTGTAGAACGCGAAGTGCAGCAAGCCCACCTTGCCCACCCGCCGGTAGCCGATTTCCCGGAGGCTCGCCGGGACCGCGGCCGGCGGCACCTCGGGAACGTCCGCCCCGAGAGCGAGAACGGCGGGCAGCTTGACCGTCGTGCCCGGGGCTTCGGGCGCCAGCCGTCGCGCGTGCCCGATCCACAGCGCGCCGTCGCCGGTGCGGACCAGCACGGCACCCTGCCGGCGCGCCACGATGGTGCCGGGCTCGCCGGGTTCGGCGTCCGCGGGATGGGCGTCGAACACCGCGACCGGCACCCCGCCCAGCTCGGTGTGCACGCCGGGACGGCCATCCGCGGCGCGGATGCGGCGCAGGATGTGCTCGGTCGGGTCGCCCCAGGAGAAGGACCGGTCGGCCTGCCGGGCCAACGGCCGGACGGTGCCCGCGACCCGGCACCGGCGCGGCGTGAACCCGGGATCTTCGGCCTTGGTCACGACCTCGCCGATCAGGCTGATCGCGGCATCGGACACCTCGGTGTTGTAGAGGGTGCTCTTGCGTGGCGGATCGGCCGGCATCCGGAACACCCGCGTGCCCCAGATCGGGCCGCCGTCGAGGTCCCCGGTCGCCTGCAGGGCCGTCACGCCCCAGGTGGGTTCGGCGTCCATGATCGCCCAGTCGAGCGCGGAGGGGCCGCGATCCCCTTCCGGGCCGGGGTGGATGATGATCGTCCGGTGCCGGCGCCAGACCTCCTCGGGAACCCGCTGGCGCAGGAACGGGCAGATGATCAATTCGGGATCGACGGCGCCCGCGGCGATCGCGATGTCGTGCGGATCGCGCGCGATCTGGACGGTGACGCGGTGGCCGCGGGCACGCAGGAGCAGCCATGCGCGCTGACTGAGCCCGTTGAACGACGAGCAGAGCAGCAGGATTTTCAACGGGCCTCCGCTCGTTGACGGTATTGATCTCAGGCGACGAGACGACCGTTCGACGTTACCCGAGACAGCAACGAAGTCGACGCGCCCAACGGGGGTAAGCAGGTTCGGCCAACCGGGGCGTCCGGTTCCATGATTGATGTCTGTCGGTGAATTTGAAGAGGTGTGCCGAGATTTTCTGTTCGGAAAAAACGGTTAATCCGTCGCTTTGGAGATATTTCGCCGATGATCGCGGGCGGCCAGACGGCTTCGAGAGCGACGATCGACGCGGGTGGCTCGCCGCCGGCACGTTCGCCTCGGCGAGCAGCATGGCGTCCCCCCCGGTTGCCAGGAAGGGGTTTCCCGCAGCCGTCGCAGGGGGCCGCAATCCCGTCGCCCGCGCGACTCGATGAGGAACAGGGCCGCGTCGATCCGGAAGCCCGCGACGCCGGGCCGCAGCCAGAAGGCGACGATCTTGGCCAGCTGGGCCCGCACCGAGCCAGATCGTGTCCACTCCGAGCCGGGCGAGTCGAGGGAGTAGATCACTCCGTTGCGGTACCACCGATCCACGGTGCGGTGGCTACCCGTGGGCCCCGGGACGAACTCAGTCGTGAGCCCGCGCGAGGTGCTGGCCGCGAAGGATGGCGTAGAGGTGGTCCGGGTCGTGGGGGAAGGGGAATCCCATGGCGCAGGCCCGTTCGGCGTCCTGCCGGATGCCGCGCAGCGCGCCGGGGGACAGCTCCGGGACGCCCGGGCCTTCGGTGCGCAGCCAGTCGAGCAGGTCGTCCCACCCGGCCCAGTCGCCGGCCTCGAGCACCGTCCTCACCGCGGCGCGGTCGAACTCTTCGGCTCGCAGATCTTCGGTCGTCTCGTCCTTTTCGGTCATGGGAAGGCCGTACCCGGTGCTCCGGAGGGCAAACACCCGGCCGTTTGGCGGCGGTCGGGCCGGGAACCCGGAGCGTTCACTTCGAAGACCCGAGGGAAGGGCTCGAGTATGACCGCCCAGCGTGCGCCGGAGGCCCTGGTGGTGGGCCTGCTGACCGATGACGGGTTGCCCGGGCAGCTCGCCGGGAGGATCGCGGACGGCCTGCCCGCCCGGCTGGCGCGGGACCTCGGCGAGGAGACGACCTGGCGCGTCGAGCACGAGACGCAGTCCCTGCCGCTGACCGAGGAGGGTGACATTCCCATGCTGGCCCTGGCGGAGGAGCGCCGGGCCGAACACGGCTGGGACCTGCTGGTGCTGATCACGGACCTCCCGCGGCGGGCCGGCACGGTCCCGATCGCGTCGGACTACAACGCCGACCACGGCGTGGCGATGGTGTCCCTGCCCGCGCTCGGGGCCCTGCGGCTGCGCGGCCGGGTGTCCCGGCTGGTCATCCACCTGGTCCGGCACCTGGTGGCGCGCCGCTCGGCGAAGGAGGCCGATCCGCCGCGGGGGATCCTCGACCGGCTGCGGGACCTGGTGGCGCCGACGCGGCACATCCGCGGCCGCG
>NZ_MUMI01000214.1 GCF_002155975.1 Amycolatopsis kentuckyensis
CAGCGCGATCACCATCATGGGGCTGCTCGCCCTGGTGCAGACGCTGGTGATCATCCTGGGTGCGCTGGACATCTCGGTCGGCTCGATGGCCGGGCTCGCCTCGGTCGTCTCGGCGATGGTGTTCACCTCGACCGGCAACGCCGAGGTCGGCATCCTCGCCGCGGTCGGTGTCGGCATCCTGTGCGGCCTGGTCAACGGCATGATCATCATCTTCGGCCGGGTCAACCCGGTGGTCGCGACGCTGGCCATGCTCGCCACCTACAAGGGCATCGCGCAGGTCATCTCCGACGGCAAGGCGCAGGGCTACACCGGCGGCGACGACCTGTTCATCTTCCTGGCCAAGGGCGCGATCGCGGGCCTGCCGTCGCTGGTGTGGGTGTTCCTGATCGTCGCGGCGCTGCTGCACTTCCTGCTCAAGTACACCGACATCGGCCGCAACGTCTACGCCATCGGCGGCAACGACACCGCCGCCCGGCTGGCCGGCATCAACATCAACCGGTACATCATCGGCGTGTACGCGCTGGTCGGCGTGGTCGCGGCGATCGCGGGCGTGCTGATCACCGCCCGCACCGGCTCCGGCCAGCCGACGTCCGGGTCGGAAGGCCTGGAACTGCAGGCCGTCACCGGCGCCGCGCTCGGCGGCACGATGCTCAAGGGCGGCCGCGGGTCGATCATTTCGACCGTGCTCGCCGTGGTCATCCTCGGCGTGCTCGACAACGGCATGTCCGGGCTGGGCATCAACCCGTTCTGGCAGAACGTCGCCCACGGCGCGCTGCTGGTGATCGCGGTCGTGCTGCAGCAGCTGCGCAGCGGGGAGCGGCGCGTCGGCCTGCCCGAGTAGCGGTGCGGAACCTCCACGCGCGCATCGTCGACGAACTCGGCAGGCTCATCGTCGAAGGCGTCCTCGGGGACGGGCAGCCGCTCGTCCCCGAGGAGCTCGGCCGCCGGTTTTCCGCGTCCCGCACGGTGGTCCGCGAGGCGTTGCGCGTGCTCGAGTCCAAGGGCATGGTCACCGCGCGCCCGCGGGTCGGTACCTGGACGCTGCCGCCCGAGGCGTGGGACGCGATCGACCCGGACGTCATCGCCTGGCGCGTCGGCGGTCCCGGTGGCCGGGAGCACCTGCGCGAGCTCCTGGAACTGCGGCTGGCCATCGAACCGCAGGCGGCGCGGATGGCGGCGCGGCACCGGCGTCCCGACGAGCTTTCGGCGATGGCGGCGGCCTACGCGCAGATGGCCGACGCCGAAGACGACGCGGCTTTCAGGGCCGCCGACGCGCAGTTCCACGCGGCCCTGGTCCGCGCGTCGGGGAACACGTTGATCGCCCAGTTGCAGGTGCCGGTGGTGGCGGCGCTGCGGGCGCAGGGCGAACCGGCGGACACGCTGGTCGCGCACTCCCGGGTGCTGACACTCGTGCTGGCGAAGAACGCCGACGGCGCCGAGTCCGCGTGCCGCCGATTGCTGGAAACCGTTGCGGCGTACCGGTGATCGGTACCTTGACACGGTTACCGGGACGCGCTTCACTCGCTGCGGACGACCGCCGCCATGAGTGCTGAGGAGGACGCTTTCATGCGTTTCCCGGGAATTCGCGGTTTCGGCGTGCTCGCGGCCACGGCGTTGGCGGGCAGTCTCTTCACCGCCCCGGTGGCGACCGCCGCGACCTGCACCATCGCCGAGGAAATGGTGTCCGCGGGCAACTACTGGGTGGCCAACGGAACCAACCTCGACGCGCCGGACTGGCAGAACGCCACGTTCCACGTCGGCAACCTGGCGCTGGTCCGGACCACCGGCCAGTCCAACCACAAGACGTACCCCTGGGCGCAGGCCAACAAGTACCTCCTGCCGGACGACCCGAAGCGGCCGTTCTTCCCGGACAACCAGGCGGCGGGCGAGGCCTACCTGGACCTCTACACCTACTTCCACCCGGAGATCCCGCTGGATTCGATCCGCACGCGGATCAAGGCCGAGGTGGCGTCCGTGCAGGCCGGGCACCGCGACTACTGGAACTACGCCGACGCGCTGAACATGGCGATGCCGTCGTTCGCGCGGATGAGCCTGATCGACCACGATCCATCCTATTTGGACGCCATGGACCAGCTTTTCTCGTACACCGAACACAAGCTGTTCAACGAGTTCACCGGCCTGTGGTACCGCGACGCGCGGTTCAAGGGTTCGGGCGTGTTCTGGTCGCGCGGCAACGGCTGGGCCCTGGCGGCGTTGACGAAGGTCCTGCAGGTGCTGCCGACCGACGACCCGCGGCGGCCGGAGTACCAGCGCGTGTTCAAGAAGATGGCGGCCACGCTGGCTTCGGTCCAGCGGCGTGACGGCTTCTGGAACGCGGACCTGCTGAACCCGTGGAACCACGGCGGCCCGGAGTCCAGCGGCACGGCGTTCTTCGCGTTCGGCCTCGGCTGGGGCGTCAACGCGGGCGTCCTCGACGCGGCCCGGTTCCGCCCGGTGGTCGACAAGGCGTGGACGGCGCTGTCGACGAAGTCCCTGCAGGCCGACGGCAAGGTGGGTTACGTCCAGCCGGTCGGCGACCGCCCGGCGACGGCGAAGGCGACGGACACCGCCGCGTACGGCGTCGGCGCGTTCCTGCTGGCGGGCCAGCAGGTGGCGAAGCTGCAGGGCTGCTCGGCTCCCTAGGGACAAATGCCCCCATGATGTGGCACTTCAGCGTAGGCAGTCGCCGGGGTCGCCGCGGGTCAGGGCCGGGTCCGACTGGGGGAACGTCCGTGCGACGCCGGGGCCGGAGGAGCGGTGCTCGAAGCGGACCGTCACCCGGCCGTGGCCCGCGCCCTGGACCCAGCCCGTGCCGAACTCCTCGTGCACCACGTCGTCGCCCTGGCGCCACGCCGACGGCGGTGCGGCGGCGGGCGCCGGGGCGGAAGACACCACCGTGGGTGCCGAAGGAGGCGCGGCGAGGGTGAACAGCGCGTCCTGGTGGGGCACCGACAGCCCGCTGTAGGCCACGCCCGCCAGGCGGATGCCGCCGAACTCGGCCGGGTCGATCAGCAGCCTCTCCGCCGTCGCCGACAGCTCGGCCAGGTCGTCCGTCGGCGCGGAGATCGTCTCCGAGCGGGTCACCGTGTGCATGTCCGTGTGCCGGAGCTTGATCACCACCGTCCGCGCGACGCGGCCGGCCTTGAGCAGCCGCTGGTGCGCGCCCACCGCGATCCGGCGGACCTCCGCCCGCAGCGTGGGCAGGTCCTTGATGTCGGTGTCGAACGTCGTCTCGGCGCTGACCTGCTTGGTCTCGGCGCGGCCGGCCACCGGGCGGTCGTCGGCACCGGTCGCCAGCCGGCGCAGGTCACGGCCGACGACACCGCCGAGGGTGGCCACCGCGTCCGGTTCGGACAGTGCCGCGAGCTGCCCGAGCGTCTGGACGCCGATGAACCGCAGCTTCCCCTCGGCGACCGGGCCGATGCCCCACAGCGCCCGCACCGGCAGCGGCGCGAGGAACTCCCGTTCGGTGCCTTGGGGCACCACCAGCAGCCCGTCCGGCTTGGCCTCGTCGGAGGCGATCTTCGCGATCTGCTTGCCGTTGCCCGCGCCGATCGAGGCCACCAACCCGGTTTCCGACCGGATCCGCGCCCGCAGTGCCGCGCAGAACGCCGTCACCTCTTCGAAAGAGGCATCGACCAGCGAAGGCGGTTCGGCGAAGGCTTCGTCGAGGGAGATCTTCTCCAGCACCGGCGCGACCTCGGCGACGACCGCGAACACCTCCTGGCTGAGCCGCTCGTAGACGCGGAACCGCGGCGGCACGATGACGCCGTTCGCCGGCAGCAGCCGCCGGGCCTGGGCCATCGGCATCGCCGACTTGATGCCGAACGCCCGCGATTCGTAGCTGGCCCCGGCGACGACGCCGCGGGGCCCGGTCCCGCCGACGAGCACCGGGCGGCCGGCCAGCGTCGGGCGGGTGAGCTGCTCGGCCGAGGCGTAGAAGGCGTCCAGGTCGAGGTGGATCACCCAGCGGGCCACGTCAGTCCCCGCCGGTGACGTCCAGCAGCCGGTGCAGCGCCTTGGTGTAGCTCTCGAACGCGGCCCGGCCGGCCGTGGTCAGCCGGACCAGGGTGACCGGCGTGCGGTGCTCGTAGGCCTTGGTGATCTCGACGTACTCGGCGTCCTCGAGCTTGCGCAGGTGCGTCGAGAGGTTGCCGGCCGTCATGTCCAGGAGCTGCTGCAGGCGCGGGAAGGTGATCTGGTCGCCGGGGCGCAGCCCGGCGAGCGCGACCGTGACCCGCAGCCGCGCCTGGGCGTGGATGACCGGGTCGAGCTGGGGGAGTTCGCTCATCGGCCGGACTTCTCGCGGACGAAGTAGACGATCGCGGCGAGCAGGAACCCGCCACCGCCGCAGACGGTGAGCACGAGGAAGTTGTGCGGGTAGCCCACGAGCACGCTCAGCGCGGCCGACACGATCATCCACGCGCCGAGGCCGTACATGAGCTTGTCCTGCCACACCATGCCACCCGCCAGGTACATCACGCCGGTGAGCAGCAGCCAGGTGCCCGACCACAGCAGGGACACCTGGTCCGAAGAGAGCGCGTGGAACTGGGTGATCCGGATGTCGATGACCGTCAACCCGATCGAGGAGAGCGACCACCCGTAGCCGTACATCGCGCCGACCGTGCGGGTCGGCCCGCGGATCCCCCGGCCGGCGCGGATGTTGACGTAGGCCGTGTAGGCCATCGCGCCGAGGAACAGCAGCGGAACGACGATGCCGCCGGCGACCCAGCCGGGGATCGCGACGCCCGGCTGCACCGTCACGTACGTGAAGCCCCAGCCGACGATCCAGGCGAGGGCCCAGGCGGCGAGCATCCGCGCCGGGCCCCCGCCCAGTTCCCGGCGGGTCCGCCGGTTCTGCCGGGCGATCAGGTTCAGCGATTCCTCGGCCGACATCGGCTCGTCTTCCACCTGGTTCGCCCTCCTCCCGCGCAGACCCCACAATGCTGCACGGAAGCTAACACGCATTCAGAGCCGTGCCGTGTCCAGCCGGAACCGGCGCATCACGACCAGCGCGGGAACCACCAGCCAGCCCAGCAGCACCAGCGCGGCGACCCCCATTCCCCCGGCGTGGGCCAGCGGTTCCAGGCCGACCCGGCCGAGCCAGTACGTCGGGAAGAAGTGCGCCACGGTCGCCATCCAGTCCGGGAGGACGTAGAGCGGGATCCACAGGCCGCCGAGCATGCCCAGCGGCATCATCAGCGCGCCGGTGACCGCGCCGACCGTGTCCCCCTTGCCGAACAGGCCGATGGCCAGGCCCAGCACGGCGAACGGGAGCACACCCAGCCACAGCGACCCCAGCACCAGGAACCACTGCGCGGCGGTCATCTCGACCCCCATCGCCAGCCCGGCGAGGAAGAGCACCACGAGGACCGGCAGCGCCACGGCCATCGCCGAGAGCACCTTCACGACCAGGTAGCCGGGCCCGCGCATCGGCGTGAGCCGCAGCTGCCGCTGCCAGCCGTCGGTGCGCTCCTGCGCCACGCGCGTCCCGGTGAACAGGGCGCCGCCGCTCGCGCCGTACGCCGCCAGGTTGATCATGGTCTGGACGTTCGAGGCCAGCCCGTTCGGCGCCACGAGCTTGCCGAAGATCGACCCGAACAGCAGGAACATCGCCAGCGGCATGCCGATGGTGAAGATGGTGAACTGCGGGCTCCGGACGATCCGCTTGATCTCCAGGCTCAGGTACGTCGTGTTCACGCGGCGGCCTCCTCGGCGGTCAGCGCCAGGAAAGCCTCTTCGAGGCCGAGCGCGGTGATTTCGATGTCGGACGTCTCCGGGTGCGCCGCCAGCAGGGCGCGGATCGCGGTGTCGGAGTCGGCGCAGGCCAGCTCGGCGCGGCCGCCGCGCAGCTGCACGCTCGTGACGCCGGGCAGGCGCCCGAGGTCCGCGTCGGTCGCGCCGGGCACGACGGCCTTGAGCACCCGGCCGGACACCGCGGCCCGGACTTCGGCGACCGGGCCGTCGGCGACGACGACGCCGTGGCGCATCAGCACGACGCGGTCGGCGTAGTCCTCGGCCTCGGCGAGGTAGTGGGTCGCGAACAGCACGGTCCTCCCCGTCGCGGCGAACTCGCGGATGGCCGCCCAGAACGCGCGCCTGCCGTCGACGTCCATCGCCGCGGTGGGCTCGTCGAGCACGAGCAGCTGCGGGTCGCCGGCCAGGGCGAGGGCGAACCGGACGCGCTGGCGTTCCCCGCCGGACAGCTTGCCGCAGCGGCGTTTCACGAGCTTTTCCAGGCCCGCCCGGGCGATCACCTCTTCGGCGGGCAGCGGCTTCTGGTGCGTCGAGACGACCAGGCCGACGATCTCGCCGACGGTGGCGTCCGGCAGCAGCGCGCCGTTCTGCATCATCGCGCCGACGAGCCCCCGGTCGACGGCTTCGCGCGGGCTGCCGCCGGCGACGGTCACCTCCCCCGCGTCCGGCTTGGTCAGGCCGAGCAGCATGTCGACGGTGGTCGACTTGCCCGCGCCGTTCGGCCCGAGCAGCGCGACGACCTCGCCGCGCGCGACCTCGACCGACACGCCGCCGACCGCGGTGACCTGCCCGAACCGCTTGGTGAGGCCGTGGAGCGCGAACGCCGGTCCCCCAGTCATGGCGTCCTCCTTTCGTGGACTTTGAATCGCAAAGTTGCTGCGCACTTTGTAACACAAAGTCCACGTGGATTCAAAGCCCACGGTGTCGGAAAGCCAGAAAAACGGGGTGCCGGGCAGTGTGCCCAGCACCCCGTTTCCCAGGGTTTCCGCAGTTCAGCCGGTGAACCGTCCGGCCGCCACGCCCTGCGTCGCCGCGACGTCGGCCTTGGCGGCCGTCGGCACCGTCGGCGCCGGCTGCGGCAGCGGGGCGCACTCGACGTCGGCCGTGCGACCCGGCTTGCGGGCCGGGAGCGCGCCCGTCGCCAGGTAGTCGGCGATCTTGGTGTCGACGCACGCGTTGCCGCGCGGGGTGATCGCGTGGCTGGTGCCGCCCGGCTCGGCGATCAGCGAAGCACCCGGGAAGCGGCTGCGGACCTCGAGGCTGCCCTCGAACGGCGTCGCCGCGTCGAGCGTCTCGTCGATCATCAGGACGCTCGGCACGCCCCGGCCGTCGATCTTCGTCGGCTTGCCCGCCTTGGCCGGCCAGTACAAGCAGGGGGCGTTGAACCAGGCGTTCTGCCAGGTGAAGTACGGCGCCCTGGCGAAGGTCTGCCAGTTGTCGCGCTTCCACTGCTGCCAGCTCTGCGGCCACTGGACGTCGGTGCACTGCACGGCGAGGTACACCGCGTAGCTGTTGTCGTCGCCACGGCCGCCGAAGGCCTCGAAGAGCGTCTTCCAGTTCTGCCAGTCACCCTTGTTGACGAACCGGGACAGCGCGTCGCCCAGCAGCGTCCACCGCAGCTGGTAGTAGCTCGCCTGCTGGATGACGTCGAGGATCTCGTCCGGCCCGATCACCCCGCCCGCGGGATTGGCGGACACCTTGAGCAGCTGCTCGTTGACGACCCGCTGCACCGCGGCCTGGGTCTTGCCCAGGTGGTAGACGTCGTCGTACTGCGCGAGCCAGTCGAAGTAGATCTTGATGTTCTTGTCGAACGCGACGTCCTGGTCGAGGTTGGCCTGGTACCAGACCTTCCGCGGGTCGACGTTGCCGTCCAGCACCATCCGGCGGACGTTCTTCGGGTAGAGCGTGCTGTACACCTGGCCGAGGTAGGTGCCGTAGGAGTAGCCGTAGAAGTTGAGCTGCTTCTGGCCGAGCGCCTTGCGGATGGTGTCCATGTCCCGGACCGTGTCGGTCGTCTTCATGTTCTCCAGCAGCGCGCGCGAGTTGTTCTTCGCGCAGGCCTCGGCGTACCCCTTGGCGCGGTCGAGCCAGGTCTTCTCCAGCTGCGGGGTGAACGGCACGTACTGCGGCCGGTCGTAGTCCATGTAGTTCTTGTCGCAGCTCAGCGCGGGCTTGCTGGCGCCGACGCCGCGCGGGTCGAAGCCGACCCAGTCGTAGGCGTCGCCGGCGTGGTTCGGCACGCGCGGGCCGCGGGTGGCCAGCAGCAGGCCGGAACCGCCGGGGCCACCGGGGTTCGTCAGCATGACGCCCTGGTACTGCGCGTCGGGCACCTTGTGCTTGACGCGGCTGACGGCGAGCTGGACCTGCTCCCCGGCGGGCTTGCGGTAGTCGAGCGGCACACTGAGGTACCCGCATTCGGCGCCGGCGCCGGACAGCGTGGTGTCGGTGCACGGCCCCCAGGCGATCGACGCCTGTTTCGCGGGAGCGGCGTTCGCGGCGTTCGCGGCGCTTGCGGCCGGCGCGGCCACGAACGTCGCCGCCACCGCGGCGGCCACGGCGGCCAATACGGCACGTCTCACTGATTTCTCCCTTTCGCAGCGTCTCCGGGCGGGGGAAACCCTAGTCCCGCCAAGGGGTCCGGCGGGACGGCTGCGCACGAACGCCCTACGAAGGGTGGAAATCGGGTGGCGCGGACGTTCCGGGATCCGTACGGTCGGCGCCATGATCTTCTTCATCCGGCTCCGCCGCGCCTGAGACGGCGTGACCGCCGGGCTCCCCGCCGATCGGGAGAGCCCCTTCACCTGCGCGCCGTCTGTTCTTTCTCGCTTGAAGGAGCACCATGCTGCGCAAACACATCGTCATGGTCGGCTGCACCGCGCCGAGCCACGTCTACCCGTCGCTGGGCGTGATCAGTGAGCTGGTCCGCCGCGGGCACCGCGTGTCCTACGTCGTCGGCGCACCGCTGGCTTCGCTGGTCGCGCCGACGGGCGCCGAAGTCGTCGGGCACCCGACGATCTTCCCGCTCGGCGAAGCGGCCGTGTGGCCGGACGAGCCGGCCGAAGCCATGCGCGTCTTCCTCGACGAAGCCATCGCGATCCACCCGTCCCTGCTCGAGCGGTTCGACAACGACCGGCCGGACCTGGTGCTGTACGACATCGGCGGGCTGGGTGCGCCGCTGCTGGGGGTGCGGTACGGCGTGCCCGCGGTGCAGCTGTCGCCGACGCTGGTGGCGTGGGAGGGCTACGACGAGGACATGGCCGAGGTGATGGCGCCGATCAAGGCGTCACCGTCCGGTGTGGACTACGCGGCCACGTTCTCGAAGTGGCTGTCGGCCCACGGTGTTGCGGCCGATCCATGGGAGTGGCTGGGGCACCCGGAGCGGATCCTTTCGCTGATCCCGCGCGCGATGCAGCCGCACGCGGACCGGGTGGGCCCGCACGTGCGGTTCGTCGGGCCGTGCCTGGACCCGGCGCGGCTGGCCGATCGTTCGTGGACGCCGCCGTCGTCGGGACGTCCGGTGCTGCTGGTGTCGTTCGGCACGGCGTACACCGACCAGCTTCCGGTGTACCGGGCTTGCGTCTCGGCGTTCGCCGCGGACTGGCACGTGGTGATGTCACTGGGGAAGCACGTCTCGCCGGCCGCTCTCGGGCCGCTGCCGTCGTCGGTGGAGGTGCACGAGAGCGTCCCGCAGCCGACGGTGCTGGCGGCGGCGTCGGCGTTCATCACGCACGCGGGGATGGGCGGGGCGACGGAAGCGTTGTGGTTCGGGGTCCCGACCGTGGCGATTCCGCAGGCGGCGGACCAGTTCGGGAACGCGGCCCAGCTGGAGGCGCTCGGGGTGGGTCGGCACCTGCCGGCATCTTCGGTGACGGCCGAGTCACTGCGGGAGGCGGTGACCGAGGTGTCGTCGTCGGCTTCGGTGGCCGCGCGGCTGGCGGAGCTGAAGGCGGAGATCCGGGGTCACGGCGGGGTTTCCTGCGCCGCGGATGCCGTGGAGTCCTTCGTGGCCTGAGGCCGCCGCAGCAGAACACCCCGCGCCGGAGGAAGACACCGGCCTCGACGAAGTGGACCTTCGGGTCGGCGAACGGCTTGTCCCACCGGCTGTCCGCGCCCCGCGACGACGCCGAAGCAGCACGAACCGGCTTCGGCCGGGAGCCGACTTCCCGGCCGAAGCTGCCGGCTGCGCGGCGGGCCGCCTCCGCGGCGGCCCGCCCGCGGCCCGCGGCTCAGGCCCGGCGGCAACCGGCTCCGGCGCAACCTCAGCCGCCGCAGGTGTTGAGCTCGTCGCGACGCCTCCGCCGGTAGAAGTCGCCGATCGCCTCGCCCACCACGTGGTGGGGCTGGTCGACCAGCGTCGTCACCTCGAAGCCCGCGATCGCCGGGTGCGGTCAGCCGCCGCGGGGCCGGGTCGGCGTGGGTTTCGGTTGCGATCAGCAGCGCATGGCGGCTAGCCGTGGCGCCGGACGAAGGCGTCGATCAGCTGCTGCCGCTCGGCCGACGTCGCCCGTTCCAGCTCGACGCTGTCGCCGTCGATCGTCACCTTGATCTTGTGCTTGCCCGCCTGGCGGCCCAGCCAGTCGCGCAACGTCTCGACGAGGCCGGGGAACACGCCGCCCGCCGCGCTGAAAGCCACCATCAACGACCCGATCGTCACCGGGTCCGCGGCCTTCGCGCCCGGGGGGAGCTCGGCCGGGACCGGCAGCACGTCCACGTCCAGCCCGCCCAGCTCGGCGCGCAGGCGGCGGGCGAGCAGGTCGAACTCTTCGGCGTCCGCCTCGCCGTCCGCTTCGAGCCGGACCATGGCCCGCACGTCCGATTCGGTCATGCGGGCCATGGTGCGCCCGGAAGGCGCGGGTGACAAGGGGCCGATCAGGCGCGGATCTCGTTGAGGTAGTTGTAGATCGTGTACCGCGTGACGTCGAGGCGCCCGGCCAGGTGGTCGACCGCGTCCTTGATGAGGAAATAACCCGCTTCGTCGAGCTCCCGCACCACGGCCGCCTTGTGGCGCTTCTTCATCAGGTCCACCGGGATGCCCGCCTTCGTCACCGCGCGGTCCACGAGGAACCGCTGCAGGCTGTCGACGTCCGGTGGGAAAGTCTCCGGCTCGCCGTTGCCGCCCGGCGACGCGGCCGTGTCGACGCTGTTGACGCACAGGCAGCCGACCGCGACCCCGTCGGCGTCCCGCAGGAACAGCGTCGAGGAGCGGATCGGGCGGCCGTCCGGGCCGTGCGTGCGGTAGTTCGTCAGGTCCTGGGTGGTGCCGCGCCGGACCAGGCCGAGCAGCAGGTCGGTCATCGGGCCGCCGACGCTGCGGCCGGTGAGGTCGCCGGCGATGGCGACGATCGAGTCCGGCAGCCGGCTCAGGTCGTGCAGCAGGACCTCGTTGCCCGGGCCGAGCATCGCCGCGAGTCCCGGGATCGCGGGCACCAAGGCCGTCAGCACGTCGTGCGTGGTCGCCCCCGCGGCGGGGACCACCAGGGGTTCGCGCGGCCGCGTCAGCGTCTCCAGCGCCGTGCGGAGCAGGTCCGCGGCCGCCGCCGGGGTCGAGGCGTGCGGCGACAACCGGACGTGCTCGGGCCGCACGGTCGCCGCGATCCCGGCGTTCGCCAGCGCCGCCCCGACCTGCTCGGCGGGGTGGCCGGGCAGGGTGAACGCCAGGATCCCCGCGCGGCGGCCGACCGCCGAGACGACTTCGGCTCCGCAGGACGCCAGGACCTCTTCGAAGGAGGCCAGCCGCTCGGCGATCCGCGCCGCGATGGCGCCGACACCGGCCTCCTCGACCAGCTCGAGGGCCTCGGCGAACGCGCCGGAGGTGATCGGGCTGAGGTTGGAGATCGACCAGGCCTGCGCGGTCGCGTCCGGCGGGTGGATCTCGTCGTCGAACAGGCCCGGGTCGCGGGCGCCGGTCCAGCCCGACAGCACCGGATCCATCCGGTCCAGCGCGCGGTCGGACAGGACCGCGAAGCCGGTCCCCCACCCCGCGCGCAGCCACTTCTGCCCGCCGACGACCAGGACGTCGGCGACCTCCCAGGGCTCCTCGACGACGCCGAAGCCCTGGATGCCGTCGACGACCAGCAGCCGGTCGCCGACGACGTCGCGCAGCGCGGCCAGGTCGGCGCGGTGGCCGGTGCGGAAGTCCACCGCGCTGACGCTGACCGTCGTGATCTCCGGCGTCAGCGCCGCGGCGACCCGCTCCGGCGTCACATAACCGCTGGTCAGGCGCCGGACACGCAGTCGGCCAGCCTGTTCGGCACGGGCCCAGGGGTAGGTGTTGGCGGGGAACTCCGCCGCCGACACCAGCACCTCGCCGGTGCTGTGGAACGCGGCCTGGAAGAGGCCGAGGCTGGTGTTCGGGAGCAGCACCGTGTGGTCGGTGTCCGAGCCGGACAGCCGCGCGGCGGCGGCCTTGGCCCGGACCTCCTGCCGCATCAGCTCGTCCACAGTGGACGGCCCGGCGGTGGTGGCCTGGTCGAGCAGGGCGGCCGTCGTGTCGAGCACCGCGTGCGAGGGCGGCCCGAACCGGGCGAAGTCGAGGTAGCCGGCAGGCTCGTCGAACTGGAGCAGGTACCGGGGCGAAATCCTCCTCACGCGAGGATCCTCGCGAGGAACTGCCGGGTGCGGTCGTGCTTCGGTGCGCTCAGCACCTCCGAGGGCGGACCGGTCTCGACGACGGCGCCGTCGGCCAGGAACACCACCTCGTCGGCGGCCTCCGCGGCGAAGCTCATCTCGTGCGTCACGACGACCATCGTCATCCCCTCCCCCGCCAACGTACTCATGACTTCCAGCACCTCGCCGACCAGCTCCGGGTCGAGCGCCGACGTCGGCTCGTCGAACAGCATCAGCTTCGGCTTCATCGCCAGCGACCGGGCGATCGCGACGCGCTGCTGCTGCCCGCCGGACAGCTGCGCCGGGTACGCCTCCGCCCGGTGCGCGAGCCCCACCCGGTCCAGGAGCGCGAGCCCCTGCTTGCGGGCCTCGTCCGGCTTGAGCCCCAGTACCCGGATCGGCCCTTCGACGACGTTCTCGAGAGCCGTGCGGTGCGCGAACAGGTTGAACCGCTGGAACACCATGCCGATGTCGCGGCGCTGGCGTGCCACCTCGCGTTCGCGCAGCTCGTACAGCTTGCCGCCGCGCTGCCGGAAGCCGATCGGCTCGCCGTCGACCCAGATCTGGCCGGCGTCGATGGTCTCGAGGTGGTTGATGCACCGCAGGAACGTGCTCTTCCCGGCGCCGGACGGGCCGAGCAGGCAGACGACCTGTCCCTTGTGGACTTCGAGGTCGATGCCGCCGAGGACTTCGGTGTGGCCGTAGGACTTCCGGACGCCGACGGCACGCAGCAGGGGCTCAGACACGGGCACTCCTCACCAGCGGCACGCCGCGCAGAGCTTTGCCCGCGCGGGCGAGCGGGCCGCGGTCGGCCTGCCCGAACGCGCGTTCCAGGTAGTGCTGGCCGACGCCGGCGACGGTCACCACGACCATGTACCAGACGGCCGCGGCCAGCAGCGTCTCCATCACCAGCAGGTTGTTGGACGAGATGTTGTTGGCCGCGTGGATCAGCTCGGTCACGCCGATCACCGACGCCATCGACGTGCCCTTGAGCATGTTGATGAAGTCGTTGCCGGTCGGCGGGATGATCACGCGCATGGCCTGCGGCAGCACGACCCGGCGCAGCGTCGCGGCCGGCGTCATGCCGATCGACTTCGCCGCTTCGGTCTGTCCGCTGTCGACGCTGTTCAGGCCGGCGCGGACGATCTCGGCCATGTACGCGCTTTCGTTGAGCGCCAGGCCGAGGAACGCGGCGGTGAACGCGCTGATCAGCACGTTCGTCTGCGCGTGGACCACGAACGGGATGTCGATCACCGGGAAGACCAGCGCCAGGTTGTACCAGAGCAGGATCTGCAGCAGGACCGGAAGGCCGCGGAAGATCCAGATGTAGCCGGCGGCGAACCACCGCGCGACCGGGTTGGCGCTGCGCCGCAGCAGGGCGATGACGATGCCGAGCACGATCGCGACGCCCTGGGACAGCACGGCGAGGACGACGGTGTTGAGCAGGCCGGTCGCCATCACCTTGTAGAAGACGAAGTCCGGGACCTGGCCCCATTCGATCTGCGCGTTGCCGAGCGCGATGCCCAGCAGGACGAGCAGCGCGAGGATGATCGCGGCGGCGACCCACCGGCCCCAGTGGCGGAGCCGGACGATCGGGAGCGGTTCAGGAGCCGCCATTGATGGCAGCCTCCTTGATCGCGCCCTGCTCGACGCCCCAGGCCTGCAGGATCTTGCCGTAGGTGCCGTCGGCGATCAGGGCCTGGAGCGCTTTCTGCACGGAGTCGCGCAGGGTCGTGTTGGCCTTGTTGACGCCGATGCCGTACGGGCCGCCGTCGATCGGCTCGCCCGGGACGACCTCGAAGAACTTGCCGTCGCCCGCCGTCCGCGAGATGTAGACGGCGCTGGGCAGGTCGTTGAGGATCGCCTGCACGCGGCCGGTGCGGAGCTGGTTCTGGTTCTGGTTGTCGCTGTCGGTCGCGGTGACGGTGACCGCCGGCTTGCCGGCCTGCGTGCACTTGGTGCTCTGCTCGGCGGCGAACTTCTGGTGGCTGGTGCCCTGCACGACGGCGACGTTCTTGCCGCAGAGGGTGTCCGGGCCGGTGATGCCGTCCGGGTTGCCCTTGCGGATCATGATCGTGATGCCCGAGGTGAAGTAGTCGACGAAGTCGATCTGCGCCTGGCGGGCCTTGGTGTCGTTCATGCCGGCCATGGTGAGGTCGATGCGGCCGGACTGGAGGCTGGTGATCAGCGAGCCGAACGCCATGTCCTGGTGCGTCACGGCGACGCCGAGCTTGGCGGCGATCGCCTTGGCGAGGTCGACCTCGTAGCCGATCGGGGTCTTGCCGTCGGCGGCGTAGAAGTTGTTGGGCGCGGACTGCAGGTTCGAGGCCAGGTGCAGGCCGGCCTGCTTGACGGCGTCCGGGAGAGCGGCGTTGAGCTGGGCGTCCTTCTGCACGCCCTGGACGATGGCGGCGGTGTCCGGGATGCCGGAGGCGGGTGCCCCGGCGGCCTGGGACGTTCCGCCCGCGCCGTCCGGGCCGCCGCCGCAGGCCGTCACGAGGACGGCCACGACGCTCGCGAGCACTACCGCCGGCACGGCACGAGAACGGGACATAACGGACCTCCACTGTTCGGCTGGCCGGAACGCTACAACTCAGTGTTGAAGAGGTCAACTCGCTGTTGAAATCCTGACCGGTGCTAGCTTCGCGGACATGAGCCTGCGGATCGGCATCCTGGGGGCGGCTCGCATCGCACCCGCGGCCTTGGTCAAGCCCGCTTCTGCTGTTTCGCCCGTGTCGGTCACCGCGGTCGCGGCGCGGTCTCTCGATCGCGCGCAAGCGTTTGCGTCCAGGCACGGGATCGCCCGGGCTTACGCGGGTTACGAGGAGTTGCTGGCGGACCCGGACATCGACGCGGTGTACAACCCGCTGCCGAACGGCCTGCACGGCCGCTGGACAAGGGCGGCGTTGGCGGCGGGGAAGCACGTGCTGTGCGAGAAGCCGTTCACGGCGAACGCGGCCGAGGCGCGGGAGATCGCTTCGCTGGCTTCGGCGTCGGACCGGGTGGTGATGGAGGCGTTCCACTACCGCTACCACCCCCTCTCCCTGCGGGTGGAGGAGATCGTGGCCTCGGGCGAGCTGGGCGAGCTGCAGCGCGTCGAGACGGCGTTGTGCTTCCCGCTGCCGAAGTTCTCGGACATCCGCTACGACTACGGCCTCGCGGGCGGGGCGACGATGGACGCGGGCTGCTACGCGGTCCACATGGCACGGCTGTTCGGCGGGGAGACACCGTCGGTGGTGTCGGCTTCGGCGAAGCTGCGGTCACCGCACGTGGACCGGGCGATGACGGCGGAGCTGGCGTACCCGGCGGGCCACACGGGCCGGATCACGTGCTCGATGTGGTCTTCGTCGGTGCTGAAGATCAGCGCTTCGGTGACCGGGACCCGCGGGTCGATCCGGGTGTTCAACCCGCTGATGCCGCAGGCGTACCACCGGTTCACGGTGCAGATCGACGGCGTGAAGCGCACGGAGAAGTTCCCCCGGCGGTCGACTTACGCGTACCAGCTGGACGCGTTCGCGGCGGCGGTCCTGGAGGGCGCGCCGGTGAAGACCTCGGCGGCGGACGCGGTGGAGACGATGACGGTGATCGACGAGATCTACCGGGCGGCGGGGTTGCCGGTGCGCGAGCCGAGCTGAGCGCGCACGTCGGCGAGGGCGAAGCCGAGCAGGTTCGAGCCGCGCCACGCGCGTGGCTTCCCGGCGCGCGGGTCGTCGGCCGCCAGGCCGATTCCCCAGACCCGGTCGACCGGGCTCGCCTCGACGAGCACCCGCTCGCCGGTCCCGGCCAGGTAGCGGCCGAGTTCCGGGTGCTGGGCGAATTTGGCGGCGCTGCCCTCGACCACGATGCCGTAGCGGTGCGCCACCCAGGTCTCCTCGTCGAACCCGCGCACCCGGCGGCCGAAGTCCTTGGCCTGCTTCGGGTGCACCGCCGCGAGCACCTGCGCGGCCACCTCTTCGTCACCGAAGAGCTTCGCTTTGCGCCACATCATGTAGTGCTCGGCCGTGGCGAACCGGACCTCGTCGACCTCGAACGGCGCGGGCCACCACTGGCTGAAACAGCCGGCGCCGACTCCGCCACCGCGGGGTGGGCGGTGGCCCCAGAAGTACACGTACTTGAACCGCCGTCCCGCGTCGAGGGCGCGGGTCAGCTCCTCGACACTGCGCGGGTGACCGGTCATGCCGCCAGTCTCACCCACGCGAGAGCCGTCCCGCACCCGGAATAACCGGATGCGGGACGGCCGGCGAACCTACGCGGCCACGTAGTTGCCGCTCAGGATCAGCAGCACCTGGACCGTGATCCCGGTCCCGTAGTAGTCCGTCGCGTCCGGCGACCAGGACGAGACCGCCGTCCACAGCTTGTCCAGCCACGCCTGGCTGCCCGGGTCCGTCATCGCCGCCACCGCGAACGGGGCCGTGAAGCACGGGTGCTGGCCGCTCTCCGTCTTCGAGCCCGACAGCGAATACCCGCTCTGGATCTTCGCCGGGTCCCCGGCCGTCGCCGACTTGATCCACGTGTTCATCTTGCGGACCTGGGCCGCCGCCGCGCTGCCGGGAGCCGAGATCGCGTCCGCTCCCAGGCGCCACGGGTCGCGGCAGGCGTTCCAGCTGTACTTGCCGTCGTACGGGCCCTCCAGGAAGTCCGCCGGCGCCGGCTTGGGCGTCGTGTTCGTGTTGACCACGAAGTCCGGCAGCAGCCCCGTGTTCGGCGCGTACGACGACTGCAGCTGGCTCACCGCCGTCTCGGAGCGGGTGCGGACCGAGGTCCAGAAGCTGTCGCCGGTCGCCGTGGCGAACGCTCGCAGGTGGCCCGGCATCCAGTCCGACGAGCGGGAGCTGTTGCGGTACTCCGCGTCGTTGCCCCAGTCGCCCAGCAGCGTGAACTTCGTGGTGCCGTTGACCTCGCTCTTCTTGATCGCGTTGATGATCCGGACGGCTTCGGCCTTGTAGTTCACCGCACCGCCGCTGCCCCACTTCTTGTCCGCGATCAGCAGGCCGTAGGCGATTTCGAGGTCGCCGTCGGTGGCGGAGTCGCTGCCGTTGACGCTCTTGCAGTTCGCGTCCTGCTCGGCCGCGTGCAGGTCCCGGTTGTTGACCGACGGGTGCGCCTTCACGAACTTCAGGATCCCGTCGACGATCGAGCGCGCCTGCGGGTCCTTCTCCGCCATCATCGCCGAGATCGTCATGCCGTAGCCCTCGCCCTCGGCGACGAAGGCGTGGTCGGCGTCCTTGGACAGCACGGCGTACGTGCCGGTGCCGCACTTGGTCGTCAGGAAGTTCTTCTTCCAGAAGTCGTAGTACTTCTGCAGCGCCGCGTCCTGCGTGGCCTGCGAGACCGACGGCCGCAGCGTTCCCGGCACGTACGGCGTGCCGGCCGCGGACGCGGACGTGGGCACGCTCAGCAGCCCCGCGGCCAGCGCGGCCGAAACCACCGCCGCCCGGACGACTCTCTTCATGGCTCCTCCGTTAAGACATCGTTGGCTGCGGCGAGGTGAGCGAAGCGTGACAGAAGGTTCAAGACCAGGTCAAGACCGTTAGGAAACTTTCCTTACTATCACCCTGAGTGGGTCCCACGGCGCTCCGCCCACCCGGACGGACTAGCGTGGACCTCATGAAGATCGACCTCGACGGCCGCGGGCCGGACTTCCGCGCGTTCTGGACCGAGCGCCACCTGGCCACGCTGACCACGGTCCGGCCGGACGGCACCCCGCACGTCGTCGCGGTCGGCGTGACCGTCGACTTCGAGGCCGGCCTCGCCCGGGTGATCACCTTCTCCCCGTCGGTCAAGGCCCGGCTCGTGCGCGCCGCGGGCGCGGCCGGGATCCCGGTCGCGGTCTGCCAGCTCGACGGTCCCCGATGGTCCACTTTGGAGGGACGCGCGGTGCTGCGCGAAGACCCGGAATCGGTGCGCGACGCCGAAAACCGGTACGCCGCCCGCTACCGGCAGCCCAAGCCGAACCCGCAGCGGGTCGTCATCGAGATCGCCGTGACCCGGGTGCTCGGCAACGCCTGATCCGCCACCGCACGAACCCATTTCCGCGGATCGCCGGTTCCGGACCGGGCCAGGGCCGTCCTACTTTGGGCGAAACGACCAAAGGTGGACAACCATGAACCGCATCGAATCGGCCGCGCAGACCCTCGCCCCTGGAGCCGAGCTCGAACCGCTGATGCCCGTCGAGCCGCTCAGCTGCGCGGTGGCCGTGTGGCGGGCCGTCACCCGGCTGGCCACCGCCGAGCGAGCCACCGCCGAGCGGGAATTCGCGCGCGCCATCGCCCAGGGCTCGCCGGACCTCGGCCACATCGGGTTCTACCCGGCCGTGGACCTGGTCCGGCATGCGGCGCCGTCCGGAGGGGCGTCCCTGATGCAGCTGGTGAACGCCATCGAGGCCCAGCTCTAACGCCCGTCCGCGCGGGCGTGCACCAGCCGGGTGTACTCCGCGAGCAGGTCCGTCAGCTCGCCGTGCTCCCCCGCCGCCGCCAGCTGCTGGTGGCCCACCAGCATCGCCATCCCCAGTGACGTCAGCGTCCGGGCCAGCGCCCGGTCGCCGACGATCCCTTCGACCGCCTTGCCGACCGTCCGCAACCGGGCGTCGTCTACGCGTTTCTGCGCCGCGCGCACGGTTTCGTCGGTCCTCGCCCACGCGCGGATGGCGGCCTCGGCCTCGTGCGGCAGCCCGAGGGTGAGGTCCATCAGCGCGGCGAAGTCGGCCGCCGGCCCGCCGGTGCCGAAATCGCGCTCGCGCAGGATGCGCACCTGGCGGTTCTCCCAGTGCTCCAGCAGCTGCGCCACGAACCCGGGCCAGCCGCCGAAGTGGTGGTAGAACGACCCGCTCGTGACGCCGAGGCCGCGGCACAGGGCGCCGACGTTCAGCTCGGTGAACCCGTGCCGCGCCAGCACGTCCAGCGCGGCCTCGAAGTACCCCTGCCGGGTGACCGGCGGCATCAGACGTTCCGGTCCCGGTCCCGCCAGTAGGGTTCCCGCAGCGAACGCTTGAGGATCTTGCCGGTGGCGTTGCGCGGCAACGCGTCCACGACGTCGACACTGCGCGGGCACTTGTAGTGGGCCAGCCGCTCGCGGCAGAACTCCACGATCTTCGCGGCGTCGAGCTGGTCGCCGGCGACGACGGCCTTGACCTGTTCGCCCCACTTCTCGTCCGGGATGCCGATCACGGCCACCTCGGCGACGCCGGGGAACTCCGCCACCACGCGCTCGACCTCGGGCGAGTAGACGTTCTCGCCCCCGGTGATGATCATGTCCTTGACGCGGTCCTCGAGGAACAGGAACCCGCCGTCGTCCAGGCGCCCGACGTCGCCGGTGCGGACCCAGCCGTCCACAATGGTCTCCGCGGTCGCTTCGGGCTTGCCGAGGTAGCCCGCCATCCGCTGCTCGGTGCGCACCCACACCTCGCCGACCTCGGCGTCCTCCGCCGTGACCGGGTCGACGATCCGGATGTCCACTCCGGACAGTGCGGTGCCCGCCGAGGCCAGCCGTTCCGGGCGGGCCTGGTCGCGGTGCGCCTCCGGGGCGAGGGCGGTGACCGCGCCGGACAGCTCGGTCATGCCGTAGACCTGGGCGAACTTCACGTCCGGCCAGGCCGCGAGCACCGTGCGCAGCAGCGGGAGCGGCATCGGCGAAGCGCCGTAACAGAGGTACTTCAGCCGGGAGAACGCCTGGAGCGCGGCCTCGCCGGCCTGCGCGATCCCGGCCACGACGGCGGGCACCAGGAAGGCGTGCGTGATCCCGGCCTGCAGGGCCGCGAACAGCGACGCCGCATCCGGCTCGCGGGTCAGGTAGGACGGCTCGCCGTAGAGGAACCCGGACACCGCGTAGCAGCTGCCGCCCACGTGGAACAGCGGCATCGCGACCAGGTTGACGTCGCCCGGGCCGATCGGGAACGCCGTCCCGGCGGCGAGGCCGTGCGCGAGGACGCTGCGGTGGGTCAGCACCGCGCCCTTCGGGAAACCGGTGGTGCCGCTGGTGTACATGACCAGCACGCCGTCGTCGGTGTCGACGCCGGTGGCGGCGTGCGGCGCGGCGGAGGTCAGGAAGGACTCGTACTCGTCGGCGTCCCCGCCGACGACGATCACGCGTTCCACCGCGGGCAGCCGGTCGCGGATCGCGTCCAGCGCGGGCCGCAGCTCGGCGCCGACGAAGACGACCTTCGCGCCCGCGTCCTTGAGGACGTAGGCGAATTCGTCGCCGGACAGCCGCCAGTTGACCACGGCGTTGGCCGCGCCGAGGCCGCCCGCCGCGAAGGTCGTCTCCAGGCAGGCGGGGTGGTTCTTGTCGACGAACGCGACCCGGTCGCCGCGCGCGATCCCCGCGGCCGCGAGGGCGCCCGACAGCCGCCGGACCCGGTCGTCGAACTCCGCCCAGGTCCACTTCCGGTCGCCGAAGACGAGCGCGGTGTCCGTGGGGCGTTCCCGCGCCCAGTGCGCCAGGAGCTCGCCGAACAGCCGGACCCGGGGGCGGACGTCTTCGGGCATGGGAGTTCCCTTCGGGCCGGCACTGGACCATAGACCGCCCTATGGTGCGCCGCGGCCGCACGGGCGTCAATACCGGTCAGCGGGAGCTTTTTTGACCGGGTTGTCGGCATATCGCATGCTGTACATGATGTATGACAGTCCTCGACGAGGAGGCTTCGATGACGGGCAGCACCCGGCGTGAGTTCCTGAAGGCCGCGGGCGCGGCGGGCGGGCTGCTGGCCGCGGGCGCGGTCTTCGGGCCGGCGAGCGCGAACGCGGACCCCGGCGACCCGTGGGCGCGCGTGCCGGTGATCCTCGGCCGGATCACGCCGCCGTCGTTCCCGGACCGGGTCTTCGACATCCGGTCCTACGGCGCGGTCGGCAACAACTCGACCGACTGCACCCCCGCGTTCAAGGCGGCGATCGCCGCGTGCCACGCCGCCGGGGGCGGGCGCGTGCTGGTTCCCGCGGGGAAGTTCCGCACCGGCAAGATCCACCTCCGGTCCCGGGTGGAGCTCCACGTGCTCGGCACGATCCGCTTCCGCAGCGACGCCGCGTCGTACCTGCCGGTGGTGTTCACCCGCTGGCAGGGCATCGAGTGCCACAACTACTCGCCGTTCGTCTACGCGATCGACGAGACCGACGTCGCCATCACCGGATCCGGCACGATCGACGGGAACGCGGCGGCCGGCCCCTGGTTCGACTTCGACGGCAAGCGCGGTCCCGACTGGGACCGGCTCCAGCAGCAGGCGGCCGACGGCGTGCCGGTGGCGCAGCGGGTGTTCGGCGACAAGCACTTCCTCAAGCCGAACCTGATCCAGTTCTACCGGTGCCGCAACGTCCTGGTCGAGGGCGTCGCGCTGCGCAACCCGGCGATGTGGACGGTGCACCCGGTGCTGTGCCGCAACGTGACGGTCCGGAACGTGACGGTCTACTCCCGCGGGGCGATGGTCGACGGCGTCGACCCGGAAAGCTGTGCGGACGTGCACGTCCACGGCTGTTCCTTCGACACCGGCGACGACGGCACGGTGATCAAGTCCGGCCGCGACACCGACGGCCGCCGCGTCGGCGTGCCGAGCGAGGACATCGTGATCGAGGACAACGACTACTTCGGCCGCTGGGGCGCGATCACCGTCGGCAGCGAGATGTCCGGCGGCGTGCGCAACGTCTTCGCGCAGGACAACCGGATCCACGCCGGCTCGTCGTACAAGTCGTTCTACGGCGTGTACGTCAAGACGAACCCGCGCCGCGGCGGGGTCGTCTCGGACATCCACGTGCGCCGGCTGACCGGCGGCCCGGTCGATCGCGGCGCGATCTACGTCGACATGAACTACAGCCTCACCGGCCCGGGCTACGGCCCGATCGTCCAGCCGGTGATCCGCGACATCGACCTGCGCGAAATCCACCTCGACGACTCGCCGTTCGCGCTGAAGATCAGCGGCGCGGCGGAGAGCCCGCTGACGGGGTTCCGGCTGGCGGACAGCACGTTCACGAACATCGACACCCCGGCGCCACAGATCAGCAACGCGCGGGACGTGACGCTCTCGAACGTGACGGTGAACGGAAAGCCGGTCTAGGCGAACAGCGAGAGCAGCCCCTCGGCCGACCGCACCACCACGTGCGCCGCCGTCCGTTCGGCGTGCGGGCGGTCCGGGCGCTCGGCTTCGTGCCGCCAGCGCCGCAGCGCGTCGAGGCCGGCGTCGTAGATCTCGTTCGGGTCGGCGTCCGCTTCCAGGCCCAGCCGATCGGCGGGCGCCGTGCCCTGGGCGCCCAGCAGCCGGACCGCTTCCTCGGCGGGTTCGCCGGACAGCGCCGTGCGGCCGCCGCGGATGTCGGCGATCAGCCGCAGCTCGCGGAAGTCGTGCGCGGCCGCGGCGAAGCGCTCCACCCGGGAGACCAGCCGGTCGCCGCCCGGGCGGGGCTGCGCGGCCAGCAGCGCCTCCAGCCGGATGATCGCCGTGCGCGCCCGCAGGGCCTCGGCGCGCGCCACGAAGCAGCCGGCCAGGGTGTCCCGCAGCTCACCCAACCCGCTGCGGCGCACCAGTTCCGCCGACAGCTTGACGCGGTCGTCGCAGCCGGTGCGGATCAGCGTGAGCGCCAGCCGGACGCCGAACATGCCGAACCGCACCACCAGTGACCGCCGCGTCTCGACCGGGATCGGGCCCGGGAACGCCGGGTCGGTGAACGAATCCACCGACAGCACGTGCCGTTCCAGCTCCTCGCGCGGCACCGCGGCGAACGCGGCGAGGAGGTCGAACTCGTCGTCGCGCAACGACCGGCCGCCGTACGCGAGCTGCCCGGCGACCGCGATCACGCCCAGGAACCCGGTGCACAGCGGGTCTTCCCGCCACGCGCGCCGGGCGAGCTGCTTCGCGGTGAGCAGCGCGTCGATCCGGCCCGCGCCGACCTCGTCGGCCCGCGACAGCACCAGCACCGAGTTCACCGCGCTCTGCCGCGCGAACGGCGAGCCGCCCGGTGGGTGCGCCGCGGCGAGTTCGTCCGGCTCGAGGTGGCGGACCAGCCGGACCGTCGCGTCCGGGACGTCGTCGGCCGGGCCGGGGTCGTCCAGCAGCACCAGGTCGCGCAGCGCCCGGGTCGGCCATTCGCCCAGCGCGGCGGCCAGCGTCGTCTTCCCCGACGAAGGCGCCCCGGTGAACGCGACGCGCAGCGGCTGCTCCAGCCGGTTGAGGCAGTCGTGCAGCAGTGCCGAAGCCCGCGGGTCGTCCCGGTAGAGCCCGGCCGCGGCGTGCAGCAGGTCGCGGACGTCCTGGGTCACGCCGAGAGCTCCCGCCGCGGCTGCCGTCCGGCGATCGTGCCGAGCTCGCCCGCGCGCTGGTGCAGCCCGGCGAGCCGGTCGATCTCGCGGCGGATGTGCCCGGTCCGCCGCTCGCGCTCGGCGCTGCCGGCCAGGATCGTCTCGCGTTCGTGCGTCAGCTCGTCGGCGAGTTCCTCGGCCAGCCCGGTGAAGTGGTCGCGCAGGCGCCGCTGGACGACGCGGATCGCGTCGCGGCATTCCTTGCCGAACCGCAGGAAGACGTCGTCGACGTGCCGCTGCGCCGCCTGCTTGGCGACGGCCTGCCGCCGCTGCAGCCGCATCCCGCCCTCGTCCTTGATCGTCTTCGCGGCGAACGCCGCACCGGCGCCGAGCGAGACCGGGTTGATCAGCGGCAGCCCGGCGAGGCTGGTCACCAGGCCGAACATCAGCACGCCGCCGTAGGACCCGCGCAGCCCGGTGAAGGCCTGCTGGCCGATCTTGAACTTCTCGATCTTCGGGCGGCCGACCTCGTCGAGGTGCTCGACGCCGGAGCCGTCGAGCCGCAGGTCGGGCAGCGCCCGGTCGTACTGGGCCCCGAAGCACGCCGCGACCGCCTGCGCGATCCACTCCGCCCGGTCGGCCAGCCACGTGTAGTTGACGTCGACCGCCTCGGCCAGCGCGTTGTCCAGCCAGGGCGCGAATTCGTCCCACACCTTCGCCGGGTCGCCCTCGTCGAAGGTCCGGTCGATGGTGCTGACGATCTTGCGGGTCCGCTCGCGCAGGTCGTACTCGGCGTCGGAGAGCAGGTCGGTGATCTCGTCGGACAGCAGGTTCTGCCACCGGGTGTTCTGCCGGCGCAGGTCGTCGGCGCGGCGCTGCGCCCGTTGCAGCAGCGCGGCTTGGCCGAGCCCGGCGTCCTGGGCGACCGCGTCGATGCGGTCGCGCAGCGACTCCACCAGTTCGGCGGCGGCGGCGCGCACCCCCACGGCGGCGAGCAGCGCGCGGGACTGCTCGGGCGGGCGCGCGGCCTGCTCGGCGATCCAGGCGAGCAGCTCGGGGAAACCGGAGCGGGCGTTGAGTTCCGCGTCACCGGTTTTCGCGGCGGCTTGGCGCACCACGGCCGAAACGGGCAGGACGGGCGCGTCGATCCCGGCCTCGCCGAGCATGGCGCGGTCGCGTTCGGCGACCGCGCGCCAGCCGGGACTGGCGTCGATCTTCGTGAGTGCCAGCACGACGTGCGGGCACCAGGTCCGCACGTGCCGCGCGAGGGCGAGTTCGGCGGCGGTCAGGGGCGCCGTCGCGTCGGAGACGAGGATCACGGCGTCGGCCTCGGCGAGCATGTCGAGAGCGGCCGCGGTGCGCGGTGACCGCGGGTCACCGACCGGCGGGGTGTCGACCAGGACGAGGCCGGCCGAGAGGAGTTCGCGGGGCACGCCGACCTCGACGCGGCTGAGCGTGCCGGCGGGCCGGGCGCCGAGCTCGCCGGTGAGCCGTTCGACCGCGACGGGGATCCGTTCGCGGGACCGGCCGACCAGGGTCGCGGCGGGTTCGGGCGAATAGGCGATTTCGGTGGGGACGGCGGGGGTCGCGGCGTCGCCGACCGCGCACACCGGCGCGTTCAGCACGGCGTTGAGCAGGTACCCCTTGCCCTGTTTGGGAAACCCGAGCACGCCGAGCCGGGTCTGCCCGGGCTGGGCGTCCCGTCGTCTGCGCAGGCGCTCGGCGAGATCGGCGCGGCCGTGCGTGCGGCACGCGTCCAGCGTCTCGTTGAGCACTTCGAGCCAAGCCGGTGCGGTCACGATGGTCGAGTGTCCCCGGTTCACTCCCCGTACGCACACCGGGTGCCCGTCCCGCGGCTGCACCCAGACCGCGGGACGGGCACCGGTGACCGGTTCGGGGATCAGTGCCCGAGGTGGATGTCGTTGCCCGAGGCGATGTCGCCGAGGTGCAGGTTGCCCAGGGCGTTGTGGCTGATGTCGGAGACATCGGACACCACGTCGTGGACGGCCGTGCCGTTGCCGGAGGCGAGCTCGCCGACGTTGCCGACCGGGTTGTGGTCGACGTTGATGCCGGTGGCCGAGGTCACGGTGTTGGTGACTTCACCGAGACCGTGGACGGCGCCCGCGACCTCGCCGGTGACGTGCTTGACGTCGATGTCGCCGGCGCCCTTGAGGATGCCGGAGAAGTCGCCGACGTTGCCGATCGCGCCGGTCGTGTGCTCGACCGTGCCGGTGACGGCGCCGGTGGCGAGACCGGTGACGTCGTGCGCCTGGTAGTCGACGTGGGCGCCGAGGTCCTTGACGTCGTAGACGGCCGAGCCGGCGGCCGAAACGGCCTGCGGGACCACGCCGGAGTTCGGGTCGGTCAGGTAGCCCGGGGCCGCGGTCAGGTTCGCCAGCGCCTGCGAGTCCAGGCCGTGGGCCAGGTCGCCGCCGAGGACGGCGCCGGTCACGTTGCCGGCCAGCGCGGTCGCGTTGGCGGCGTTGCTCACCTCGTTGACGCCCGGCAGGGAGCCGACGCCGCCGACGACGGGCAGCTCGCCCACGGCCGGGAGCTCGCCGACACCCAGGTCGCCGACGCCCGGCAGGCCCGAGGTGGCCGGCAGGCCGAGGCCCGCGGTGAGGGCGGTGAGCTGGTCGATCGCACCCTGGATGCCGGGGGCGTCGGTGCCGACCGAGGACAGGCCGACCTGGGACAGGTCGCCGACGGCGGGGAGGCCGCCCACGGCCGGGAGGCTGTCGACCGGCACGTAGTCGAGCACCAGCGGGAGGACCTCGTGCACGTCGGCGGCGCTGACGTCGCCGAGACCGGCGGCAGCGAGGGCGCCCTGCGGGTCCGTCCCGAAGGCCGCCAGCGCGGTCGGGTCGTTGAGCAGGTTCAGGGCGAAGTCGTGCAACGTCTGCACGGATTCCATGGAATTTCTCCTGGTCCGGTGGTTCGGGGGACAGCAGCGATCGCAGGGACCGCCGCTTTCGTGATCAAGGTAGGGAGACCGTCCCCCAGCGCACATCGGGGATCACTCCGAGTCGCAGTCCGGTCAGCCGATAGGGGATCGATATGTCATCGTTAGGGAGTTAGGGGCTCATCCGAGACGCGCTCAGTTGGGTTAAATCCCTCCAGACCCTTGCCTGACTAACCCGTTTGGGTGAGGATGCCCCGAACCCTAGGGGGATTCCGTGCCCCCGATCGGCCGCCGCGAGGTGAGGAGGAAAGCGCCGTTGCCCTACGTCCTCGGGATCGATGTGGCCCAGGGCCGGACCCACGCCGCGACCTGCCGCCGACAGGGCCCCGGCTGGGGTGAGCCCGAACCCCTCTGGCTGGGTGACCGGTCCCCGGCCGCCGCGTCCGCGCTGTTCGTCGACGACGAGGGGTACCTGCTCACCGGCGACGCCGCCGCGCAGGCCGGCGCCCAGGTCCCGTCCCGGCTGCTCACCGGCTTCCACCGGCGGATCGGCGACGACGTGCCGATGCTCGTCGAAGGCGAGCCGTTCCCGCCCGAGACGCTCACCACCGTGCTCGTCGAAGGGATCGCCGAGCACGCCGCGAACCTGTTCGGCGGCCCCCCGCACCACCTGGTGCTGACCCACCCCGGCGACTGGGGCGGCTACCGCCGTGACGTGCTGCGCCGGGCACTGGCCGACGCCGGGT
>NZ_MUMI01000215.1 GCF_002155975.1 Amycolatopsis kentuckyensis
GACCACGGCCGCGAACTGGATCAGCGAGAGCGCCGCTGCGCCGGTCACCCGCGAAGGCCGCGCGCGGGCTGGGCGAGACGATGGACGCCGTCCTGATGCTGCCGCTCGGGGTGTCCGCGGTGACCGTCGGCTTCGGTTACCTGGTGACCCTCGACGCGCTGCCCGGCGACCTGCGGACGTCGCCCTACCTGGTGCCGCTGGCGCAGGCGCTCGTGATCATCCCGCTGGTCGTGCGGATGGTGCTGCCGGTGCTGCGCTCGGTCGACGTCCGGCTGCGGCAGGCCGCGTCGACGCTCGGGGCGAGCCCGCTGCGGGTGTGGCGGGAGATCGACCTGCCGCTGACGCTGCGGCCGCTGGTCGCGGCCGCGGGGTTCGGCTTCGTCGTGGCCCTCGGCGAATTCGGCGCGACGAGCTTCCTCGCCCGGCCGACGGCGCCGACGCTGCCGGTTGCGGTCGCGACGCTGATGGCGCGCCCGGGGGAGCTGAACAACCAGATGGCGTACGCCGCGTGCGCGTTGCTGATGCTCGTGACGGTGCTGGCGGTCGCGCTGATCGACCGGCTCGGGCGCGGCGGGGTGGGAGAGTTCTGATGGCGTTGTCGGTTCGGGACTTGACGGTCCACTACGGATCGTTCGCGGCGGTCCGCGACGCCCGCCTGGACATCGCCGACGGCGAGGTGCTGGCCCTGCTCGGCCCGTCGGGCTCGGGCAAGTCGACGCTGCTGCGCGCGATCACCGGGCTCGAGCCGTCGGCGCGCGGTTCGGTCAGCTGGGACGGCGAGGACCTCGGCCCGGTCCCGGTCCACCGCCGCGGTTTCGGCCTGGTGTTCCAGGACGGCCAGCTGTTCACCCACCGCGACGTCGCCGCCAACATCGCGTTCGGCCTGCGGATGCACGGGGTGCCCCGCGCGCAGTGGGCGCCGCGGGTCGCCGAGCTGCTCGAGCTGGTCGGCCTGACGGGCTTCGAGAAGCGGCGCGTGACGGAGCTGTCCGGTGGGCAGGCGCAGCGGGTGGCGCTCGCCCGGGCGCTGGCCCCGAAGCCGCGGTTGCTGCTGCTGGACGAGCCACTGTCCGGTTTGGACGCCGGGTTGCGCGAGCAGCTGGCCATCGACCTGGCGGACCTGTTGCGGCGCAGCAAGATCACCGCCCTGCTGGTGACGCACGACCAGGAGGAGGCGTTCACCCTGGCCGACCGGGTGGCGGTGCTCGACGCGGGCGAGGTCCGCCAGGAGGGCGCGGTCCGCCGCGTGTGGCGCAACCCGGCGGACGACGACGTGGCCCGGTTCCTCGGGGTGACGACGTTCGTGGACGGCACCGCGGCGGACGGGCACGTGCACACGGAGCTGGGAGACGTGGCCCTCCCGGACGTCGACGACGGCCCGGTGCGGCTGGGGCTGCGGCCGCACGCGCTGCGGGTGGCCGCGGAAGGCGTGCCGGGCGAGGTCGTCGCGGCAGTGCACCGGCGCGAGCACGTGCGGCTGGTGGTGCGACTCGAGGAGTCCACTGTGGACGCCGTAGCGCCGGCCGCGTCGGACCTGCGGGCCGGCGACGCGGTGAAGCTGGAGCTCGACCCGGACGGCGTCGCGCTGGTCGGCTGACGCCGTCCGGAAGGAACCTCAGCCGTCGCGGGTCGACAACCTCGCGTACGCCAGCGAAAGGCCGATCACGATGTAGCAGGCCGCGCGCAACGCCCCTTCGCCCAGCATCTGCGTGCCCATCGGGTCCTGCAGCACCTCGGCCGGCGCCATCGACCAGTTCTGCGTCAACAGGAACGGGTGCAGCCAGTCCAGCGACGTCAGGAAGCCGAGGATCGTGAACACGATGTCGGCCGCCAGGACCGAGGCCACCACCAGCATCGGGTGCTCGGTCCAGCTGGAGATCGCCAGCGCCACCGCGCCGACCGCCCACAGCTGGAGCACCACCCAGCCGGCCACCAGCAGGAGCCGGGCCAGCGCGCCGCCGAGGGACAACGTCGTGCCCGACAGCGTGAACAGCGAATCCGTGCCGTTGATGATCAGGCCGGTCACCACGCCCGTCACGCACATCGCCAGCACCGAAACCACCGACACCGTCGCGACGCCGAACGCCTTCACCGCCAGCAGCCGGCCGCGCCCGACCGGCGCGATCAGCCAGCCGCGCAGGGTTCCGTGGGACGTCTCGCCCGCGATCGCGTCCGCGCCCGCCATCGCCGAGGCCAACGGCAGCAGCAACGCCAGGGACATCACGATCGCCGCGATCGGGAGGACGAACGCGTTGTTGACCGCCGACGCGAGCAACGCTCCGCCGCCGTCGTCCGGGCCGCCGCCGCCCGACGGGTTGTCGTCCACCAGCGTCAGGCCGATGCCGATCACCACCGGGATCAGCGCCAGCAACCCCAGCACGGCCAGCGTGCGCGGCCGGCGGAAGATCCAGCGCAGCTCCGCGGCCAGCAGCCGCGGCAACGGCACCGTGTCGTGGCCCGTGCGGGCCGCCGGTGCCTCCAGGACCGCAGTCATTCCGCCCCCTCCGTCAGCCGCGCGAACAGGTCTTCCAGGCCGGTGCGGGCCCGCGTCGCCTCGTGGACCGCGACCCCCGCGCCCACCAGGACCTGCAGCACCCGCGGCGCTTCGGTCGCCGTCAGGTCGGCCCGGACGCCGTCCGGCGTCAACCGGGCGCCGATCCGGTTCTCCCGCAGCACTTCGACCGCCTGGTCCGCGTCCGGCGTGCGGACCAGCAGGGCCGCGTTCCCCGACTCCAGCAGCTCCGCCAGCTCGCCCTGCGCGACGACGTTCCCGCTCTGCAGCACGGCCACGTGCGTGCAGGTCGCCTCGACCTCGGCCAGCAGGTGGGACGACACCAGCACGGTGACGCCCTCGGCGTGCAGTTCGGCGACGATCCTGCGGATCTCCCTGGTACCAGCAGGGTCGAGGCCGTTGGTCGGCTCGTCGAGCACGACCATCTTCCGCGGCACCAGCAACGCCGAAGCGAGCCCGAGCCGCTGTTTCATGCCGAGCGAATACCCCTTGTACCGCCGCCGCGCCGCCCCGGTCAGCCCGACGCGCTCCAGCGCCGAGTCCACCGCGGCGGGAATCCCGGCCGAGGACAGCCGCGGTTCCGCCGCGGCGAAGCGCAGCAGGTTGTCGCGGCCGGACAGGAACGGGTGGAAGCCCGGCCCCTCGACCAGCGCGCCGACGTCCGGCAGCGCGTGCGCCGCCGCGTCCGGCATCGGGCGGCCGAGCAGCTCGACCTCGCCCTCGGTCGGCCGGACCAGGCCGAGCAGCATCCGGATGGTGGTCGTCTTGCCCGAGCCGTTCGGCCCGAGCATCCCGACCACCGCGCCCTGCGGGATGTCGAGGTCGACGTGGTCGACCGCGACGGTGCTGCCGTAGACCTTGCGCAGTCCCCGGGTCCGCGCGGCGAGCGGGACCGCCGGGGCGGACGCCTCCGAAGAGACGTCCGCCCCGGACTCGACAGCCGTGCTGGTCACTTCTGACCCAGCGCTTCGTACAGGACCTGCTCCGGCACCGCACCGGCGGCGAACCGGCCGTCGTCGGTCAGCACCGCGCTGCCGACCTTCGTGGTGACGAGGTAACCGCTGCCCCACGCGCCGTTGACCTTCTTGGCGAACCGCTCGAGCAGCGCCTTCGGGTCGGCGTTGCCACCGCGGCCTTCCCGCCCGGACTGCTGCTTCGGCGCCGCGTTCAGCGCGTCCGCCGGCACCTTGCCGGTGACGACGGTGTCCCAGCCGTCGCCGACGACCTTGACGTCCTGCTTGGCCTGCTCGGCCAGGTCCTTGGTCTGCTGGTCGACCTGCGGCGTCTTCTCCTGCACCTTGGCGCCCTTCGGCGGGGTGAAGGTGAACAGGTCGGCCGGCTGCTGGGTGAACTCGATCTCGGTGAACGCCACCTCGAGCGCCGGCGTCGCCGTGCCGTTGCTCAGCACCGACACGCGCAGCGGCATCCGCGTCTGCGAGTCGACCGCGACGCGGATCTCGCGCAGCAGCGTCCGCTCGGTCGGCTTCGGCGTCAGGACCAGCTCGTAGGCCGGGCGGCCGGCGACGGTCGCGGTGCCGTCGACCGAGACCGTGCTGCTCTCGCGGACCTTCGCGAGCAGTTCCGTCGACGCCGCCAGCGGGTCGGCGGTCTTGTCGCTGCCCGCGCCCTTCTGCTGGGCCACGTCGGCCGGGATGGTCACCTTGGTCGCGGTGTTCGACTTGGAGCTGTAGTCCCAGACGGTGGTGCCGTCGTGGACCACCGTCTCCTGGCTCGCGCCCTGCGTGACGGCCAGCCGGCTCTTGCCGGCGCCGTCGGTGAAGATGTGCGCCGAGTCCATGTTCAGCGCCTGTGCGCCCGGCACCGCGTTCCCCACCGCGGGCAGGCCCAGGTCGTTGCTCACCTTCAGCGTGCCGTCGAACGCGCCCGGCTTCGCCTTGGCCACCGACTGCACCAGGTCCTCGGCGCTCACCTGCGGCAGCGCCGGCTTGTCGTCGGCACTGGCCGGCATCGCGACGAACGCGAGCCCGCCGGCACCGAGCGCGGTGCCGAGGACCGCGGCGGTGATGCCCTTCGTCTTCGGTTTCATGCGTCTCTCCCTGTGGTGTTCCCGGACTCGAGTGTGCCCGGCTCCCTGGCCACGACGCTTCCCTCTCGAGGCTGAGATACCCCTGAAGGTTCGCCCTCCCCGGCTGAGATCGCGCTGAGAACCGACGCACGACCTGCGCAAACCGGCCATGATGAGTCTCGTGAAACCTCGGGTGCTGGTGGTCGACGACGAACCGGGCGTGCGGAAGGCCCTGCAGCGCGGGCTGCGCGCGGAGGACATGGACGTGGTCACGGCCGCGGACGGGCCCACCGGCCTGCAGCTGGCGAGCACGGGCTCGTTCGACGTCATCCTCCTGGACATCATGCTGCCGGGCCTGTCCGGCTATCGCGTGCTGGAACGGCTGCGCAAGGACGGCGTGACGACGCCGGTGCTGCTCGTCTCGGCCAAGGACGGCGAGATCGACCAGGCCGACGGCCTCGACCTCGGCGCCGACGGCTACCTCGTCAAGCCGTTCTCGTTCGTGGTGCTGGTCGCGCAGGTCCGCGCGGTGCTGCGCCGGGCCGGGCCGGAGGCCGGTCGCGGCACGCTGCGGCTCGGCGCGCTGGCCGTCGACCGCGGGCTGCGGCAGGTGCACTGGCACGACGAGGAGGTCGGGCTGAGCCCGCGGGAGTTCGCGCTGCTGGAGGTGCTCGTCGGCCGGGCGGGCACGGTCGTGACGAAGGACGAGCTGCTGCGCGCGGTCTGGGGCGAGGAGCAGGCGGTGACCCGCAACCTCGTCGAGGTCTACGTCGGGTACGTCCGCCGCAAGCTCGACGCGGTCGGGGCCGGCGCGTTGCTGCGGACCGTGCGGGGGCACGGCTACCTGGCGTCCGACGCGCAGCTCGACGAGGTCATCACGCCGTGAGGTCCTGGTGGCGGGGCCGGTCCCTGCAGGTCCGGATCACCCTGCTGGCCGCGACGATCACCCTGGCCTGCCTGCTCGGGCTGGCCACGCTGGCCGCGTCGAACCTCTCGCCGCTGCTCATCGGCTCGGTCGACCGGGAGCTGTCCGGAGCACTGGGCCCGGCGGGCGCCGAGGTGAGCGCCGGGCGGGCGCTGTCCGGCGCGGCGCCGGTGACGTTGCGGGTGCTGGACATCGCGGGCACGCCGGTGGACGGCGGCACCCCGACCGGACTGGCCCCTTCGGACATCTCGACGCTCAAGGCCGGGCAGCCGGTCCAGCGCGACGGCGCGCGGTACCTCGGCACGGTGGTCAGCGCGCCGGACGGGGCGCAACGCCTGGTCGTCGCGGGGGCCGGCCTGGTCGGGTTCGCTGCCGCGGTGCACTACGGCGGCGTGTGGCTGGTGGTCGTCGCGGCGGTCGGCGCGCTGGTGGCGGGGTTCGCGACCTGGCTGGTGGTGCGCCTGTCGCTGCGCCCGGTCGCGCGCATGCGGGGCTCGGTGCGCTCGCTACCGCCGGGGGCGCGGCTGGCGCTGCCGGACTCGCACGACGAGCTGCGGGCGCTGGCGGAGGAGTTCAACGCGCTGCTGGAACGGCAGGAGCAGGCCAGCGACCGGCTCCGGCGCTTCACCGGCGACGCGGCGCACGAGCTGCGCTCGCCGGTCGCGTCCATCCGGGTGCAGGCCGAGGTCGCGGTGACCAACCCGGATCCGGAGCTGTCCCAGGAGACGCTGTCGGACATCTTGACCGAGGCCGAGCGGCTGTCATCGCTGCTGGACGGGCTGCTGTCGCTGGCCCGGTCGGACGCGGGGGAGGTACCGCCGGCTTCGCCGGTGGAGCTGGTGAGCGAAGTGCGTGCGGCGGTGGCCCGGCTGCCGGCGGGGGCGCCGGAGGCGCGGGTGAGCACCGCGGTCGCCCAGGCGTGGGCGTCATCGGCGCACGCGGAGGTGGAGCTGGTGCTGGACAACCTGCTGCGCAACGCCTGCCGCTACGCGCGCGGCCAGATCGTGGTGTCGGTGCTGGCGTCCCGGTCCTCGGTGCGGGTCGTGGTCGACGACGACGGCCCGGGGATCGCGCCGGAGCACCGCGAAAAGGTGTTCGACCGGTTCTACCGGATCGCGGACGACCGGGCCCGGTCATCGGGCGGCACCGGACTGGGCCTGGCAATGGTGGCGGAGACGGTCCGGCGCCGCGGCGGCCGCGTCCAGGTGAGCGAGTCCCCGGACGGCGGCGCCCGGTTCGTGGTCGTCTGGCGCGCGGCCGCGGGCGGGGATGTGAGTGGCTCGATCGGCTGAGCGGCTGCGGAGGCGAGTGGACGGCCGGCCTGTGCGGGGTGCGGGCTAGTTGGTTCGGCGGGGCTGGCTGCGCGGCGGGGTGGTGAGTCGGCCAGGTGCGGTGTGGTGGGCGAGTCCCCGGGCGGGGAGGCGTGACGGGGACGACCGGTTCGCGTGGTTGAAGGGTCAGCACGCGTGATTGGGGAGCCATCACGTGTGATTGGCGGGGCGACACGGTGCGCGGCCGGGGGTGGGGCTTCCGGGTAAGTTCCGGGACTGTGAACGCTGTGATCGTGGGAGCCGCCCTGGTGCGGGACGGCAAGCTGCTGGCTCAGCAGCGGGCCTGGCCGCCGAAGCACGCGGGGCAGTGGGAACTGCCCGGCGGCCGGGTCGAAGACGGGGAGTCCGAGGCCTTTGCGCTGGCCCGCGAGTGCAGCGAGGAACTCGACGTCGTCGTCGAGGTGGGCGAGCGGGTCGGGGACGACATCGCGCTGCCCGGCGGGAGGGTCCTCCGCATCTACGCCGCGACGCTCGTTTCGCCCGGGGAAGAGCCGCGCGCCGTCGAGCACCGAGCCGTGCGGTGGCTCGGGCCCGACGACCTCGACGACGTCGACTGGCTGCCCGCCGACCGGATCCTGCTGCCGGCCTTCCGCGCGCTGCTCAGTTAGCGCCGATCATCCGCAGTGCCGCGTCGAGCCGGTGCGAGCCGCGCTCGCGGGCGCGTTCCGCTCCCGCCTTCCGCACGCGATCCAGCTCGGCGACGTCGTCGAGCAGCGCCGACGCCCGTTCCCGCAGCGGGCGCAGCTCCTCGACCACGGCGTCGGCGACGGCGTCCTTCACCGCTCCGTACGAGGAGAACTCCGAAGCCAAGTCCGCCGGCGAGCCACCCCGGCACGCGGCCAGGATCTCCAGCAGGTTCGCCATCCCCGGCCGGGTTTCCGGGGCGTGGACCGGCACCGAACCGCCGTCGGTGACCGCGCGGCGGATCTTGCGGCGGATCTGGTCGGGCTCGTCGAGCGCGAACACCACGCCCACCTCGTCCCGGGCCGACTTCGACATCTTGCGCGTCGGGTCGGCCAGGTCCTTCACCCGCGCGCCCGCCGGCGGCAGCACCGCGCGCGGGATGGTGAACACGTCGCCGTACGTGCCGTTGAACCGCTTGGCCAGCGTCCGCGTCAGCTCGACGTGCTGACGCTGGTCCTCGCCGACCGGCACCTCGTCCGCGCCCTGCAGCAGGATGTCCGCGGCCATCAGGGCGGGGTAGGTCAGCAGCGACAGCCGCACCCCCGCCTGACCTTTGGATTTTTCCTTGAACTGGATCATCCGCGCGGCTTCGCCGTAGTTGCAGGTGCACTCCAGGACCCAGGTCAGCGCGCCCAGCTCGCGGGCCAGGTCGGACTGGACGAACACCCGCTCGGGATCGATGCCGGCGGCGATCAGCACGGCGAGCTGCTCGCGCGCCAGTGATCGGAGTTTCGCCGGGTTGTGCGGGGTCGTCATGCCGTGCAGGTCGGCGACGAAGTACAGGTCGTCCGCGCCGCCTTCGAGCGCCCAGCGGCGGACGGCGCCGAGGTAGTTGCCGAGGTGGACGTGACCGGAGGGCGTGATGCCGGACAGCTTGCTCATGGTGCGTTCCCTTCGAGGTGGGGCCACCCCGGAGAAGGCACGAAAAAGGCCGCCCGTCCGGGGCGGCCGCTGGTGATCAGCGCAGGACTAGACGGCCGCCGAGGGCGGCCACCAGCTGGACGTCTGCGTGTGCACGGCGCCGACTATAGCTCGATCCGTCACCACTTCGCATCGTCCGGACGCGCGAGGGCACGAGCGGAGTTACGGTCATAACCATGTATGTCGTCCTGCTGAACTACACGGCCCCGATCGAGGAAATCGACTACGCGCTCCCGGACCACGCCGAGTGGCTGAACAAGCAGTACGAGCACGGCCACTTCCTGGCGTCTGGGCGCCGCAACCCGCGCACCGGCGGCGTGATCATCACGCGGCCGATGTCCCGGGGGAAGCTCGACGCCATCCTGGCGTCCGACCCGTTCTGCGTGAAGCACCTCGCGAAGTACGAGGTCATCGAGTTCTCCCCGACGAAGACCGCACCCGAGCTGCGGCAGATCAACGAAGCGGTCACGCACTAGGCAGCCAGGTCCAGCTTCGCCTTCTTCAGAGCCAATACCGGGCACTTCTTGCAGCGCGGCTTCGACCGGCAGCACTTCTTCTTGACCTTGCCGGCCTTCATCAGCTTGCGCACGACCTTCCGCGGGTCCTTCGGCTTCTTGCCCACGCGCACGCACCTTCCGGATCGGCGACCTTCACCGGGTTCCCACGTTAGGTCAGCCTAACCGCCAGGGGGGCGTGGGGCCGCTCACAACAGGGTGGCAGGTATCCTGGGTGAGGTCCGCGTGTGACCAGAGCCGGTCACGGGATGCCTGAACGGTGTGCGCGGCCATCCAACCCTTGAAGTTCAGGAGTTCTCGCGTGCCCGCAGCCAGCGCTACCGTCGAAACCGGCCGGCCGACCGGTAAGACCCGGCCCGACCTGCGCAACGTCGCGATCGTCGCCCACGTCGACCACGGCAAGACCACGCTGGTGGACGCGATGCTCCGCCAGTCCGGCGCCTTCGCCGAGCGGGCCGAACTCGTGGACCGGGTGATGGACTCGGGCGAGCTGGAGCGCGAAAAGGGCATCACGATCCTCGCGAAGAACACCTCGATCCACCGCCAGACGCCCGAGGGCTCGGTGACGATCAACGTCATCGACACCCCCGGCCACGCCGACTTCGGCGGCGAGGTCGAGCGCGGCCTGGCCATGGTCGACGGCGTCGTCCTGCTGGTCGACGCGTCCGAGGGCCCGCTCCCGCAGACCCGGTTCGTGCTCCGCAAGACCCTCGAAGCCGGCCTGCCGGTGATCCTGCTGGTCAACAAGACCGACCGGCCGGACGCCCGGATCGCCGAGGTCGTCGAGGAGACCCACGACCTGCTGCTCGAGCTGGCCAGCGATATCGAGGACGCCGACCACGACGCGATCCTCGACCTCCCGGTCGTCTACGCCTCCGCGCGCGCCGGCAAGGCGAGCCTGGAGCAGCCGGCCGACGGCGAGATCCCCGAGAGCGAGAACCTCGACCCGCTGTTCGACACGCTGCTCCGGCACGTGCCGCCGCCCGCGGCCGACCTCGACGCGCCGCTGCAGGCGCTGGTCACCAACCTCGACGCGTCCAACTTCCTCGGCCGCATCGCGCTGATCCGCATCCACGCCGGCAAGCTGCGCAAGGGCCAGACCGTGGCCTGGATGCGCGAAGACGGCAACGTCCAGAACGTCCGGATCTCCGAGCTGCTGGTCACCGAGGCGCTCACCCGCGTCCCGGCGACCGAGGCCAGCGCGGGCGAGCTCGTCGCCATCGCGGGCATCCCGGACATCACGATCGGCGACACGCTCGCCGACTCCGACAACCCGGTGGCGCTGCCCCGGATCACCGTCGACGAGCCC
This sequence comes from Amycolatopsis kentuckyensis, assembly GCF_002155975.1. GTDB lineage: Bacteria > Actinomycetota > Actinomycetes > Mycobacteriales > Pseudonocardiaceae > Amycolatopsis > Amycolatopsis kentuckyensis. The sequence goes on from NZ_MUMI01000215.1 coordinate 10,224, forward strand.
GCCATCTCGATGACCATCGGCGTCAACACCTCGCCGCTGGCCGGGCGCAACGGCGGCGACAAGGTCACCGCGCGGCTGGTCAAGGCCCGCCTCGACCAGGAGCTGATCGGCAACGTCTCGATCCGCGTCCTGCCGACCGAGCGCCCCGACACCTGGGAGGTCCAGGGCCGTGGCGAGCTCGCGCTGGCCATCCTGGTCGAGCAGATGCGCCGCGAAGGCTTCGAGCTGACCGTCGGCAAGCCGCAGGTGGTCCTGCGCACGATCGACGGCAAGCTGCACGAGCCGTTCGAGCGCCTCTACATCGACTCGCCGGAAGAGCACCTCGGCGCGATCACCCAGCTCCTGGCGGCGCGCAAGGGCCGCATGGAGGACATGAGCGGCAACGGCACCGGCCGGATCAAGCTGGAGTACGTGCTCCCGTCGCGCGGCCTGATCAGCTTCCGCACCGACTTCCTCACCGAGACCCGCGGCACCGGCATCGCGAACCACGTGTTCGAGGGCTACTTCCCGTGGGCGGGCGAGATCCGCACCCGCCACAGCGGCTCCCTGGTCGCCGACCGGTCGGGCCCGGTCACCGCGTACGCGATGATCCAGCTCGCCGACCGCGGCACCTTCTTCGTCGAGCCGGGCGCCGACGTCTACGAGGGCATGGTCGTGGGTGAGAACCCGCGCTTCGAGGACCTCGACATCAACATCACCAAGGAGAAGAAGCTGACCAACATGCGTCAGTCCTCCGCCGACGTGATGGAGACGCTGGCCCGCCCGCGCAAGATGGGCCTGGAAGAGGCGCTGGAGTTCTGCTCGGTCGACGAGTGCGTCGAGGTCGCGCCCGAGGTCGTCCGGGTCCGCAAGGTCACCCTGGACGTCAACACCCGCGCGAAGGAGCGTTCGCGCGCCAAGAGCCGCGACAACGGCTGATCCTCCGCTTCGCGAAAACCTCCCGGTGCGTGTCGCCGGGAGGTTTTTTCGTGCCCGATCCCTTACGCTGGGTCGGCCGGTGGCGAACCCAGCGTCAGCAATTCCGCCGTTCTTCTCCTTATATCTTTATAGGGGTCGCGACGGCTTCATCGCCTGGCGCCGACCACCGGGGTGAACCTTTTTCGTGTCCGGCCCGTGTTCGTTCCGCCGTTCCGGAACGGTCCGGGAACCCGGACGGTGTGCCGCGCGTCCATTCCCGTAGTGCCCACCTTGGGGTGGCGCGCCGCCCGATCCGGGTATGGGAATCTCGGTTCCGGCGGCGGAGGCGGTCGTGGGAGCATGGCTGACCCGATCGGCGGAAACTGGGAGGAACGGGGCGTGCGGGTGAATCGCAAGGCGGTGCCGGTACTGGCACTCGCGGCCGTCCTGCTCGCCGCCTGCTCCAACACCCCGCCACCGCCGGTCGTGTCGTCGTCGGTCGCGCCCGTGTCCACCACCGGCAAGACGCCGTCGCAGATCGTCGTCGGCGTCGACGACGTGCTCGGCGGGTACAACCCGCACAACCTCGCGGACTCGTCCCAGGTGACCTCGGCGCTCTCGCAGCTGCTGCTGCCCTCGGTGTTCCGCCAGAAGGACGACGGCACCACCCAGCTCGACAAGAACCTCATGAAGTCCGCCGAGGTGATCTCGCAGCAGCCGTTCGTGGTGGCCTACGACATCCGGCCCGACGCCTCCTGGTCCGACGGCGCGCCCATCGCCGCCGAGGACTTCGACTACCTGCGCACCCAGCTGCGCGACCAGCCCGGCGTGATCGAGCCCGCCGGCTACCGGCAGATCACCGACCTGCAGTCGCGCGAGGGCGGCAAGCGCGTCGAGGTCACCTTCGCCAAGCCGTACCCGGGCTGGCAGACGCTGTTCTCCGACCTGCTGCCCGCCCACCTGCTCAAGGACGCGCCCGACGGCTGGCGCGGGGCGCTGGCCTCGAACTTCCCGGCCATCGCGGGCCCGTTCTCGATCAAGAGCCTGGACACCGCCCGCGGCGAAGTGATCCTCGAGCGCAACGAGCGCTACTGGGAGAAGCCCGCCGCGATCGACCGGATCGTGCTCCGCCGCTCGGACCAGAACACGCTGCTGGCCGCGCTGCGCAGCGGCAACGACCAGTTCGCGCTGGCGCGCACCAGCGGCGACGAGCTCAAGCTGCTCGGCGAGCTCGGTTCGTCCGTCCGGCTGCACACGGTGGCCCGCCCGCTCGTGGCCGACGTGCTGCTGCGCCCGGTCAGCGCGACCCTGCAGGACGCCCAGGTCCGCGCCGGTGTCGCCGCCCTGGTCGACCGCGCCAAGCTGATCACCGAGGGCGTCAACGGCGGCCCGTCGTCGCAGCTGCACGCCGACGCGCAGGTGATGGCGCCGTCGGTGAAGGGCTACGCGGCGACCATCCCGCCCGGCCGTTCTTGCGCC